>CALFWA010000272.1 GCA_937928035.1 uncultured Caldilinea sp. | reverse complement strand
GCATCATGAACAATACCTTTTGGGTGGGGGTCTACCCCGGCCTCAACGAAACGATGCTGAGCTTCATCGTCGATTCGATCCATCTTTTCGTGAACTGCGCGCTGGAAAACAAGGCGATGCAGGCGTGAGAGGAAGAGAGCGGGAGAGAAGGGATGGCCACTATTGCGGTGAGCGGCGCGTCCGGTTTTTTGGGAAGCCATTTGACGCGGCATTTTGCTAAGGAAGGGCATTGTGTGATTGCGCTTGTGCGCGCACAAAGCGCTCTGCACAGATTGGCCGACGTCCTCGACATCGTTCGACTGCAATGCGTCGATACGGGGAACATCGAAGACGCACTGAGCGCACAGCAGCCCATCGACGCGGTGATTCATGCGGCGACCGACTATGGCCGCGGAGGCGGCTCCCTCACCAAGTTGGTGGAGACGAACATAGCGTGGTCGCTGCGCCTGGCCGAGGCCGCCGTCAAGGCGCAGGCGACCTGTTTTCTGAACGCAGGCACTGCGCTGCCCCCAACTGCGAGTCCCTATGCGCTCAGTAAGCATCAATTTTCGCAATGGCTGAAATTGTTGGCGGATGACTCGGAGACCTGTTTTGTCGACGTGGCGTTGGAGGCGATGTATGGCGAAGACGATGACCCGGCCCAATTTATCGCCTCCGTCATTCTCGGCTGCCTGCGCAACGTGGAGCGCCTCACCCTGACGACCGGGGAGCAGAAGCGAGATTTTGTCTATATTCAAGACGTGGTTGCAGCGTTCGCCCGGCTGGTGGAATTTCACACCTGCGAGCAAAGGAAACGGCGCTCGGGCGGATACGCAGCATATTCGGTGGGGAGCGGCGTCGCCGTTAGCGTGCGCCAGGTGGTGGAGAAGATTCATGCGCTCACCGACTCTCGCACCATGTTGGATTTCGGTGCAAGGCCGCACCGTGCGCATGAGGTGATGTTCTCACAGGCCGATCTTTCGGCGATGCGTAAGTTGCACTGGTCGCCTCAGTACGATCTGCAGGAAGGGCTGAGGCGCACCATCGCCTGGTGGAGAACGCACGAAGAGGAGCGATTGCAATGCGCTGGCTGATCACCGGAGGATGCGGCTTTCTCGGCGCCAACGTCGCCGACTGCTGTCTGGCGCGCGGGGCGGAGGTCGTTGTCTTCGACAATCTGAGCCGGGTGGGAAGCCGTCAAAACTTGGAGTGGCTGCGCATGCGTCATGGGCAGGATTGGCGCATGGTGCAGGAGGACGTTCGCAACGCAGACGCCGTCGCCCGCCTGGTCGCCGAGTTCAGGCCGGACGTCATCGTTCACCTGGCCGGTCAGGTGGCGATGACCACCAGCCTTGCCAATCCCAGGCTTGATTTTGAAACCAACGCCCTGGGCTCCCTGAATGTGTTGGAGGCCGTCCGCCTCCACTCCGGCGAATCGATCGTGCTCTATTCGTCGACCAATAAAGTCTACGGCGATCTGGAGTGGGTGCGCTATATCGAGACGTCCACGCGCTATGTGATGCCCGATTTTCCCGAAGGCTTCAACGAGAGCATTCCGCTCAGTTTTGAGTCCCCGTACGGATGCTCCAAAGGCTGCGCAGACCAATACATGCTGGATTACGCGCGCATGTTTGGCGTCCGCACCGTCGTCTTTCGTCATTCCTCGATGTATGGGGGGCGGCAATACGCCACGTATGATCAGGGGTGGGTGGGCTGGTTCTGCATGCAGGCGCTTCAGGCCGCCCGCAAGCCGGGTGAACACACCTTTACGATTTCGGGTAACGGCAAGCAAGTTCGCGATGTGCTCCATGTCGATGACCTGGTGCGGCTCTATCTGGATTGCGCCGTGGCCCACATCGACCGGGCGGCAGGTCAGGTCTTCAACATCGGCGGCGGCATGGCGCAGAGCTTTTCGATTTTGGAATTGCTGAGCCATCTGGAGCAAGCGCTGAACGTTGCGTTGGAGCCTCAGCACCTTCCTCCGCGCGCCAGCGACCAGAAAGTTTTCGTGGCCGACATCGCAAAAGCGCGACAGGTGCTCGGGTGGGAGCCGCGCGTCCGCGCGCAGGAAGGCATCGCCGCCATGTTGCAATGGTTGCAGAGCGAGGGAATGCGATGAACCGGCCGCGACTCACCATCGCCATCCCGACGTACAATCGGGCGCAGAAATTGGACAGACAGCTTGCCTGGGCGGTCGAAGCCATCGCCGGGCGGTGGGATGAGGTGGATCTGATGGTCTCTGACAACGCCTCGCCCGACGCAACGCCCCAAGTTTGTGAAAAATGGCGGTCGGCGAGCGATGGACGCCTGCGAGTGATGCGTCAGCCTAATAACCTCGGCCTGATCCGCAACGTGTTGTCGTGCATCGAGCAGGCGCAAGGGGAGTATGTCTGGGTCGTCGGCGATGACGACGTCATCTTCGACGGTGCACTCGATTGGATCCTGACGCAGCTTTCCACCCACGACGCAGGCGATCTTTCCTTCCTTCATTTGAACGTCCGCACGCAAAACGGCTACGAGGGCGCAATCCTTCAGGAGCGCATCTATCCGTTCCGTGAAGATAAAGAGACCTGTCCTGGCGGTGCGCTCTTTGAAGAATGTGTGGAGATAGACGAAAACTGGATGCTGCTCATTACAGCCAACATCTACGCCACCCCTGTCGCCAGAGCCGCCATCCAACGGTGGCCAGGAATGACGAAGAATTTCGCCTTTCCTTTGTTTCTCTCCGGTTCCGTAGCCGCTCAGGGAGCTATGATCGTGCGCGCCGAACCCTCCATCCTCTATCCTCATCACACGGGATCGCATTTACGCACCTGGTTGAAGACCCATTACCATGACATTCCAGAGGCCTACGTGAAGCTTTTGCAAGAAGGGCATCGACCGGAGTTTATTCGCAGACGCATTCTATCCAGAGCATCTTTTTTGGCGTTTATGATGCGTTTTCCATTATATTTTTTGAGATCGCTGCAATTTTATTTTGCGGCGAATCGCCTGAAGTAAGCCAATGCCCACATGCGTCTGCTCTTTTTGAACCACAACTATCGCAACGTTGGCACTTATTACCGTGCGATGCCGATGGCGGAGCGATTAGCGCGGCGCGGCCACGAGGTGACGCTGCTGACCGTCTCTCCCATCCATCGCTGGCGCGCTGTCTGGTCGGAAGTCAACGGCGTGCGCCTCGGCGAGCTACCGAACCTGGCGCAAAACAACAGCGGGGAAGGCTATGGGCCGCTCGACAACCTTTTCAGGCTGTGGCATGCTTGTCGGCGTGCATACGACATCGTTCACATGTTCGACCACAAGCCAAACGCCTCCTTCGCCGGGCTGCCGGCGCGCTGGCGCGGGGCCAGACTCATCGCCGACTGGGCCGACTGGTGGGGTGGGCCTGGAGGCATCAACGACGTGCCCAAGCGCCGCTTCCCCATCGTCGGCAAATTCGAGGCATGGTGGGAAGTGGAGCAGAAACGCCGGGCGGATGGCGTCGTGACGATCAGCACGGTTTTGCAGCAGCGGGCGCTGGAGATCGGCTGCCCGGCGGAGCGCGTCGTCTACATTCCCACCGGCGCAGCGACCGATCGCATTGCGCCGATGCCGGTGGAAGTCGCCCGCCGACAAGTCAACGCCCCGTCCGCCCGCGCCATCCTTGGCTTCATCGGCTTCGGCCAGGGGGATTTGGCGATTGTGATGGAGGCGTTGCGCCAATTGCCGGACGTCTGGCTGATGGTGATCGGCCCGGAGTATCCGCACATCCGCGCCCTGGCCGAGCAATACGGCGTCGCCGAGCGTCTTTGGCAGACGGGGCGGAAGCTCGGTGCCGAGGTGAGCCCCTATCTCGCCTGTGCGGATGTAATGGTGATGCCCATGATGGACACCGCCGCCAACCGCGGTCGGCTGCCTAACAAGATGCTCGATTATCTGGCCGCTGGCAGGCCGATTGTCGCCAGCCCGGTGGGGGATGTGAAGACGATCGTGGAGCAGTTCGGCGTGGGGTTGCTTGCAGCAAACGATGAATTTGCGAACGCCATCGAGCGCCTCCTAAAGGACGAGCGGCTGCGCAGCGACATGGGAAATGCTGCGCGCCGCGCCGCCGAAACCGCGTTCGACTGGGAGCATTTGATCGACCGGCTGGAGGCGTTCTATCAACGGGTCCTCCGATAGGCGCTGCTCGTATCGCTGCGCTTGCTGAAATCATTTGAAATCTTGTCGTCTGCCGAGGGTATGCGGCTCTATAGAATTTGACAAGGGATCAACGATGAAAACGCTGCTCGTCACAGGCTCCTGCGGCCTCATCGGCTCTGAAGTGGTCGCGTATTTCGATGAACAGGGCTGGCAGGTCGTCGGCGTGGACAATAACATGCGCCGCGATTTTTTTGGCGAACTCGGCGACACCTCCTGGAACAAACACCGCCTGCTGGCCACTTGCCGCGCCTACCGTCATGTCGATCTCGACATTCGCGATCGCGCAGGCGTCCTGGCGCTATTGGAGGCGGTCAAGCCCGATCTGATCGTCCACACGGCGGCGCAGCCCAGCCACGACCTGGCCGCCAGCCGCCCGTTCGACGACTTTGACGTCAACGCCGTCGGCACCATGAACCTGCTCGAAGCGACGCGCCAACATGCGCCCGAGGCGGTCTTCGTCCATCTCTCTACGAATAAAGTCTACGGCGATCGCCCCAACACAATTCCGCTGGTCGAGCTGCCCACGCGGTGGGAGTACGCCGACCCGGCCTACGCCAACGGCATCCCGGAAACGATGAGCATCGATCAAAGCCAGCACTCCCTTTTCGGCGCCTCCAAAGTGGCGGCGGACGTCATGGTGCAGGAGTACGGCCGCTACTTCGGCATGAAAACCTGCTGTCTGCGCGGGGGATGCCTGACGGGGCCCAATCATTCAGGCGTCCAACTGCACGGCTTTTTGAGCTATCTCGTGCGCTGCAACCTGGAACAGCGCGAATACACCATCTTCGGCTATCTCGGCAAACAGGTGCGCGATAACATTCACTCCTACGATGTGGCGCGCTGCATCGACTTCTTCTACGCCAATCCCCAGCCCGGCGCCGTCTTCAATCTAGGCGGCGGACGCGTCAATTCCATCTCGATTTTAGAGGCGTTCGATGCAGTCTCTCAGTTGACCGGCATTCCCATGCGCTATCGATACGTCGACCAGCCGCGCAAGGGCGATCATATCTGCTACATCTCCGATCTGTCGCATATGCGACGCCAACTTCCCGGCTGGGACATCACGCGCTCGCTGAGCAATATTTTCGATGAATTGGTCGCCAGCTGGAGAGAGCGCCTGAAGCAGTGAACCCTCCCATGCGCGTCGCACTCGGCTATCGCTGGTTTCCCACCGCCGCCGGCTATCACCTCGAACGCGCGCTGATTGCGCTCGGCGTTGACGCCCGCTTCGTCGGCGTCAGCGAGCATGGTCGCGCCGGCTGCGGGGAGACCACCTCTCTCCTCCGCGTGATCGAGGCGATGGACGAGCCGCCGGATTTCTTCCTATGGATCGATCCCGCCGGCCGCTATTTCCCACTTGACCTGGAAGCCTCGCCGATCCCAACGGCTTGCTACTTGATCGACGTCCACCTGGGGAGATGGCGCTTCGAGGCCGCTCGCTTTTTCGACGTCGTCTTTGTGGCCCAGAAAGATTACGTCGAGCCGTTGCAGGCGCATGTCGGCCACAGCCAGGTGCACTGGCTGCCGCTGGCCGCTGCGGACGACGTTCACTTCGACCACGGCGTGGAGCGCATCTACGAGGTGGGCTTCGTCGGCAACCTGGCGCGCGCTCATGTGAAGACGCCGCGGCGAAGGCGGCTGCATCTCCTGAACGAACGCTTTACGATGAACGACTGGTCTCGCCCCTACGCGCCGGCGGAGGTGGGCGAAATCTACAGCCGCTCCAAAATCGTCTTCAACACCAGCATTGTGGGCGACGTCACGATGCGCATCTTTGAAGGAGCCGCCTGCGGCGCCCTGGTTTTGACCGACGCTATTCGCAACGGACTTGATGAGCTCTATCGCCCCGGCGAAGAGATCGCGGTCTTTACGGACGATGACGATCTGCTGGAGAAGGTGCGCTACTATCTGACGCATGAAGAGGAGCGAGCGGCCATCGCCCGTGCGGGCCAGGCGCGCACGCTGGCAGAGCACACCTACCGCCATCGCGCGCAACGGCTTCTGGCAATCATGCGCGCGCCGGATTTGCATCGAAGCGCGCCCATGCGCATGGCGTCGATGGCGGAACGCAACGCCGCGCGGCGCAAAATCTACACGCATCTCCACATGCTCGACGCCCTCTTCGACCTGGAAAAAGCCGCCAACGCGCCTCCACTGCTGCGACTATGGCGCACCCTCCCTTGCCTGGCGCGGAGGACGCTGCGATGAGGGTTCTCTTGATTGCCCGTTATCGCGACGCCACCATGCAGCGAAAGGTCGAGCATCTGGCGCAGGCGCAGGACGTCGAGCTTTGTCACATCTTGCCGGAGCGCTGGCGCGACGATTTGCTCGACGTGCGACAGGTCAACGCCCAGGGTCGCTATACCCAGATCGCAACGCCGATGGTCGGCAAACCCTCCGACCCTCATCGCGCCTTCTATCGCACGCTGACCTTTCATCTGCCTCGCTTTCGGCCCGACATCATCCACGCCGAAGAAGAGCCGGACAGCCTGAGCGCCTTGCAGATCGCCTGGGCGCAACGCTTCTGGGCACCCAGGGCGCGGCTTCTGCTGCACACCTGGCAAAACCTCGACCGCCCAAAATCGGCTGGCGTGCGATGGGTGATGCAACAGACGCTGCGCGCGGCCGACCTCATCTTCTGCGCCAACAGCGAGGCGGTTGCGCTGTTGCGGCGCTACGGCTTCACGGGCGAGACGCCTGTGATCCCGGCCATCGGCGTCGATACGGAGACCTTTCGCCCCTGTCCAGAAGCCCGCTTCGAGGCTCCGAAGGTGAGTGAGCAGTCAACGCACGTCATCGGCTATGTCGGGCGGCTCGTTCCCGAAAAAGGCGTTGACGTGTTGCTGCGCGCCGTCGCCGCCTTGCACAGCAGCAACCTGGAGCGCCCCGTCCGCCTTCAGTTGATCGGGGATGGCCCTTTGCGCAAGGCATTGCAGGCGCTTGCGACGCAACTCGCCGTTGACGATCGGGTGGAGTTTCTCGGGCCGCAGACGCCCGCCCAGATCGCCGAAATGCTGCGTCGCCTCGACGTCGTCGTCTTGCCGAGCCGTACGACGCCGGTCTGGAAGGAGCAGCTTGGCCGCGCGCTGCTGGAGGCGATGGCCTGCGGCGTTCCCGTGATCGGCTCCGACTCCGGCGCCATTCCAGAGGTGGTCGGCGACGCAGGGCTGATCGTCCCGGAGGGGGACGCCCCTGCGTTGGCGGCCGCACTTGCGCAGCTGCTCGCATCGCCCGAACTGCGCCGGGAGTTGGGCCGCCGCGGCCGCGCGCGCGCCGAGGCGCGCTATAGTCAACGTCATCTCGCCGAACAAACGCTGGCCGTCTATCGTAGAGTGCTGACCTGATCATGGCATCGCCGTCGGTTTCCGTCATCGTGTTGAGCTATAACACGCGCGATTTGACGCTGACCTGCCTGGAGCATTTCGCTCCGGAGGCGTTGGCAGCCGGTTGGGAAGTGATCGTGGTGGACAACAGCTCTCAGGATGGGACGGCTTCGGCGATCAATCGGAAGTTTCCCCAGGTGAAGGTCGTGCGCAGCGAAGAAAACCGAGGCTTCGCCGCCGGCGCCAATCTTGGGCTGACACAGGCACAGGGAGAGGCGATTCTTTTGATGAACAGTGACGTGCTGGCGTCGTTTGCCGCCCTGTTGGCCCTGCCCGCCTTTCTCAATGCACACCCGCAAGTTGGCGCGCTCTCTCCCCGGCTCTGCACGCAGGAGGGAGCGCCTCAGGCGTTTGCGTATGGCGGCGATCCAACGTTGGGCTATTTGCTCCGGCGCGGCTTGCATCGCCTGCTGCGCCGCGGTTATCTCCATGATTGGGCAATCCAGACGCCGATCGAGGTGGATTGGGTCTCCGGCGCATGTCTGTGCGTGCGACGTGAAACGCTCGAACAGGTCGGCTTGCTCGATGAGCGTTTTTTCCTCTATTTCGAGGACAACGATTGGTGTCTGCGCATGCGCCAGGCAGGGTGGAAAGTGATGTACGTTCCGACGGTCGCCGTCGTCCATCTCGGCGGTCGCAGCGAACCGGCGCGACGCGCGGCCGGTCGCCACTACCGGGAGAGCCTGCGCTATTTCTACCAAAAACATTACGCCCCGCCTGCGACCTGGTTGTTATTTGCTGCATTGGGGGTGTACGATGTTCTGCTCCGCTTGAGCCGGCGCGCATGATAGAGGTGCGCTCCATCACTGCGCATCTTGAATTTCCCAAAATTTTGCGCGCTGCGGAAGACGCATGGCTGAGAGCCACACCCTCATGTTGCGAAAGGCGCCCACGCAGGTCATTGTCCCCTCGGCGCGACGTGACTGTATGCCCCGAATCCGCAGCTACAAGCTGCAGCCGCCTTCGAGCATGCGCACAATTTTTGCAATCGAGGCTTCCCTCCGCACCTGTGTAGAGGCTCCCTCGTCGATGTTCGCAGGTTGAAGTTGCGCCCATCGTTTGCGGATGCATCGCTGTGATCGGAATCACAGCGATGAAGGCAACTCCAACATATGCATCCGCAACAACTGATGATATGCAATAGATCGCAACATTGTTTTTCGAGAGTTTTAGGTGAAATGAGCGCACTTTGACTGAGGGAGACTGCATCATGAGAAATTGGCTTTTTCTGAAAGTTTTCGCGATTGTGCTTTTGACTTCGACGATGACGATCCATACGCCGGCTCGTCCGGCGCGCGCCGCAGCGTTCGTGGTCAACACGCTGAACGATGTGTTTGATGGGGATTGCAACGCTGCGCATTGCTCGTTGCGCGAGGCTCTCTCCGCCGCCAACGCTGCACCCACCGATGACCTCATCACCTTCAGCGTGAGCGGGACGATTGCGCCTATCGGCGCCCTGCCGGCGATCCTGAATGCAAGCAGTGCAGGCTCACTGAACATCGACGGCGGCGAAAACATCACCATCAGCGGTGAAAACAGTGGACGGGTGTTTTGGGTGAACAGCGGCGGGAATCTCACCCTGCGCAACCTGACGATTGCAAATGGAGTCACAGGCGGGGATGGCGGCGGCGTTGCGAATTTCGGCGCGTTGACGGTGAACACGGTTACGTTCTTGAACAATCGCGCCGCGGGCGGCGGCGGCGTCGCCAATTTCAATGGCGCCACGCTCAACGTCGTCAACAGCATCTTCTCGAGGAATGCCGCCGTCAACGGCGGAGGTGGGCTGGCGAACTACGCTGGCGGTTCGGCGACGGTGGAAGGCAGCGCCTTTTTAGAAAACGGTGCGGATAACGATGGCGGCGGTTTATGGAACGCCGGATCGTTGACGGTGAATACGAGCCTCATCTCCGCCAATACAGCCAACAACGGCGCTGGCATTGCCAATTTCGGTGCGCTGTCGGTGAGAGATACGCCGATCGCCCGCAATCTCACATCGATCGTCGGTAAAGGTGGAGCCATTTACAACGAGGGCGCAGCAACGCTCACGGGGACCATCCTCGATGCGAATCAAGCAAGATCTGGAGGCGGCGTTTACGCCTTCGGCGGCGGCAGTATGTTGATTATGAAAAGCGCTTTCACTGCAAACCGCGCAGATATGAACGGCGGCGCCGTTTACAACACGGATTCAAGCGATGTGATGATAGGAAACAGCACCTTCGCCGACAATGAGGCCGGATTTGCGGGGGGCGGTGTCGTTAACAATGCCACACTCACCGTCGTCAACAGCACACTGGCAGGCAACAGCGCTCCCAACGGCGGCGGTCTCAACGTCAGCGGCGACGCCACGCTTCAGAATACCCTCATCGCCAACAGCCCGAGCGGCGGCGACTGCCTGGGCACCTTGAGCGGCGCAAGCTACAACAATCTCATCAGCGACATCGGCGCCGCCTGCAGTCTGACAAACGGCGTCAACGGCAATCTCATCGGGCTGGCCCCCAATCTCGGCGCATTGACCGGCGCGCCAGCTTACTTCCCGCTTAATGCCGGTAGCCCGGCGATCGACAGAGGCGATAACATCGCCTGCGCCCTCGCACCGGTGAATCATGAGTCGCAGAACGGGGTGACGCGACCTATCGACGGCGACGGCGACGCCTCCGCCGTCTGTGACATCGGCGCCTACGAAGCGCCGGACGCCACGCCGCCAATTATCGTCTCCATCACCCGCGCCGATCCCAGCCCGACCGACGCCGCCAGCGTAAATTTTGTCGTCACCTTCTCTGAGGACGTGACAAGCGTCGATGCAGGCGACTTCAGCCTGACCACCGCCGGCTCCATTGTCGGCGCCGGCGTGACAGGCGTGACCTCGGTCAACCTCAGAACATACACCGTCGCCGTCAACACCGGCGCGGGCAGCGGCGCAATTCGCCTGGATGCGCCCGCCAGCGCTACGATCACAGACCTGACGGGCAACGCTTTAAGCATGCTGCCGTATACAAGTGGGGAAGCGTATACGGTCAATAAGATAAGCAAACTTTTTCTGCCGCTGACGCTGCGCCCCTCCTGAGCCGTTCGTGGACGCCCGGCCCGCTGCGCAATTCTCTTCCAGGAGGCTGTGAAGCTTCCTGGAAGAGCGCGAGACACGCTTTGCGCTTCAACGCACTCACGACGGCGTTCCCTTTCCCTTCTCTCCCAGCATCAGGAGAGGGGGGCAGGGGGTGAAAGCTTCCGGCTGCGAGCCGCACAGATCAATCCACTCTATCGATTTCCAGGCTCAACCGTACAATTTTTATTGCTAAATTGCAATGGAGTTCCTGAAAGCTTTTCCATTATAAGAACACGCTGCACTGCGCATCCTCCATCCCAAGTGATAATCCACGGTCCTGTATTCCATGCAAACTTACTGTTTGGTCCGACGAAAACCAGGTACAATAAAACCTGTGTACAGAAATTATCGTATTAAATTAAAGAAAAAATGAAACGTTGTTCGGACCTTTCTTACCAGGGAACTAGATGACACTATGAAGCGATTTTTTGTGGTCTTGATGGTCGTTGCGCTGATCGGCGCAGGTGGATGGTATGTCTATGATCGTTATGTAGCGCCGGTTCAGGCGCAAAGCAACGCGCCGACCTATGAAACCATCGTCGTACAGCGCGGCTCCATCGCCAGCACGGTGAGCGCCACCGGCAGCATCGAGCCCAACGATCAGGTCTCCCTCGTCTTTCGCAACATCGGCACGGTCAGCGAAGTTCTAGTTGAGGTCGGTCAGAGCGTGCAGCGCGGCCAGCTTCTGGCGCAACTGGACGTCACCGAGCTCACGCTGTCGCTCGCCAATGCGAAGGTCGCCCAGGAGATCGCAGCGGCGCAGTTGGCCAAACTGGAGGCGCCACCTGATCCGATGGACGTGGCGGCAGCGCAGGCGGCGGTCGAAGTGGCGCAGGCGGGTGTCGCCAGCGCCGAGGCTGCGCTGGCCAGCGCTCAGGCCAACTACCGCAACCTCTTTGCAGGACCCAGCGAGGCGCAGCAGGTGATCAACGAGGCGCAGTTACGCCAGGCCGAGATTGCGCTCAAGCAGGCGCAACAGGCGTATAACAAGATCAAGGACCAGCCGGATGCTGGCATGTACCCGCAGGCGCAGCAACTGGAGCAGGCGACGGCCAACTACGAGCTGGCCAAAGCCCAGGTGGCCAAGACCAACGAGCCGGTAAGCGAAGCGCAGCGCGCACAGGCCCTGAATCAGATCGCTCAGGCGCAGTCCGCGCTGCGACAAGCGCAGGCGCAGGTGGTCAACGCTCGCAACAACCTCAACAAGCTGCTCGAAGGACCCAAGGAAGAAGACCTGACGATCGCACGCGCCCAGCTCAAGCAGGCGCAGCTCAACGTGCTGCAGGCGGAGAACGCCCTCGCCAATGCTCGCCTGGTCGCGCCGATTGACGGGGTCGTCAGCCAGGTGAACATCAAGGCAGGCGAGATCGCCAACAACGCCAGGCCGGCGGTCGTGTTGACCGATCTGAGCCAATTCAAGATGAAGGTGCTGGTCGATGAAATCGACGTGCGTCAGGTCGCCGTCGGCCAGCCAGTGCGCCTGAGCGTTGACGCCTTGCCCGGCGCCGAAATCACCGGCAAAGTCACCGAAATTTCGCCGACGGCCTCAAACGTTGGCGGCGTCGTCGCCTACGAGGTGACCGTGGTGCCCGACCCAACGGACGAGCCGCTGCGCGTGGGTATGAGCGCCACCGCTATCATCACCACGGCGAACGTGGACAACGTCGTGTTGGCGCCCAACCGTTTCATCACCATCGATCGCAACACCGGCGTCGCCTATGTGTTCAAGATGGTGAACGGCGAACCGGTACGGCAGCAGGTGGAGCTAGGCCTGCGCAACGAGCGCGAAAGCCAAATTCTAGCCGGTCTACAGGAGGGCGACCAGATTGCTCTCGTGACGCAAACCAGCGAAGAACGGCTACGCGGCGTACTCTTCGGCGGTAACTAGCAACAAACCCTGTAGGAAAGAGAGGCGAAACGAACGCCATGGTGCAAAAAAATGGGCGAACGAACAGTCAGATTCCGGTCATTGCCTTGCACAACATCACCAAAGTCTATCAAATGGGCGACGTCGAGGTGCATGCCTTGCGCGGGATCGACCTCGAAGTCTATCCCGGCGAAATGATCGCCATTATGGGGCCGAGCGGCAGCGGCAAGTCGACGCTGATGAACATTATCGGCTGCCTCGATGTGCCGACTTCTGGAACCTATGAACTCGATGGCAAGGATGTCAGTCGTCTGAAGGACGATCAGCTGGCCGCCATTCGCAACCACAAAATCGGATTTGTTTTTCAAAATTTCAACCTGCTGCCGCGCACGACCGCAGTCGCCAATGTGGAGCTGCCTCTCATCTATGCAGGGATGGGCGGCCGGCAGCGCCGCAAGCGCGCAGAAGAGGCGCTGCGGCTGGTTGGCCTGGGCGACCGCTTCGATCACAAGCCGAACGAACTTTCCGGCGGGCAGCAGCAGCGCGTGGCCATTGCGCGCGCCCTGGTCAACGAGCCTTCCATGATCCTGGCCGACGAACCGACCGGCAACCTGGACACGAAGACCAGCGTTGAGATCATGGAGCTTTTTCAGCGCCTCAACCGGGAACGCGGCATCACGATCGTCTTCGTCACCCACAACCCGGAGACCGCCGAATACTGCAATCGCGTTGTGCGCATTCGAGACGGGCTGATCGAGTCGGATGAAACCCGACAGGCGACGGCCAGCATCCATGCACCGAAGCCACACGCAGTCTCCTCGAACGGGCATGAGGCGGTGACGGTGAAGGAGCGCGAACGATGAAAGTGTTAGAAGCATTGCGCATCGCCATGCGCGCCCTGGCGGCCAACAAATTGCGCAGCGTGCTCACCATGCTCGGCATCATCATCGGCGTCGGCGCCGTGATTGCGCTGATGTCGATCGGCCGCGGGGTGGAAAAATATGTCACGGATCAGTTCGCCGGCCTGGGCAGCAATCTGCTCTTTATTGCGCCGGGACAAATCACCGAAGGGCCGCCCTCGCTGCGCGCCAATCCGGTGCGGTCGCTGACCCTGGGCGACATGGTCGCCATCGCCGACCGCAGCCGCGTGCCGCACGTTGCGGCGGTGGCGGCGGACTTTCAGACGCGGGTGCAGGTCTCGCGCGCCGGCAAGACGGTCACCGTGCAGGCCAATGCCACGACGCCCGAATATCCGCTCGTGCGCAACTGGAACACCACGATCGGCTCTTATTTCTCGACGCTCGACAGCGATGAACGCCAACGCGTGGTTGTGCTCGGGTCGGAGACCTACCAACAGCTCTTTCCCAACAACGAATATCCGGTGGACCAGACCGTGCAGATCAACGGCATGAACTTCCGCGTGATCGGCGTCATGGAGAGCAAGGGCGGCGGGCCCGGCGGGAATCTCGACCGTTCGGTCTTTTTGCCGCTGACCACAGGCCAGGATCGCCTCTTCAAGCAGAAAACGCCCAATGGCGAGTATCGGGTCACGGTGATTTACGCCTCGATCGACGACAGCGCCAACATTCCCGCTGCGCAGGAGGCGATCACCGAACTGATGCGCGAGCGCCGCGGCATCAAATATCTCGATCAGGACGATTTCACCATCATCAGCCAAAATGACCTGATCTCTGTATTCGGCGACATTCTAGGCGCCCTGACGATCTTCCTGGGCGCCATCGCCGCCATCAGCTTGCTGGTCGGCGGCATCGGCATCATGAATATCATGCTGGTGAGCGTCACCGAGCGCACGCGCGAGATCGGGCTGCGCAAGGCGGTCGGCGCCAAACGCGGCGACGTGCTCATCCAGTTTCTCATTGAAGCAATGACCCTGGCCGCCATCGGCGGCATGATCGGCGTCGCCCTGGGCTGGGGGCTGGCGCAGATCGTCAGCACCTTCTTCGGCGAATTTCAGGCTGTCGTAGGCGCCGACGCCGTGGTCACCTCGCTGGTCGTAGCGACGGCGGTCGGGCTGTTTTTCGGCATTTTTCCGGCGTTTCGGGCCAGCCGCCTCAATCCCATCGATGCGCTGCGCTATGAATAAACAGAGATCGCCTCTCTTCGCACGTTTATCCGTTCAGCAATATGGCCTTTGGATTGCGCTGCTGAGCATCTTGCTGATCCTTGCAGCCTGCAGCAGTCCAACGCCGGCAACGCCGACGCCCATTCCCGCCGATATCGTGCGCCCGGTTCAACCTACGCCGGTCTATACGGCGCG
>CALFWA010000271.1 GCA_937928035.1 uncultured Caldilinea sp. | reverse complement strand
GATCACTTTGTCGTCAATCAATACGCAGGATCGCGCAAAAGGTTGCAAATTTCCAGCCCAATTCGTGACAGGAAGCTGACTTCTCGCTACAATTGCCAGACATGAACGCCGACGAACTCACGCCTGACGCCTCCGAACCGCAGCGATACGGATCAGATTCTGCTGCGCCTCCCTCGCCGACGCGGTCGACCCAGATTCGCCTGGGCTTTCCGGTCAAAGTGCTGGGAGAGCCGCTGCGTTCACACGACAGCCGACGCTGGCAACATGCGCCGCATCTGAGCGTGAGCCTGGCCTATCTGCGCGATATTTTCGAGTACCTCCATCGTCGGCGGATTCGCTTCTATCGGCTCGCCGGACAGCTTGCGCCCTATCTGACCCATCCGTCGCTCCCTGCGTTTCACCGCCAGCTCGACGAATGCGCCAATGAACTCGCTGCAACCGGCGATCTGATCCGACAGTTCGGCCTGCGCGCAACGCTGCATCCCGGCTATTACGTGCAGCTCAGTGCGCCAGATGAAGGGCCTGTGCAGCGCGCCCATGCGGAGTTGGCGGCGGCGACCGCCTTGCTTGATGCAATGGGGCTGGATCAGGACGCCGTGGTTGTGGTGCATGTCGGCGGGGTCTATGGCGAGGCCGACGCCGCGCGCAGCCGCTTTGCGGCCCGCTTTCTGGCCTTGCCCGAATGCGTGCGGCGCCGCCTGGCGCTCGAACACGACGACCGACGTTTTTCCTTCGAGGATGCGCTATGGATCCACCGCCGCACGGGCATCCCGGTCGTGCTCGACGCGCTGCACTTGCGGTGTTTCAATCCAGAGGGGCGCACCTTGGGGGAAGCGCTGGCCGCTGCGCTGGCAACCTGGCCGCCCAATCAGCGCCCCAAAATCCATTTCAGCAGTCCACGCACAGCGCTGCGCATCGTGCGCACCATCGACGGAGAGCGCCTCCAGCCGCCGCTGCCCAACCAACATAGCGACTTCGTCGATCCCTTCACCTTCATCGACCTGGTCGAGTTGGCAAAGCAACTGCGCGTGCGTCCTTTCGACGTCATGCTCGAGGCCAAAGCCAAAGACCTGGCGCTGCTGCGGTTGCGCGAGCAGGTCGCTCACTTTGCGCCGTCTTTGGCTGACGTTGTGGCGTGATCGAAGAGCGCCATTCAACTTGCGCCGCAACGCGTCTGGCAAACTGTCCTCCTGTTCGAGCCGTTCCCACACATTGCGTTGGTTAAGCACAGGTAGCTCTCCCGCCCAACAACGAAACCTTACCCTACGCCCTGCGTCTCGTGCACGACGGCCAGTGCGTGGTCAAGAATTTCCAGTGCGCGATCGATCTGCTCTTCGTTGACGGTCATCGGCGGCGCGATGCGAATCACGTTGCCATAGAGGCCGCCCTTGCCGATCAACAGCCCTCGCTTGCGCGTCTCCTCGAAGAGCTGGGCGACGGCTTTCGGCGCCGGCTCCTTGCTCTTGCGGTCGGTCACCATCTCGACGCCCTGCATCAGCCCCTTGCCGCGCACCTCTCCGATCAGCGGGTACTTCTCGCCCAGGCGCTCTAGCCCGCTGCGCAGCCTTGCGCCCAGCTCGGCGAAGCGCTGCGGCCCGCCCACCGCCTCCAACGCCTCCAACGTGCCCAGCGCCGCAGCGCAGGAGGTGGGATTGCCGCCGAAGGTGCTGATGGTCAACCCCTTGCCGACCATCGCCTGGGCAATCTCCGGCGTCGTGATCGTGTTGCCCATCGGCAGGCCGTTGGCGATGCCCTTCGCCATGGTCATGATCTCCGGCTCCACGCCCCAGTGCGTAATTCCAAACCAGTGCACGCCGGTGCGTCCAAAGCCGGTCTGCACTTCGTCGCAGATAAAAACGCCGCCGTAGTGACGGGCGATCTCCACTGCGATCTTAAAGTACTCGTCGGGCGGCGTGATGAAACCGCCGACGCCCTGGATCGGCTCCGCCATGAAGGCGGCGATGCGGCCGGAGGTCGTCGTGCGGATGACGTCCTCGATGTCTTGAGCGCAGGCGACGTCGCAGGCCGGGTAGGTGAGCTTCAGAGGGCAACGATAGCAGTACGGATTGACGGCGTGTTTGACGTCCGGGCTGAAGCTCTTGCCGACTCGCCAGGTCGAATGGGCGGTGACGCTCATGGTCAACGAGGTGCGGCCGCTGTAGGCGTGGCGCAGCGCCACGATCTCGCAGTTGTCCGTATAGGTCTGCGCGGCCACGATGGCGGTCTCGTTCGCCTCGCTGCCGGAATTGGTAAAGTAGGACATCTGCAGCCGCCCCGGCGTGATTGCGGCCAGCTTCTCCGCCAGGGTGACGTGATTTTCATTCGGATAGAGCGTGGAGGAGTGGATGAGCTTGCCCACCTGCGCGCGCACGCGCTCCACCACGAGGGGATGGTTATGTCCGACGCTGGTGGTCAGGATGCCGCCGAAAAAGTCGAGGTATTGCCGCCCGTTCGTATCCCAGACATAGATGCCCTCGCCGTGCGAGAGCGGCAGCGGCTCGGTGTAGTACAAAATATGGTTCGGCCACAGATACTTGCGCTGTTTCTCCAAAATCTCTTGTGTCTTCATCGCATCCTCCCTCCTCTACTCTATTTTCCCGTTCATCACCGCCACGATCTCTGCCATGATCGCCAGCGCAATCTCTTCAGGTCGCCGCGCGCCGATGTCGAGGCCGATCGGCGCATGGATGCGGGCGATCTGTGCGTCCTCCAGCCCAAGCGCCTTGAGCGCCGCTGCGCGCTTTGCATGCGTGCGCCGCGAGCCGAGCGCGCCAATATATCGCGCCGGGCTGCGCAACGCCATCGCCAGCGCAGGGTTGTCGATCTTTTCATCGTGCGTCAACACGACGACGCAGGCACTCTCGTCCAGGCCGACCTCCGCAAAGACGGCGTCGGGCCAGCGCGTGACCAGCTCGTCGGCGTGAGGGAAACGCTCTGGGGCGGCGAAGGCGGTGCGGGGATCGATGACGATGGTGTAGAAGCCGAGCGTGCGCGCGTATGTCACCAAAGCCGCAGCAATATGCACTGCGCCGACAATCCAGAGGCGCGGGGGCGGCGGCTGCACATCGAGAAACAACTCGACCGGCCCGCCCGCCGTCTCGACGGTGAGCCGCTCCGGTCGCAGCGAAGCAAAGACCTGCGCGGCCCGTTCACGCGCCACAGCGTCGAGCGTCGGCTCTCCCAGAGAACCCTCCGACCTGCCATCGGGCCAGAGAAGCATCTTTGCGCCGATGGTCGGGCCGGTCAGCGCCGTCGCCATAGCGACCAGTCGGCCCTTGCGCACAGCTTCTTCAAACTGACGATAGATCGATGCGTCCGTCCCGGCCATATTGATCCATTATAGAGCATCTATGACGGACGCCGCGTTCCACCAAAGGAAGAATGAGCGCTTTTCATGCCTCGCCTCCCTTGATGGATCAAACCTCCGGCAATGGCTCAACGAACACCTCGATCACGCCGCCGCACGCCAGGCCGACGCTCTGCGCCACCTCGTCGGCGATGCCATAGGTGAGCAGCTTGGGGCGGCCACTGCGCAACGCCTCCAGCGCCTCCTGCACAACTGCGCTTTCGACGCAGCCGCCGCTGACCGAACCGGCCATCTCGCCTGCAGACGAGATCGCCATCTTCGAGCCGAGCGGCAACGGCGCCGAGCCGTAGATGCGCACGACGGTGGCAAGCGCAATGCGCTTCTGTTGATTACGCCATCGCTCCAACGTAGGCATCAACTCACGCATACATCTTTCGTCTCCTGCCCTCGGTCCTCCAGCCCCGTCTCCTGCTCTCGTCTCTCAGCGGTTGCGCCCGTAGCGCTCATGGCTGGAGACCCAGTCCGACGACGAAATCGCCGCAGCCAGCGAAATTTCGCCCGCCAATACCACGCCGGCGATGATCTCTGCCAGCCGATAGACCTTGCCTTTGCCCCAGCAGCCGAGCAGCTCCAGACACTCGCGCTGCGTGGCCAGGCCGGTGCCGCCGCCGTAGGTTGCCACGATGAGCGACGGGATCGTGATCGAGATGTACAGATCATTCTCCGGCGTCAGCTCTGTGTAAATGATCCCGGCGGACGATTCCGAGACGTTGGCCACGTCCTGACCGGTGGCGATGAACATCGCCGTGATGCCGTTGGCCGAATGCAGGCCGTTGTTGTTGGCGCCGGAGAGGATGGCGCCGATGTTGGAGACGTTGTAGTGGTAGAAGAGGCTCTCCGTCTCCACGCGCATGTGTTCAAGCATCACCTCGCGCTTGAGGGTGGCCTCGGCGACCACGCGCTTGCCGCGCGTGTGCATGACGTTCACCTGAGACGCCTTCTTGTCGGTCGCTAGGTTGGATTCCAGATAGAAGTGGCGAATGCCCGGATAGTTGTCGAGAATCCACGAGCAGGCAGCGAAAGTGGCGCGACCGACCATGTTCTGACCGGCGGCGTCTCCTGTCGTGTAGTTGAAGCGCAGGTAGGCGAAGCGGCTGGCCAGATAGGGATCGATATACTGCAGCTTGGCGACGCTCGAAGTGGCCTCCGCCTCTTCGGCGATTTTGGCGAAATTCTCCTGCACCCACTTGACGAACTCGCGCGCTTCGCGAGCGCTGTCGAAAACAAAGACCGGCGCGCGCTGCATGGCGTCGCCGATCACAGTACACTTGACGCCGCCGCACAGGTTGAGCACCTTCATGCCGCGGTTGTAGGAAGCGACCAACGTGCCTTCGGTCGTCGCCATCGGCACGATGAACTCACCCTGGGCATGCTCGCCGTGAATGAGCAGCGGACCGGCGAAGCCGATTGGCACCTGGGCCACGCCGGTGAAGTTCTCGATGTTGCCTTTGAGGATGTGGGGATCGAAGGAGTAATGGTTGATGTGTTGCAGCTTGTGGCCGGTGAACTCCTCCACAAACCGCTGCCGCGCCTTGATCGCCTCCTCGCTGTAATCGTCGACCGGATCGCGAGGGATCACCACGCGGCGCTCCTCCTCTTTGGCGATCGAGCCATCCACCTTCAGCGTGAGCGTGCCGAAGGGCGCGGCGTCGAATTTCACCTCGATCTTGTGCTTGCCCAGCTCCAACGGAGGAATCTTGCAGATGATGTCTAATGTGCGGCGCAACGGAAAATCGACCGGCTTGGCCGCCAACTGATCGGGTGTCAGCACGGTGCCGTCGTCCAGGATGATGGTGATCGCCTCGCGCGGCACGGTCTTGTCGTCGAATTTCACGTAGTGCAGCCCCGTGATCGTTGCGTCGCTCAGGCGGTTCTTCAATGAAAATTTTACGCCGGCGCCTGTGTTTTTCAGGCTGTTGAACGTGTACAACTGTTTCAAAATCATGCTGGGGATCGGGAATGCCATGCTTTTCCTCCGTTTTTGTTGTTGAGAAGGGGTGAACCGGTCGGCGTGTTGGTTGCAGCGGATTATATCATAAAAACGCGCAGCGCAACGCTCAAGGCGCTCCTGCCAATTGACACCCTTCTCTACTTTTACTACCATACATGCAGAAATGACACATGCAGAAATGACCACAAGTTCGCTCTGAAAACCCTTTTTATCATGTTCCATCCTGATGAACTGCCCGAACACCAGAGGTAAAGAGCAATGCGATACTTTATTGGAATCGATTCTTCAACGACAGCCACCAAAGCGCTGCTCATCGACGACCAGGGAGACGTGATCGCCGTCGCCGCCACCGAATATGAATTTCAAACTCCGCGCCCCTTATGGAGTGAGCAAGACCCTAACCTGTGGTGGAACGGCGCCGTGCAGAGCATTCGAGAAGTGCTGAGACGGTCCGGCATCGAGCCGAAAGCTGTGGCAGGCATCGGCCTCACCGGTCAGATGCACGGGCTGGTGCTGCTCGATGCAGAGGGCAGGGTGTTGCGTCCGGCCATTCTCTGGAATGACCAGCGCACCGGTCCCCAGTGCGACGAAATTCGGCGTCGCCTAGGCAAGCAACGCTTGATTGAGATCACCGGCAACGATGCGCTGACGGGCTTCACCGCCCCAAAGATTCTGTGGGTGCAACAAAACGAGCCGGACGTCTGGCAGAAGGCGCGTCACATCCTTTTGCCCAAGGACTACGTGCGCTACAAGTTGACCAGCGAGTTCGCCTGCGACGTCGCCGACGGAGCGGGCATGCTCCTTTTCGACCTGAAGGCGAGGACGTGGTCAGACGAGGTACTGGCTGCGCTCGACATTCCCAAAGAGATGCTGCCTCTGACCCACGAAGGCCCCGAAATTACAGGCTATCTCTCGCAGGAGGCGGCGAACGCCACCGGCCTGCCCATCGGCGTGCCGGTGATGGCGGGCGGCGGCGATCAGGCCGCCGGCGCAGTGGGTGTAGGCGCAGTGCGCAGCGGCGTGATTTCCCTGGCGCTCGGCACATCCGGCGTCGTCTTCGCTGCGACGGACGGCCCGTTCATCGAGCCTGAAGGACGGCTGCACGCCTTCTGCCACTCCGTGCCCGGTCGCTGGCACCTGATGGGCGTCATGCTGTCGGCGGCTGGCAGCCTGCGCTGGCACCGCGACACGTTTGCACCGGGCCTCAGCTTCGACGAGCTGCTGGCGCCTGCAACGAACATTCCGGCGGGCAGCGACGGGCTGCTCTATCTTCCCTACTTGACCGGCGAGCGCACCCCCTATCCCGACCCGCTGGCGCGTGGGGCGTTCGTAGGGTTGACGGTACGCCACACGCTGCCGCACCTGACCCGCGCCGTGCTGGAAGGCGTCGCTTTTGGACTGCGCGATAGCTTTGAGCTGATCAAAACGGCCGGCAAAGTGGCAGTGGAGCAGGTGCGCATCTCCGGCGGCGGCGCCAAAAGCCCGCTGTGGCGACAGATTCTGGCCGATGTGCTCAACGCCGAGCTGGTGACGGTCAACACAACCGAAGGCGCGGCCTACGGCGCAGCGCTGCTGGCGGGCGTAGGGGGCGGCGCCTGGCCAGACGTTGACGCCGCCTGCCGACGCACCATCCACGTGACCGGCTCAACGGCGCCCAACCCGGCGCAACAGGCCGTCTACGAAGAAGCCTATACGCGCTACCGGGCGCTCTATCCTGCGCTGGCGCCGATCTTTCATCAAACGCCAGCGTAATGCGCTTAACGACGCTTGTGAAAAATTTTACAGGAAGCCCAATTACTTGACGCAACGGCTCGTCTCGTCTATAGTTATAAGCAATTGAATATCTGCAGACCTTCGGGGCAGGGTGAGAGAACGATCTCAATTCCCGACCGGCGGTGATCCGATTCAACGATCGGTAAGCCCGCGAGCGAAGCGATGACGGCGACGCAAATTCGCCGGCCATTGCCTAGCAGGAGTGCGGTGACCAGGATTGCCTGGAAGGCCGACGCCGACGGTATAGTCCGGATGGGAGAAGGAGCCAGCAGACAGCAGGGCAGTCGCCGTGCTGTATTGGAGGCAACCTATGTCCCGGAGACCTTTCGGCTCCGGGTTTTTGTTGTCCACAGTGCAGCGCTGGTGAATGCATTTGCATCAAGCGTGCGGCAGGGCATCGCTCCTGGCTGCACAATTGCAGCTTGCCACAATTGCAGCTTGCATGCTCGCATACGAACAGGCGCGTTTGCCTGTTCTGCGTCGGCGGCAAGAAAGACTTATGCAGAAAGTTGCAACAGGCTGGTTTTTCGCCCCAGGGGTCTTGCGACCCTGGGGCGTTTTTTATCGATAAAAAGGAGAAGGCAAGGATGTTTGAAGTGTCTAAAGACGAAATTCGATATCGGCCTCGCCCCTCCCCCTTGCCGGCGTGGCGCGCATGGAGCAGCCGCTATCACACCTATCTGCTCGCGCCGTTGACGTTGATCGGCATGGTCGCCCTGTGGGCGTGGTTGGTCGAATGGAGAGCATATCCGCCCTTCATCCTGCCCTCGCCAGCGCTGGTCTGGCGAAAGTTCCTCAGCATGGCCGCCGGCTCCTTGTGGCTACACGTCGGCGTCACACTGATGGAGATTGCACTGGGGCTGGTAATCGGTCTGAGCGCTGCATTCGTCCTCGGCTATCTGTTGGGGAAACACCGCAGCCTGGAGCGCATCGCCGCCCCCTACATCGTCGCCAGTCAGAGCATTCCGGTCGTCGCCATCGCCCCGCTGATTGTCATCTGGATGGGCAGCGGCTTGGTCAGCAAGGTGGCAGTCACGGCGCTGATCACCTTTTTCCCGACGCTGGTCGCCACCATTGTCGGCGTGCGCAGCGTCGATCCCGACCTTCGCGACCTGATGCGCAGCCTGCGCGCCACGCGCGGCCAGATGTTCTGGAAATTGGAGTTGCCCGCCGCCTTGCCGATGATTTTGGGCGGCCTGAAACTGAGTGCCACGCTGGCCGTCGTCGGCGCCGTCGTCGGGGAGTTCATGGGCGCCACCGCTGGCCTTGGCTATCTGATCAACCTGGGGCGCGGCGTGCTCGACACGCCGATGATCTTTGTGGCCATCTTCATGCTGGTGCTGATCGCCCAGGCGCTTTACGTAGCCGTCCTGTGGCTGGAAGCGCGGCTGTTGCACTGGCAGAGGTAGGGGGTGCGTGATGCGTGGGTTCGGCCTTCGCCGGACGCTACGAGTGCAATAGACCAAGTCAAGGAGAAAGATAAAAAGGGGCTAAAACTTCTATGAAAAAGAGTTCACTTTTCCGCATTGCACTGTTCGTTGCCATCATCCTGGCAGGGTGTGCGCCGGTTTCCGCTCCGAGGATATCGAACGCCGCGCAGACGTTAAGCCGAGAAGCTGTTCGCCTGGGCGCCGGCTTTATCCCAAACGTGCAATTTGCGCCCATCTACGTCGGCCTTGAAAAGGGCTTTTTCCAGGAGGAAGGCATCGAGCTGGAGCTGAGCTATGGCTTCGAGAACGACTACCTCAAGCTGGTCGGCGTCGACGAATATCAGTTCATGCTTGGCAGCGGCGATCAGGTTGTGCTTGGCCGCGCGCAAGGGTTGCCGGTGCGCTACGTGCTGAACTGGTATACGCGCTTCCCGGTGGTGATCTTCTCCAAGGCGGAGCGCAACATCACGACGCCCGCCGATCTGGCCGGCAAGACGATCGGCATCCCAGGCGCTTTCGGCGCAAGCTATGTGGCGCTGCGCGGCATCCTCGAAGCCGCCAACCTGACCGAACAGGACGTGCGCCTGGAGAGCATCGGCTTCACCCAGGCGGCGGCGGTGAGCGAAGACCGCGTTGACGCCGCCGTCGACTATGCCGTCAATGGGCCGGTGGTGCTGCGCCTGGCGGGCGTTCCGGTCAACGAGATCGCGCTTGACGACTATCTGGTGATTCCTTCCAACGGCCTGGTCACCAACGAACGCACCATCGCCGAACGCCCCGACCTGGTGCAGAAGATGGTGCGCGCCCTGCAGCGCTCGATCGTCTACACGCTCGCCAACCCGGACGAGGCGTTCGCCATTGCGCTCAAGGTCGTCCCCGAAGCAGGCGGTGAAAACGAGGCCGCCAACCGCGCCGTCTTCGACGCCTCGCTGACCTTCTGGACGCCCAAATCCGGTCAGACGCCAGGCGCCACCGATCTCGCCGACTGGCAGGCCACCGTCGAGTTTATGCAGCGCATCGGCCTGATCGACGCAGCGGTGGACGCCGAAAGCCTCTTCACCAATCAATTCATTGCGGAAGAGTGAACGCGATGGCCGTCTTTGTCGCAGAGCAGATCTCGAAACGGTTCGTCGATGGCCCGCGACCGTTACAGGCGCTCTTGCCTGTCAGCTTCGAGGTGGAGGCGGGCGAGATCGTCTGCCTGGTCGGGCCGAGCGGCAGCGGCAAGAGCACCTTGCTGCGCATCATGGGCGGTCTGATCGAGCCGGACAGCGGCGCCATGTGGTTCGAGGGAGAGCTGCATCACGCGCCTAACACTGCCATCGGTTTTGTCTTTCAAAAGACGAACCTGATGCCATGGCGGACCGTGCTTCAAAATGTGTTGCTGCCAATTGAAATTCAACACAAGAAAGTGACGGACGCCGACCGGGCGCACGCAGAGGCTTTGCTGGCGACGATGGGGCTGAAGGAGTTCGAGCACGCCTACCCGCGCCAGCTTTCCGGCGGCATGAATCAGCGCGTGGTGCTGGCGCGTACGCTGATGCAACGGCCGCGCCTGCTGTTGATGGACGAACCGTTCGGCCAGCTCGACGCATTGACGCGCGAGCGCCTCAACCTGGAGCTGCTGCGCCTGCAGGCGGCGCAAAAGATCACGATCTTCATGGTGACACACAGCATCCCGGAGGCGGTGCTGCTGGCGGACCGCATCTTTGTGCTGAGTGAGCGACCTGGGCGCTTGATCGCCCAGGTCGCAGTGAGCTTGCCGCGGCCGCGCACGCTGGCTATGATGGGCGCGCCTGCCTTCGGCGAGATTGCGATGCAGGTGCGCAGGTGGATCGGCGAGACGCCGGACTTCGATGACTCTACGCAGAACAGCCGCGCCGTGGAGACGCTCGACTAACTGCGCCTCACGCCACTGCGTTGTCGGCGATCACCTGCTGGAACCAATAGGCGCTGTCTTTGGGAATGCGCGCCTGGGTTGCGTAATCCACCCAGACGATGCCGAAACGCTGCGTGTAGCCCTTGGCCCACTCAAAGTTGTCCATGAACGACCAGACGAAGTAGCCGGCCAGTGGGACGCCCGCTGCGATCGCTTTGTACGCGGCCAGGAAATGGGAGCGGAGGTAGCGGATGCGCCGCTCGTCGTGCACGCGCCCATCGGCGCCCGGCCCATCGGCGTAGCTGGCGCCGTTTTCGGTGATGTAAATCTTGGTGGGCTGATACTCAAAGTGCAGCCGACAGAGCAGGTCGTACAGTCCTTGGGGGTAGACTTCCCACCCCATGTCCGTGCGCTCCAGGGTGGCGTGCTCTGCGTCTTCCACAGGCCAGGCGTTCTCGCCCTGCCCCGCCTTGACGACGGAGCGGCTGTAATAGTTGACGCCTAGGAAGTCGGTGTAGGCTGCGATGGCGTCCATGTCGCCGTCTTGCACAAAATCCAGCCCTGCGGGGGAGAGAATGCCTGCTTTCTGGTACGCCTCCACCATGTCGGCGGGGTAGCGTCGTCCGTAGAGGGGCTCGACGAACCAGCGGTTGAAATAGCCGTCGAAGAGGCGGACGGCGTTGAGATTCTCCGGCGTGCGCTCGGCGGCGACGGCCACGGTGAAGTTGAGGGTGATTCCCACCTCGGCGTTGGGGCTGTTGCGGCGGATAACCGGAACCGCCCAGCCGTGGGAGAGCAGGATGTGATGTGCAGCCGCAAGACCGGCGTGCCAATCTTTCCAGCCGGGCGCATGCTCGCCGATCTGATGGCTGAGCAGGCTGCTGCACCAGGGTTCGTTGTGGGTGATCCAATGGTTGACGCGGTCGCCAAGCACCTGCGTGATCGCATCGACGTATTCGACGAAGGCCTCGGCTGCGAAGCGCGTCGGCCAGCCCCCACGGTCTTGGATTACCTGCGGCAGGTCCCAGTGGTAGAGGGTGACGAAAGGAACGATGCCGGCCTCCAGCAGTGCATCGACCAGGCGACTGTAGAAGTCGACGCCTTTCTGGTTCACGGAACCGACGCCTTCGGGCAGAATGCGCGGCCAGGCGATGGAAAAGCGGTACGCCTGCAGCCCCAGGCTTTTCATCAAGGCGACATCCTCCGGCCAGCGATGGTAGTGGTCGCAGGCGACGTCGCCGGTGGAGCCGTCGAGGATTTTGCCCGGCGTATGGGCGAAGCGATCCCAGATCGACTCGCCTTTGCCGTCCTCCTGCCAGGCGCCTTCGATCTGGTACGACGCTGTGGCGGTTCCCCAGAGAAAACTGTTCGGGAAAGATAATTTGCTCATGATTTTTCGTGCTCCTATTTTTGAAAATTGGTTAAAAGTATGCGCTGCTCGTAGCAGCGCTTCCTCAAATGAGCCAAATCTTGTGTTCCGCCGAGAGCGGGCGACAGAGAGCCGCCCCTGCGATGATTGACAGGCGCTTCCTCGAATGGAGCCAGGCTTCGCGTTCCGCCGAGAGTGGGCGGCTGAGAGTTGCACCTGCGATTTTAAAGAGCAGTGCAACTTTCCGTTCGGTGCAATCGTTCGATGGATACAAGCGATTGGCTGCGCTGTTTGCGCCATTATAACAGAGTAGCCAAGGAATCTTGCATCACTGGAGAGTCGAAACTCATGAAGAAATGGTGGGGAATACCCTTTCTCCTCCTCGTTGCTCTGGCGATGTTTGCGCCCCGGGGCAGCGCGAGTCAAGACGGGCGGTCGGTGCGGCAGGTTCCCGGCACGTTGGAGAGTTTTGCAGCGCTCGACACACGTACAGCTTGGGTGCTCACCGAAGACGCGCTGCTCCTCACCGAGGACGGCGGCCAAAGCTGGCGCGCCGCAACGCCGCCGTCGCTGCAGGCGCACATGCACA
>CALFWA010000270.1 GCA_937928035.1 uncultured Caldilinea sp. | reverse complement strand
TGTCCTAATCCGCATGAAACGCAGGGCGAAACGATGCGTTTCAAAAAATTAGTTTTCCGGCAGACCGATCAATTTGACCGCGTCGATTTCGTTCCAGCCGACCACGCTCGGCTCGTCGATGGTCAGGCGCACCTGGTTGGTGGCAAAGTCGACCGGTTGCAGCTCTGGACGAAAGACGGCGATCTCCTGTCCGACGGTGTCGGAGATGCCTTCCCACACCACCACCCATTCATCGGTGTTTGGGTCGAGCACTGCGATCCGCACCACTGCGCCGGGGTTGTAGCTCTCGTAGATTTCGATAGCGATTGGAATCACCGCCTGCTCAAATGTGAGCGTCAGCGTTTCGATCTGTGCGTCTGAGTTGCTCGCCGCCCAGGCGGTGTAGAAGTCCCCCGGCTCCGGCGTGTCCGGCTCGCCGATCACCTGCTGAGCAGACCAGGCGTCGTCGCTGTATTGGCTCGACGCTTCGGCTGCGCTCACCCACTGTTCGAGCGCACCGGCGGTTTCCTCCACACTCGGCGCCGCCGTTTCGCTCTCTCCATCTGCACCGTTCTCGCCGACCAAGCCCATCAAGTCGGTTACGGCGCCTGTGGAGGCCATGATCACAAATTCTGCATCCTCGGCGAGCCAGCTCCCTTGCACGGTCACGAAGTAATCCGTCGGCTCGTCTGCATATAGGGCCACAATTTCGCGCGAGCCCGGCAGATAGCTGCTGTCATAGGCGACCTCCTGACCATCCTGGAAGCGCCGCAAAGTGAGATCGATGTCGCTGTCATCTGGACCGACTATGACGACAAGCACAAATCGTTCCGGCTCCTCCACCTTGACAATGTAGTTGGCGTTCGAGCCTGCCTTGACCTGTCTGCGCACCGGCTCGTTGAGCGGCAACGTTTCAGCCTGCCCCACCTCCTCGACGAGCACCGTGTAGGTTGCGCCATCCTCGGCGTCGGTGGTCAGCTCAAGGTAATAGACGCCGGCGTGAGGCGCCACAAAGGCAAGCTCGCCTGCCTCATCTTCGTAGGCGGTCGCGTACCACAGACTTTCTCCAGGCTCCAGACCGACGTCCATCATGATCGTCGCATCGGCTGCCACTGTGACCAGCACTTCCGCGCCGGCTTCGGCGATCGTAAATTGATAGACGTCTGTATCATCGACGCCGGTCAACTCCCCTTCGGTCTCGACGCCCAGCTCCAGCGTTGGCGCTGGGCCGCTGAGGAAGATGCTCACTTGCAAAGAGGCTCCGCCTTCGATCGGCGCAACGACGAGATCGTACTCGCCTCCAGAGGTGGTGATCTGCAGGAAGTCGGTCTTGTCCGTGGAAATGCTTGCAGACTTCCAGCCATCTCGTTCTGTCAGTTCGGCCTGATACACATCTCCTTCGCCGCCCTGAATAAGCACTCCCAGTCGTTGCGGATAGGGGGACGATTCCACGGTGAGGCGGGCGTAAAGGGGCTCGGCGACGTTTTCTGTAAGAAACGTGGCGCCGTTGAAGAGCTCTCCTGGATTGTCCGGATTGGTGCTCATCGAGCCAGCTTCGATGCCGACGACAAAATCGAGTTCGGCTGCCGCCTCGGCGGTGAAGAGCAAAAGATGCTCGCCGGCGCCGAGTTCTAGATTGACCTCCGATTGCATGGCGCCGTTGTACAGTTCATTGCCTTCGGCGTCGAGCAGCGTGAAGGTGAAGGAAGCCGGATCATCTTCGCCCATAAATACGAAGGTGTAGACGCCGTCCATGGGAAAATTCATGACATAGGCGATTTCCTCGCCCTCGTCCAGCGACGCTTGCGTAAATTCTCCCAGGAGAATGCGGATTGCCTCCACTTGAAGGGATGGAGCCGCCTGCGCTGTGGTCTGAGGGAAAATGCTCAACACGAACACCAAAGCGCATAAGGCGACCGTAAATCGTCGATTCAGTCTAGCGAAATGGATCTTTTGCATGTTTCCTCCATAAAAGATAGCGTGATCACGGTGAAGATGCGTGGTGTGCGATGGAATGCAAGTTGCGTATCGATTGTTGCGTGTGAAGCGCTAGATGTCAAACGTCGTGTGAGCGTTTGGGCAAAATCTTTTCAATCTTCAGTCCAAGCCACCCCAACAAGCCGCCCCAATAAGCAAGTTGGGCGACGAGCCGCAGCCTTCAAAAGAAGCCAGTTCCTTGCTTGATTCACTTCACGCAGCCCGGCGACTCGGTTGGCGTCGGCGCTTGCGAATTCTTCGCTCCGACCGCTGAAGATGCTGCAAGGGTTCGGGTGAGATGGTGAACCACCAAGACGCCAAGACACAAAGGACGCTCAAAAGAGAAAAAGGCGCAAAATCTTTGTGTTTCTTGGCGTTTTTCACGTCTCTGGGGTGATATTCTGAGCGCCTGGCCGCCAGGCCGGCGGAGAGGAAGCAAGGTGCAAAAGCGAGCGATTGGAGACGTCCGGTTGCACCAAAAGAGTAAGCATCTTCTGGAATATGAAAGGTGGATCTCGTCGAGTCGGTGGTTTGATATTAGGTGGAAGTCATGCGGTGGAGGTCTGTAGGCTGCTCTTCTTTCCGGGAAGCTCCGAGCTTCCCGGAAAGAAGAGTTGGCGATACCTTATCGTGGGCGCACGCGCTCTTCCGTAGGCAAGTGCAGCTCGAAAATGTCATGGATGGCGCGCAGGGCGGATGTGACGTCGGCGTCCACTACGACCAGGCTGATGTTGGCCTCGCTCGAACCTTGTGCGATGGCGATGACGTTGATGCCCGCCTGCGCCACGGCGGTGAAGACGCGCGCCGCCAGCCCTGGCGTGCCGCGCATGCCGCTGCCAACGACGGCGATGATGTTGAT
This sequence comes from uncultured Caldilinea sp., assembly GCA_937928035.1. Classification (GTDB taxonomy): domain Bacteria; phylum Chloroflexota; class Anaerolineae; order Caldilineales; family Caldilineaceae; genus Caldilinea. The sequence continues at coordinate 16,132 of CALFWA010000270.1, read as the reverse complement.
GTGCGGCATGCCGTAGATGCTGTCGATGTAGCGATGCTCCAGTTCGCGGCGAAACTCCTCATGCAAGGCGGCGATCACCGACTCCGCCGAGGCCTCCGGCACCACGAAGCAGATGCTCTGCTCGCTGCTGCTCTGGCTGATCATAAGGACGTTAGCGCCCACGCGCGCCACGGCGCTAAAGGTGCGCGCCGCAATGCCGGGGACGCCCATCATGCCTCGACCGGCGATCGTGATCAAATTCATGCCTCGGATCGCCGTGATCGCCTTCACGGTGCCGCGCGCTTCAGCCTGCACCTTCTCGACGATGAGGGTGCCGGGATGGGTCGGCTCAAAGGTGTTGAGCACGCGCACTGGGATTTTCTTCTCAATCGCCGGCAAGACCGTCTTCGGGTGCAACACCTTTGCGCCATAGTAGGCAAGCTCGGCGACCTCTTCGTAGCTTAACTGGCGGATGCTGCGCGCGTTGGGGACAATGCGCGGGTCAGCGGTCATGACGCCGTTGACGTCCGTCCAGATTTGAATCTCATCGACGTTCAGCGCTGCGCCGAGGATGGCCGCCGAATAGTCGGAGCCGCCGCGGCCCAGCGTCGTCGGCACGCCCTCCACCGTAGCGCCGATAAAGCCGGTCACCACCGGCACCACGCCGATCTCCACGAGCGGCAGCAGCCGTTCTCTGCATCGGGCTTCGGTCAAATGCGTGATCGGCGCGGCGCCGCCGAAGGCATTGTCGGTCACGATCAACTCGGTGGCGTCGATGGCCTCGGCGCGCAGGCCATGCGCGCGCAACACGGCGGCCAGCAGCGGCGCGGCCATGCGCTCGCCCAACCCGCTGACGACATCCAGGCCGCGAGGCGTCAACTCGCCCAGCACTGCGATGCTGCTGCACAGCCGCTCGAACTCGGCCAGCCGCTCCTCGAAGATGCGCGCCAGCGCAGCGCGTTCGCTGCCGTCCTCGACCAAGCGCCCCGCTACTACTTGATGTTTGAGCAGGAGGCTATCCTGTTGCGCCTGATAAAAGCTCACATCGCCCCGTTCCGCGCGTTGAGCCGCCTCGATCAACATGTTCGTCACGCCGGACATAGCGCTGGTCACCACCACCACGCCGGGGCGCTCTCGTTTGGACTCGCGTCCGACCGCCTCTTTAACAATTTGCGCCACCTGGGTGAACGCATCGGCGCTGCCGACCGACGTGCCGCCGAATTTCATGACAATCATCGCAGGTCTCCTCTAAAGGTTTTCAGTGCCTGAATCAAGATAAAAGAATCCCTCTTGCCAGCAGACAAGAGGGAAGCATTCGACCAAACCAAACTGCCGCCTCTCATCTTTCAGATTGCTCTGCCGGAATTGGCACCGTTGTCCTGCAGCGCCGTCGCTGCACGCCAGGGTTGCCGAGGCTTCATCGGGCCGGTCCCTCCACCTCTCTCGATAAGAGCGTCTTTTCTATGCAATTAGTCTGGCACTATAGCAAGGGGTGCGGATGTGTGTCAAATCAAAAGAGGAGAGAGTAAAGAGAAAAGGCTCGAAAAGACAGAATTGACACAAAAGACCAGGGTTAGATACACTCCGCAATGTCCCGGTGTATAAGCGCTTATATTTTCAATTCAATGGCAGCCTTGTGAGAGGTGCATCCATTTCACGCACTTTAGCCCAAGTGGATCGCTATCCATGGCTGCGCGCCGCCGATCGTCGGCTGCCGGAGGATGCAGTGGTTGTCGAGTTTGATGACGCGCCCGATTGCGTACCTTGCGCCAGCATTCATTTCTATGATCACACTAATTCAGGCAACCGAGCGGCTGGTGGTCGATTTGTGGCTTAACCGGATTCGACAGGAAAATCGATGGTCCCTTTGAGAGAGAAAATTTGCGCCGGAAACGCAACGATAGGAATATGCAGTGTTGATCTATCTCCCTCCTACCCGAAAGAGACGTTTCCCATGAGTTTTCTTGCAGGCTATGCAGAGTCGATCATCACACCCTCCCTGGAGCGTCCGGTCTACCTGGCCGGCTTTGGGCGCAATCGTCGCGCAACGTCGGTGCACGACGATCTGTACGTGCGCGCCTTGGCGCTGCAGATAGAGAAGGTCGCCGTCGTCCTCGCCGCCGTTGACCTCATCGGACTTCCGAGGCATGTGGCGCAGGCGATCGAACGGATGGTGCAACGCACAGCGCCGGAGGCCCAACTGGTTCTCGCAGCAACGCACACCCATCATGGGCCGGATACGCTGGGGCTGTGGGGCCCGAATGAGTGGACGCGCGGGGTTGATGAGGGCTATCTGGATTGGCTGGAACAGACCATCGCCGAGACCGCAGTGAAGGCGTTGCGCACGGTGCAGCCGGCGCAGATGCGCACAGCCTCCACCCAGGTCACCGGCGTGGCGCACAACGCACGCGATCCCACCATCCTAGACGAAGAGCTGTCCTGTCTTCAGTTCGTTGCAGGCGGCGGTCTGGGCCCGCTGGCGACGCTGCTCGTCTATCCCTGTCATCCAGAAGTGCTGTGGGACGACAATCCTCACATCACCTCCGACTATCTGCACAGGATGCGGTTCGTCGTCGAGCAGGCGACAGGCGCTCCCTGCCTTGGCATGGTCGGCGCGCTGGGTGGCATGATGACGCCCGCCATGCCAGGCAACACATTTGAGGACGCTGCGCGCATGGGCGCAATTTGGGGAGGGTCGGCGCTAGCAGCGTTGACGGAGGCGCCCCTTCAGACCGTCGAGCAGATGGAATATCGCCGTCACTTGTTCACACTGCCGCTGGTCAATCCGCTTTTTCAGATGGCGATGCGGGTGGGTCTGCTTACGGGGCCGCTGAACGAGGATGGCTCATTGACGACGGAGGCCAGCCTGCTGGGGCTGGGCGGCGTCGCGATCTTTTTCATGCCGGGCGAGGTGTCGCCGAAGTTGGGGCTGCAATACAAAGCGATGCTGCGGAGAGTCGGCGCGCGTCACGCCGTGTTGGGGGGGTGGCCAACGATGAGTTAGGCTATATCTTAGCCGCCGAAGCGTTCCTCTACCCCGACGACCCGCTGAACCCGGGCGCGCACTATGAGGAGAGCATGTCGGTTGGCGTCGAAGCCGGGCCGAAGCTGACCGCTGCGTTGGAGGCGTTGCTCGCAGCCGCGCTTCCTTGAATCATTCAAGACCCTAGGGTCTGTTGGGCGTGGGATGATCGATTGAATTGTTCAAGACGATGCGTTGCACCGATTCTTTTTATAACCTGTGGATAACTTTGAGGATAACGAGGAGAAAATGACCGGACAACTGGCGATTTTGGGTGGAGAAAAGGCGATCACGATGGAATATCCGGCGTGGCCGGAGCACGATGAGCGCGAGATCGAAGCGGTGGCCGAGGTGATCCGCTCGGGACGATGGGGCGGATTTCCTTACCCGGGGCCGCGCACGAAGGCGTTTCTCGAGAAGTTTCTCGAATTCCAGGGTGGGCAATATGCGATCATGGCGTTTAACGGCACGGTGACGATGGAGATTGCGCTGCGCGCAGCAGGCGTGGGCTGGGGCGACGAAGTGATCGTGCCCGCTTACACCTTCCAAGCCACTGCTGTAGCGCCGATGGCCGCCGGCGCAATCCCCGTCATCGTCGACATCGATCCCAATACCTACTGCATCGATCCGAAAGCCGTCGAGGCGGCCATCACTCCGCGCACGCGCGCCATCATTCCGGTGCACGTCGGCTCGTTGATGGCGGATATGGACGCCATTATGGAGATCGCCGAGCGCCATAACCTCATTGTGGTCGAGGATTGCGCGCACGTGCACGGTATGCAGTGGAAAGGGCAAGGCGCAGGCACGATCGGCCATTTCGGCTCCTTCAGCTTGCAATCGTCGAAGCTGCTGACCTCGGGCGAGGGCGGCGTGCTGATCTGCAAGACGAAAGAGCTGGCCGACGCAGCTGCGAGCATCGTCAACTGTGGGCGCCCTGCGGAGGGGCGCAATGAAGTGACTACGCTGGGCGCCAACTTCCGCAGCAGCGAGCTGCACGCTGCGCTGGCGTTGGCGCAACTCGAGCGCCTACCGGAGCAGACGCGGCGTCGCGAGGCAATGGCCGCCTATATGGACGAAGCGCTGAGCGAAATACCAGGCGTGCGCGTGCTGCGCCCCGACCCACGCATCACGCGGCGCTCGGTCTATCTGTACATCTTCGCCATCGACCCGGAGGTGTGGGGCTTTCATCACGAGGTGCTGTGCGCAGCGCTTGAAGCCGAAGGGCTCGATGTCGGTTTGGGTTATCCGCCGATGCATCGCTACGAGCTTTTCCAACCATCCCTTTCGCGTCTGGCGGTGCCCACCGCACATCCGAAGTATTTCGACTTTGCAAAGATGCAATTCCCGGTGGCTACGCGCGCTTACGAGCAAGAGGCGGTTCAGTTGCCGGAGTCGGTGTTTCGCGCCGGCAGAGAAGGCGTCGACCAGGCGGTGGCGGCCATCCGCAAGATCTATGACCATCGGATGGAGCTGAAGGCGGCTGTGGAGAGTGGAAGAGCAAGGATATAAGAAAAACGCTGCGTTGCCATCTGGAATTGGTCAGTTCATCGCCAACCTTCCCGGAGGCTCAAAACTTCCGGGAAAGTTGGCGACGCTACAGACAATGAAAATCCGTCAAGGTGCGCCCCAACTCTTGCTTTGCGCTTTTGCCTCTTCGCATTGAGTCTCTTCAGAACAGGCCCTGGAAGAGGGCTAATTGCACCCTTTCTCTTCATTTCGGAAGGCGCCACGGAAACTCCGGCGGAGTGGGTGTAGGACATGGAACTGGGTTGCCGATCTCATCCAGGCATTCCGGTTCTGGCGGCGGCTGCTCCACTCCATACAGTAATGGCATGAAGCTTGAGTGACGCTCACCCACCGTCAGCCAGTAGCGCGTGTTGGAACCGTACACCTGTCTGGCTGAGGTCGGCAAGAGTTCTATGCTGGCGTAGATCGGCCCTGTGCGGTCCGCCTTCCAGACCAGCTGCGCCGACGTTTGAACAGAGGTTTCCTCCCAGGTTCCCCACCCCCAGGCGTCCGGCGGAGTCTCTGTGTAGGTGATTGGAGTGCGTCCATCTTCGCCGAACAGCCAGATCACCGTCTTGAGGAATGGAACGGTCTCGGTCATGCGGGCGGTGAGGAGAAGGTACTCCTTACCCTCCTCGACATTGAAGCGAATCCAGTCCTGGTCTCCCATCTCATGGAAGGTGTGCATCTGCGCCGAGATCGGCCCGTCCAACTGCTGGGCCGCGTCCGGTCCGTTGTCCGGCTCGAAAGCGTCCCCACTGCGGCAGGAAAGCGCATCCGGCTGGCTCATGCAGGTCATGATCCAATCTGTAAATTTGGAGACGCGGGTGAAAACGTCATAACGTCCTACATCGATGCAACCGGACGGCCCCCAACTGACGATCCCGATCTGCGCCCATGAGGCGTCGGCGCGCTGCACCATGAGCGGGCCGCCGCTGTCGCCGTAACAGGCGCCCATCGTCAGCGTCTCATAGCCGGCGCAGATCATGTTTTCGGTGATCGCTCCATCCCACCAGAGGTTGCGCGCACATTTTTTATGATCCACCAGGGGCAAAGCAACCTCGCGCAGTGCGTCTGGGTAGATGTTTCCTCTCCACCAGGCTGCGTCTTTGACGCCCCACCCGATCACGACGCCACGCATATAGTCGAACTCAGTCTCGCCAGGGGTGGTTGTGTAAAGCGCTATCGGAGTGTACGTGACCGGCGTGGACAGACGGATCAACGCCAGGTCATTCTCGCTTCGAAATGGATCGTAGTCTGGGTAGAGAATGAGCATAGCGATGGGAATGCGCACCCCGCTGTCGGACAGACGGTGCGCGCCGACGAGGGCGTCAATGAAGTACGGCTCGACGCCCTCGACGCAGTGGGCGGCAGTCAACACCCAGTCTTCGGCGATCAACGTCCCCCCACAGAATTGTGCCAAAAATGGGTTCGGCTCCAGACGCCGCAATAAGGCGACCTGCCACGGCCAGGCGCCGGGCTTCGCCTCGCGGCCGCCGATGATGTCCGGTGAATCGCTCTGGGCGGGCGCCACCGTCGGCTCATCTTGGGCATAGACCAGGTGCGCCCACCACAACGTTCCGCCGCCGACCATGATGAAAAGCAACGCACACAACGCAAACTTCGCCAGCCTGCCACGACGAGCCGCATATTCAGTTGTCATAAAACACCTCCATCAGGACAACGAGCTTGGGGTTCAGAGTGACATTTACGCTGCACATTCTCGAGCGAACATCGAGGGCCGCCATCTGAAATGTCCAGCGCGTCGGTGGGACCGTCCATCCTCCCAGAGCCACCAGGGGGATGGCGTTGCATCCTGCCTCCACAGGCTGGAGAGAACCCATAGACAAGATGCTGCAATTGAATGGACGAGAGGAAAACAGTTTTTGTGCAGTATAGCCTACTGCGAGGTCATTTGCCAAACTGTGTTGACGCCCGGGGTCGATCAGCCAGGCAGGGGGGCGAATTCCGGCTCGTTGAGCAATACAAGGGCCTCGCGCGGCGGAATCGTCACGCCATGGAGGCTACCATCCAGGGCTGTGTACTCGCCCTGATTCCAAATCGCCGAAAAGCGGCTGTTGGTGGGAAGATGCGCCGGCAGCGTCAGGTCGATCTGCTGCGTCTCGCGATTTCGGTTGAAAAGCACAACGGCGTGGCGCGATCCGAGCGACCGCACAAATCCAAAGACGCCGTGGGCAGCGTAGATCGTCTCGTAAGCGCCGGTGCGTAGGACGGCGTGCTGGCGGCGCAGTCGAACGGCGCGCTTGAAGAAGTCAAGCAGCTCATAGTTCCATTGCCCGGTGTCATGCCAGGGAAACGCGCCGCGGCAGAAAGGGTCGGTGGCGCCGGTCATGCCGATTTCATCGCCGTAGTAGATGCAGGGCGCGCCCGGCATCGTCATCTGGAAGAGCGTGCACAGCCGCAGCGCGCTTTCGTCGCCTCCCACCGTCCACAAGGTGCGGGCGGTGTCATGGCTGTCCAGCAGATTCAACTGCGCCTGCGCCACTTCCCAGGAATAGATGCTCAGCATGTGATGGACGCCGGCGGCGAGGTCGCCGGCGTCGAGCGTCACCAGCGTGTAGCCGCCCGGCTTATAGTCGGTGCGCAGCGTCTCGGCGCCGAAAAAGCCCAGCGCCAGCCGGCTGAAAACGTAGTTCATGACAGCGTCGAAACGATCGCCGGCCAGCCACTCGCGCGCTTCGTGCCAGATTTCGCCCACGATGTAAGCGTCGGGGTTGCCTTCCTTGACGGTGGCGCGGAAGGCGCGCCAGAATTCGGCGTCGTTGATCTCCTCCGGCACATCCAACCGCCAACCGTCGATGCCAAAGTCGATCCAGTAGCGGGCGACGTCGAGCAGGTATTTGCGCACGCCGGGATTCTTGATGTTGAACTTCGGCAGGGCGGGCAGGTCCCACCAGGCGTCATAGTTGTGGGGCTTCTCGGCACTGTGTTCGTAGGGGCGCAACGGCCAGCCGCGCACGATGAACCAGTCAATGTAGGGGGAATCGCCGCCGCATTCCAGGATATGATGGAAGGCCCAGAAGCCGCGGCTGGCATGGTTGAAGACGCCGTCCAGCACGACGTACATGTTGCGGGCGTGCGCTGCGTCCAGCAGTTCTCGCAGCGCTCGATTGCCTCCCAGCAAGGGGTCCACCTGCATGTAGTCGTAGGTGTGATAGCGATGGTTGGAGGCGGAGGCGAAGATCGGGTTGAGGTAGATGGCATTGACGCCGAGCTCCTGTAAATAGTCGAGTTTGTCAACGACGCCGAGCAGGTCGCCGCCCTGGAATCCCTGCTCCTCCGGCGGCGAGCCCCATGGCTTAAACTGAATGCCCGGCGTGTGCACCAGGCGCGGGCTGCGCGCAAAGCGGTCGGGAAAAATCTGGTAAAAGACAGCGTGTTTCACCCAGTCAGGCGTTCGAAATGACATGCGATTGCGATCCTTTTGATTTTCGTTGCGTCAAGTTTCAAATGCTTTTATCTGTCGTCAAAATATCTTGCAAATACGAATGAGGATTTTGGCACGCCCATCCCCTTGTGTCAATTGCCGGAACGCTCAACGGTGGAACAGGCTTAAGAAATTCCGTGATTTTCCGCCCCCTTTTGCGATTGAGTATAATCGCATCGTTGCATGCAAGTTTTTCAAGGAGAATCGAGTGTGTCCGATCCGCGCATCGATGGTCTGGCCCGGTTGCTGGTCAATTATTGCGTTTCTGCACGTCCTGGCGACTGGGTGGCGATTCACGGCGACCTGGCTGCACAACCGCTGGTCGAACGGATTTACGCCTCCCTGCTGGAGGTGGGCGCCCATCCTACGGTTTTGTATCGAGACGAAACGCTCGAGGAGGTCTTCTATCGCCGGGCCGGCGAATCGCAGCTGCGTTGGCTTTCTCCGCTTGACGCGTTGATGGCCGAACGCGTTGATGCGCGCATCGTCGTGCGCGCACCTTTCAACACGCGCGCGCTGACCGGCGTTGACCCCCAGGCGCAGCGCCTCCATCAACAGGCGCAGAAACCGATCATGGACCATTATCGTCGTCGCTCGGCTGAAGGAACGCACCGTTGGGTATTGACCAACTTCCCCTGTCTGGCGCTGGCGCAGGAAGCAGATATGAGCTTGCGCGAGTTCGAAGCGTTCGTCTACGCCGCCACCTTCGCCGATCAGCCGGACCCCGTCGCCGCCTGGCAGGCTGTGCACGATCGGCAGCAGCGCCTGGTCGACTGGCTGGCCGGTAAATCTGAGGTGATTGTGCGCGGGCCAGACGTTGACCTGCGCCTCTCGATCGCCGGACGCACGTTCATCAATAGCGACGGCAAACGCAACATGCCAAGCGGCGAAATCTTCACCGGGCCGGTCGAAGAGTCGGTGGAAGGTTGGATTCGCTTTCGCTATCCTGCCATCCGCGGAGGGCGCGAGGTGGAGGGCGTGGAGTTCACCTTTGTGCAAGGGAGAGTGGCGGCGGCCAAAGCGGCCAAGAACGAGGCGTATCTTCTCAGCCAACTCGACAGCGACCCCGGCGCGCGGTATTTAGGCGAGTTCGCCATCGGGACGAACGACCGCATTCAACGCTTCACCAAAAACATCCTGTTCGATGAAAAGATCGGCGGGACCATCCATATTGCGCTCGGCGCCGGCTATCCGGAAACCGGCAGTCGCAACGATTCGAGCATTCACTGGGATTTCATTTGCGACATGCGTAGGGACAGTGAAATCTGGGTGGACGGCGAGTTGTTCTACAAAGATGGAAGGTTCATGATTGTTTAGTGCGCAGGTTTTATTCGACAGAGCCGATTCACCTCGTGCGATCGGCGCCTATTCCATTGGAGGCAACGTATGTTGGTTCGTGATATTATGTCTAGCCCTGCCATCACCGTGCGCATGGACACCAAAATTCCCGAAGTCGCCCGCCTTTTGCGCATCCATGACATCAGCGGCATGCCGGTGCTGGACGAGGCCGGCGGGCTCGTCGGCGTCGTCACCGACCATGATCTGATCCTGCGCAATGCGCCGATCCGCGAGCCGCGCTACTTCGCCGTGCTTTCGGGATATATCCCTCTCAATCTCGAGGAGCATCGCCACTATCGCGAGCAACTGCGCCATACGATGGCCGTCACCGCCGGCGATATGGTCGAACCGGACGTTCCCACGGTGACCCCGGACACCCCATTGGAAGAGGCGATGGAGCTGATGCTCGATCCGAAGGTGACGCTGCTGCCTGTGTTGGATGAGGGGGAGGTCGTCGGCGTCGTCACGCGCACCGACCTGGTGCGCCTGATCGAACAGCTGGAAGGGGCCGTTGATCCGGACGCAGTTCTGGCCAAAGAAGAGCCGGTGCTCGCCGGCCTGCTGGAAGTGATCCTCTACGTTCAGGACATGGGGACGATGGTGCATTTCTACCGTGACCAATTGGGCCTGAGAGTTCTGGAGCCGACCGATGTAGGGGACTACAGCGCCGAGAGTTGGGTTGTCTTCGACGCCGGCGCCGTCAAGCTGGCTTTGCACAGCGGCGGCGAGCGACGGTTAGGCGAAGACGCACCGATGATCGTCTTCGCCGTCATGGACATTGAGGCGGCGCGCTGCGCTTTGATTGCACGCGGCGTCGAAGTGGGAGCGCCTTTCGAGGCTGCGCCCGGTGTGTTGGTCTGTCACGCGCGTGATCCGGAGGGACACCCTATCGCCCTCGAACAGCGCTAATCCTCTCACCCTTGAGGGTTTTAGCCCCTTGCGGGCGGTCGTCTGTCGCCACAAACAGAAAGCTCAGTCCGTAGCTAACCAATACGGACTGAGCTCCCGCCGGGAATGAGGTGAGGCTCCCGAAGAGGTGTGGTTTGGAGAAGAGATTGATCACACGAAACCCGGCTCCCCATTCGAATTTCGTGCTAACTGTAGCATAGCGACTGATTGTTATTGGGGTGCGAACGTCGTACTAACAGGTCGTTAACAGTTTGTTTCCCCTCCGCTGCCATTGTATGAAGCACGATAGAACTGGGGTGAACCCGGTCTTGTTGCACCTTTCTCTACTGTAAGTGCTGCTTTTCCTGTCAAGCGTAGAATTTTCACTATTGCTGTCCCCTAACCGGTGCAAAGTTTTCCAAAAAAGTGGTTGACAAGAATAAAATCTCTTGCTATGGTTTGATCATTCCCTGATAATGCGCTTTATCAAATGACGACATTTTTATGAGTGCGAAGAAACAACGTTCGCGTTTGAGTGACGTGGCCCAGCTTGCCGGTGTGTCGCCTGCAACAGCGTCACTGGTGCTTAACAAACGCGTCACGGGCAACGTACGCATTCCCCCAGAAACACAAGAACGAGTGTTTGCGGCGGCGGCGAAGCTCGGCTATGTGGCCAATCCAGTTGCTCAGAGTCTCGCGAAGGGACGGAATGGGTTGCTTGGTGTGTTTACGTTTGAGGCGATATTCCCAATTACACAGCGCGATTTTTACTATCCATTTCTGGTGGGGATCGAAAGCGCAGCCGAAACGTTGGGTTATGATCTGCTGCTTTTTACGAGCGCCTCGACCGGCGATGGTCGCCGGCGCATTTATCGGAATGGTCAGAATCGTCTACGGCTTGCCGATGGAGCGATCTTACTCGGAATTGAAGACTCCAAGGATGAGCTCCGCGCGTTGGTGGAAGAAGGGTATCCATTTGTCTTTGTTGGGCGACGCGAGCTGCCAGGCGCTGAGCTTTCTTACACGGCAGCCGACTATGCCGGCGCCACTGCTGCGTTGATCGATCGCATATATAACGCCGGTCATCGGCGCATTGCCTATATTGGTGTTGACCAACACACCGAATCGGCGCTCGACCGACGCCGAGGTTACCAAGAAGGGCTATTACACAATGGGTTAACCTTTGATGAGGAATTGATGTGTTTGGTTCCCGATGCTCGTTTCGATCAAACCGCTATGCAGAAATTGTTAGAACTAGGAGTGACGGCAGTGGTGGTGGAAATTGGGCCGATTATTTCAGCGGTCTTAAACGCGTGCAAAGAAATGGCGCTGGATGTGCCTGGAGATATGTCATTAGGGGTGTTAGGGAATCCGTTCGGGGATATGGAAGACATGTCTTATTTCAGCGGCTTTAGCATTCCACGCGAAGAAATGGGCGCACAGGCTGTACACTTGCTGATCCGAATGTTGAATGAGAACAGCTTTCATGGCCCGCAGCGCGTAGTTCTTCCATGCACACCTGTTACTGGCAGCACCATCGCTGCTCCTCGCAGCCGTGCGTAAGTTGAATCTCAATATGTTGGCTCTCTCATAATTGGTTCTCACGGGTATGTTTCGACCAAATTCAAAAGGAGGATTTTATGTCAGATGAAGTGCGCTCTCTCAGTCGTCGGTCGATGCTCAAGTTAATGGGAGGCGTTGCTGCGGCTAGCGCCTTAGCAGCATGCGTCCCTGCCGTTGCACCTGCACCGGCAGGAGAAGCTGCAGCGCCTGCCCAGGCGCCAATTACGATCCGTTTCTGGAACGTATGGGGGGCGGCGCGCGAGGAGCTGATGAACCAGATCATCGCTAGGTTTGAGGAGGAGAATCCTGGGATCAAGGTGCAGAACCTGGTGCAACCCTTTGAACGTCGCGAGGAAAATCTTTTCACGGCGCTTGCTAGCGGCGATCCTCCAGAAGTCTTAATGGCGACGCGCGCTGAAATCCTGCGATTCGCCAACGACGGCTTAATTGCGCCGATCGACGAATATGTCGCTGCAAATGGGCTCGATCTGACCCGCTTCTACGATTCAGAAATCGGCAATTTTTACTGGAAGGATAGGTTGTATTCGATGCCAATGCCCACGGGAGGCGGTGTCACGAGTCTTACCTTGGTAAATTTGGATATGTTGCATGCCGCCGGTAGAGAAGATTCGGTCCCTGCAACCTGGACGGAGTTAGAGACGTTGGCGAAAGATTTTACAGAGATTGACGATAAGGGAATCGTCAAGATTGGCGCTAGCGTCGTTGGCGCCACTGTTGGCGCAATGGCGACAGATTTTTTCGCCTGGCTGTATTGCAACAATGGCCGTATTTACAACGACGATTTGACCCAGGTGGCCTTTGCCGAGGAGCAAGGTGTAGAGACGTTGGAATGGATGGTTCGTTTTACGAACGAGATCAACGGCGGCGTGCAAAATGTGCTCGACTTTTTTGCCGGTCCAGGCGAGGCGACTGAAGCGCAACCATGGTACAACGATCGTCAACTCATCAATTTCCCCAATGTCTCGATTTTCTTCCACATGCAAACCTACCGACCTGACATGCAATGGGACATGGGGTTGCGTCCCTATAACAGCGACAACCCAGCAGCTAAATCGCAGGGGTTGTCCGGCGAGACTTTTGCATGGGGGTATGTGGTTCCAAATGTGGTCACCGGTGAGCGACGCAACGCAGCGTTCAAATGGGTCCAGAAGATCACTTACGATGAAGATGGCGGAGGATGGTTTGTGAAACAGCAAGGGCGTCCTTCGCCGCTCAAAGCGGTGAACGAGGATCCCTCTTATTACGAGACCAATCCTCACTGGGACAAAGTGCTAAAATCGCTTGAGAGCGATGTGTCGGTGCAAATTTTGCCCGTGCACGCCCAGGTGCGCGATGTTGTCGGGCAAGCCGTACAGGCTGCGCTTTTCGGAGACGCTTCTCCCGCCGAGGCCCTGGCCCAAGCCACACAACAGGCACAGTCTATCGTCGATGGATATTGGAGTCAATCGGGATGACTGGGCAATCCACCAAGCTGGAGCGGGTTGTTACAACCCGCTCCACGCGGCGTCTTAAAGCGCCGCGCTGGTTGATCGGATATGTGTTCATCGCCCCTTGGTTGGTTGCTTTTGTCGCTTTTGAGGCGTATCCTATCCTGTCCGGTTTTTACCATAGTTTCACCGACTGGACCGCCACAGGAAGAGCGGAGAGATTCGTAGGCTTTGACAACTACATTGAAGCTTTCACGCGCGACCCGCTCTTCTGGAAAGCGGTGAGCAACACGATTTACTACATCGGTGTCAGCGTGCCGTTGGGCATCGTCGTGGCTTTCGCCCTGGCGCTTATGTTGAACAGTGGAATTCATGGCACGACTCTGTACCGAACGATTTACTATTTGCCATCGGTTGTGCCAGCGGTGGCGGCAGTGATTGTGTGGATTTTTATTTTCGAGACGCGACGCGGCATTCTGAATTGGGGTCTTGAGCTTTTAGGATTGCCGGCCATTCGTTGGCTCAGCGACCCAGCGTGGGCGATGCCAGCACTGATCATCATGAGTTTGTGGAGCATCGGCGCCAGCGTGATCATTTTTCTAGCGGGCTTGCAAGGCATCCCTCAGGAGTTGTACGAGGCCGCTGAAGTGGACGGCGCCAATAGCTGGCATAACCTCTGGCGCATCACCGTGCCGCTGATGACGCCCACCATCTTTTTTAATCTGATCATGAGCCTGGTGGCGGCCTTTCAGGCATTCAACAACGCTTTCATTATGACGAACGGCGGTCCGAACAATGCAACATTGCTGTACATGTTGCACCTGTATAACCATGCATTTCGCTACTTTCGCATGGGATACGCTTCGGCGCTGGCAGTCGTTCTCTTCCTGGTTGTGTTTGGACTCACTTACTTCGTTTATCGCTCATCAAGACGATGGGTGTACTACAGTTGAAGGGCTACAATCATGGCTGTGCGTAATCCTACGGCGCGTGTGGTCAGCCACGGATTGCTACATCTAATTTTGATGACCGGCTCAATCCTGATGTTGATCCCGCTAGTTTGGACTGTTTCTACCTCCCTTAAGACGCCACAACAGGTGGCCGTCTGGCCTCCTGAATGGATCCCGAACCCTGTGATGTGGAGCAACTATATCGACATCTTCCGCGTGGCACCAGTGATGCTTTGGCTGCGCAACTCACTGGTTCTGGTGGCGGCGGAGGTGCTTGGCTCCGTGATCACCTGCTCATTTGTCGCCTATGGGTTTGCACGCGTGCGTTTTCCTGGACGAGACGCCATTTTTCTGCTTTTGCTTAGTACGTTGATGATGCCATACGTCGTCCGCTTGATCCCTTTGTACGTTATTTACAATCAGATCGGCTGGATCAACACATTTTTACCTGTCACCGTGCCGCAGTTATTGGGGCGCAACCCTTTTTTCATCTTTCTGCTGCGCCAATTCTTTATGGGCATCCCAGAAGAGCTTTCCGACGCAGCGCGCATCGATGGCTGCAGCGAATTTGGCATTTGGTGGCGCATCGTCATGCCTCTTTCCAAACCTGCGTTGGCGGCTGTGGCGATTTTCGCCTTTCGCGATAGCTGGGATAACTTCTTGGCTCCACTCGTCTATATGGCGGGGCGTCCCGATCTGCGTCCTTTGGCGGTCGGACTTTACACTTTACGCGGGGGCGCGGGTCAGCTGCCGGACACCCATTATTTGATGGCTCTTTCGACTCTGATGATTCTACCCATGTTGATCATTTTTGCACTCGGTCAACGATACTTCATCCAGGGCGTCACCCTTTCCGGGTTGAAGGGATGAACACACTCGAGGTGCCAATTCGATCGAGTTTGCACTTGTAACATATCAAATCTTTAAATTGTTTTTACACAGCCAAAACAGAAAGAATCTCCCATGAAAGAGCGAAGAACCGACGTCCTGATCGTTGGCGGCGGCCTGGGCGGCGTGGCGGCAGCACTGGCGGCGCTGCGCCTAGGACGCAGCGTGATCCTCACCGAAGAGACCGACTGGCTAGGCGGGCAGCTGACGGCGCAGGCGGTGCCGCCCGATGAGCATCCATGGATCGAGTCGACTGGCTGCACGGCTTCCTATCGCCTGCTGCGCGCCAAAATCCGCGATTATTACCGCCGCAACTATCCGCTCACCCTCGAAGCGCGCAACAACGTCAATCTCAACCCTGGACAGGGCAACGTCAGCCCACTCTGCCACGAGCCGCGCGTGGCGCTTGCCGCCATCGACGAACTGCTGGCGCCCTACCGCACCGGCCGCCAACTTGATGTGCTGCTGCGCCATCGGCCCGTCGCCGTCGAGATGGACGGCAATTTTGTCGCCGGCGTCACGCTGCTCGACGAGAACACGGGCGAGCCGGTCGTCTGTCAGGCCTCCTACGTGTTGGACGCCACCGAGTTGGGCGACCTGCTGGAGCTGGGCCAGATTGAGCATGTCATCGGCGCCGAAAGCCAGGCGCAAACCGGCGAGCTGCACGCCTTGCCCGGCGAGCCGAACCCGCTCGACCAGCAGGCGGTGACCTGGTGTTTCGCCGTCGACTACCTGCCCGGCGAAGAGCATATCATCGAGCGCCCGGCCATGTACGATTTCTGGCGCACCTATCAGGCCGACTTCTGGCCCGGCAAACAGCTCGGTTGGCTTGACGTGCACCCCATCACGCTGCAAACGCGCCATCGCG
This sequence comes from uncultured Caldilinea sp., assembly GCA_937928035.1. Taxonomy (GTDB): domain Bacteria; phylum Chloroflexota; class Anaerolineae; order Caldilineales; family Caldilineaceae; genus Caldilinea. The sequence goes on along the minus strand of CALFWA010000270.1, from coordinate 234 downwards.
CCATCTTCGACGGCCCCACTGACCGTCTTGACGGCGACGACTTCTGGCACTATCGCCGCATCCTCTATCGCAAACATTTTCTGGAAGGCGTCTACCCAAGCGACATCACCCTGGTCAACTGGCCGCAAATCGACTACTGGCTTGGGCCGCTGGTCGGCGTCAGGGCCGAAGAAAAGGCGGAGCACCTGGAGGAGTGCCGCCAGCTAAGCCTTTCCTTTCTCTACTGGATGCAGA
>CALFWA010000269.1 GCA_937928035.1 uncultured Caldilinea sp. | reverse complement strand
GATAAAAAATGAGAAACCGCACCGGCCCCATGCGATCCTCTACGTTGTCGCCAAAGATATAGAGGGCCCACATGTTTCCGAGCAGATGGAGCAACCCGCCGTGGAGAAACATCGAGGTGAGAATCGTCAGCCACGCCGTTGAGTTCACAAAAAGCTGTGCCGGAATCAATGCATAGCGCTCGATCCAGAACTCGGCGTGCGGCCCGGTGAGAAACATGAAGAAGACCAATACGTTGACGGCGATCAACGTCCAGTTCATCAACGGCAACGAGCGCGCCTGCACCGTGTCGCGCAACGGAAACATAAGTTCCTCCTGAAAGTGCGTTTATCTTGACATCATTTTTTCGAGGGGAAGTGATTATCTTCCAGAAATCCCCAGGCCGCCGGGAAGATAGGGGCGAACATTCTCCACCGCCCGAAAACCCGTCATCATCATCGATGACAGAGGTCATTCCGCCTGTCCACGGCGCCATTCGAGGCCGGTTAAAAGCGGCGCATACAAGTCATCCTCCGGTGCAATCGTCAGCGCCGCCAGCTCTGCCGGCGTAGGGTCCCGTTCTTGAAACGCCACGAAAGGTGCGTCCACAATATGCGCCAACGGCGTTTGCTCATCGCCCTCCCCCATCACCAGGACGGCGGCGGCAGCCAGCGCGTCGGCCACGTTGATTTGCGTCATACGCAAAGGACGACCGAACAGATCTCGCTTGCCCCGATAATCGTACAACGCCTGGAACCCGCTGTGCGCCACACAGAAGCCGGTCACGCCCCAGCGCAGCGGCAGTGGCCGGCTGTCGGTCAGAATCACGCCCACCTGTCGAAGCTGAAAGCGTCTTTGCAGATACGCGCGAATGGCGTTGGCGGACGCCTGCGGGTCGGATGGCCACAGCACGTACTGGCCATCGCCGTTCGATTCATCGACGCCCGCATAGGGCATCAACATGTTCGCCTTGATAGTGAGATAGACGCCGTAGCGACTGACGCTCTGCGGCAGAAACCAGGTGGACTCCGCCTCGATCAGCTTGGCCTTATCTACATCCGGCGGCGCCGTGCGACCTTCGCAGATGGCGACGATTTTCGAGGCAACCGCCAAAATTTCGCCTTCGCCTATCGCAGGGAGGAACTCGTCTAATATCGCAAATAGATTCTGGTCGGCTAAAGTGATGCGTCGCGTTTTGATCGGTTCGATGTGCATAAAGTGTAAAAGTGTTTCGTGGTGCGTGCTCGTTCGTAACGCATGCTCCATGTTGTGATGCGGGTTGAGCGAAAGGCAAGCGCTCATCCACCCAACATGGAATACGAACACGCATCACGCACCAAGCTGCGCAAACTTTTCTGTGATGATACAATACAGGCCTAAAAAGAATAAAATCAAACAGGAGTTACACAGTTGGGTGAGGTTTTCTCGTAGAGTGCGCCCTTCTGGAAGCTTCAAGCTTCCTGGAAGGTGAACCAACTGAGTAGCTTCTATCCAATGTCCCTTAAGGAACAATGGCGACCCAAACCATCACGCAAAGACAGGCCTGGATTCTGGCGGCTCGCCCCAAGACGCTGCCGGCGGCGCTCTCTCCGGTCATTGTGGGGACGGCGTTTGCGTTCGCCGATGGCGGATTTGCCTGGCTGCCGGCGTTGGCGGCGGCCCTCGGCGCGCTGCTCTTACAAATATTGAGCAATTTCGCCAACGATTATTCTGACTTTTTCCGAGGGGCCGACACACCCGATCGCCTCGGTCCGGTGCGCGTCACTAGCGCGGGCTTGATTCGTCCCGAGGAGATGCGTCGAGGCATCCTTGTGGTCATTGGATTGTCGGCGTTGGTCGGCCTGTATCTGATCTGGGTGGGCGGCTGGCCGATCCTTGCGATCGGCGTAGCGGCTATCCTGGCGGCGCTGGCTTACACCGGTGGGCCCTTCCCCTTCGGCTACTACGGCCTGGGCGAACTCTTCGTGTTTCTCTTCTTCGGTGTGGCGGCGGTCTGCGGAACCTATTACGTACAGACGCTGACGTTGACGCTTCCCGTTGTGATCGCATCCTTCGCCGTCGGCGCCTTGGTGACGGCGATCCTGGTCGTAAACAACTACCGCGACATCGAGACCGATCGCCGCGCCGGCAAGCGAACCCTGGCGGTGCGCCTGGGCAGGCGAGGAACGCAGATCGAATACATTGCGCTGCTGGCCTTCGCCTACGGCATGGTTTTAGCGTTGTGGTTGTTCCTGGATTCGGGGGCGTGGGTGCTGTTGACGTGGCTGACGTTGCCGCTAGCGGCGCAACTGGCTCGCACCTTGAGAAGCTCCACCGATGGGCCGACGCTCAACCGTGCGCTGGCGGGCACGGCGCGGCTGGCCTTGTTGTTCAGCCTGTTGTTGGCGGCGGGCGTCCTATTGAAATGAAAGATGATGCAGAAGGAGCAGACCGTGAAAAGCCTGAAAATCCTGATGATCGCTTCTGAAGTCGTCCCTTACGCCAAAACAGGCGGCCTGGCGGATGTGGTGGGCGCATTGCCCCAGGTGTTGCAGCGCATGGGGCATGAAGTCATCGTCGTGATGCCCAAGTACGGCAGCATCGACGTTCAGAAGCACGGCCTGCGCCGCTACTGGAACTCTCTCGGCGTGTGGATGGGCAACGTGCTGGAATGGTGCGCAGTGGATGTGGCCGATAACGACGGCGTGCCGGTGTATTTTATCGAACACAACAACTATTTTGCGCGCCCCGGCCTCTATCACGATGACAATTACAATGACTATGAAGACAACCCGCGACGCTTTGGCTTTTTGACGCGCGCCGGCCTGCAGCTTGCTCGCGACATGGGTTTTGCGCCGGACGTTGTCCATGTCCATGATTGGCAGACGGCGCTTGCTTCGGCCTATCTCAAAATTTGGCACTGGAATGATCCGATCTTGGGCGGCGCAGCCAGTCTGTTGACGATCCACAACATCGCCTACCAGGGCAAATATAGCGCTGCGCACTACGACTATCTGGGACTGGGATGGCAAAATTTCACCCCGGACAAATTCGAGGATTACGGTGCCATCAATTTCCTGAAGGGGGGCATCGTCTACGCCGACATGGTCAACACAGTCAGTCCCACCTACGCGCGCGAGACGCGCACGCCAGAGCTGGGCTATGGACTGGCGCCATTTCTTAACAACAAAGGCGAGAACTATGTAGGCATCCTCAACGGCGTCGATTATTCGCAGTGGAGCCCCGAGGTGGACATGCTGATCCCTGCCCGCTATTCGGTCGACAACCTTGCCGGCAAGCGCATCTGCAAGGAGCAACTGCAGCAACGCTTCCTTCTTGACGCAGCGCCGAATGTCCCGATCGTCGGCGTCGTCAGTCGACTGGTAGCGCAGAAGGGGCTTGATCTGCTCGCTGCCGCCATCGAGCGTATCGTCAACGACATGGTGGTGCAGTTTGTGATTCTTGGTTCCGGAGATAAAAGCCTGGAGAGCTTCTACGGCGCTCTGCCGCAACGCTATCCGGGCCGCATCGGCAGTTACATCGGCTACAACAACCAGCTCGCCCACTGGATCGAAGCGGGCAGTGATTTCTTCATTATGCCTTCGATCTACGAACCCTGTGGACTGAACCAGATTTACTCGCTCCGCTATGGGACGTTGCCGATCGTGCGCGCCACGGGCGGCCTCGACGACACCGTGCAGCAATACGATGAGCGCACCGGCGACGGCACCGGCTTCAAGTTTTGGGAGCCAAGCCCGCACGCCATCTACTATACGGTCGGTTGGGCGGTCAGCACCTATTTCGACCGCCCTCACCATATGGTCAAGATGATTCGCACCGCCATGCAGCAAGATTTCTCTTGGGAAAAGAGCGCCGCTCAATATGTGCAGGTGTACGAGCGGGCGATGCGCAACAAGGCCGCCCTATAGTCGCCGAGTCGATTGGATGGCAAATGCAGAAGGAGGACACCGTTAGCCTCTACTGACATCTGACTCCCAGGCTGCGCATCTGGAGGATGGCGTCCCGAGTGCTGACCACGCCGTCCAGGTCCAGGTCGGCGTTGGGATCGGTTTTGCCCAGCAAGCTGCGCAGGCGGTTTTTGTCCGCGTCGTCCACGTCGCAGTCGCGGTCCAGATCGCCTACAGCCGCTTCGAAGCCGGCCTCCACTCGCAACGCATAGCGGCCCTGGCCGCTGTAGCGGGTGGCTTCGATGCGATAGACGCCTTCCTGCGGCAGGCGCACGCTGAGGAACGAGTTGTAGCCGATATTTAGGCCATCGTCGTTCTCGGCCAGCAGTTGACCGTCGGGGCTCCACACCTTGAGATAGGTGTCGAGGTCATCGTTGCCGAGAGCGAACATGCGGGCCGAGATCATCTGTCCGGCCGAGGCCTGCAGACAGTAGTTGACGCTAGGGGCGGCGTCGCTGAGCCGGCCCTCGACGCGCTGCTCCAGGGCAATGGCTGCGCCGGAGCACGAAGCCGAGGCGCTGGCCCGCTCCCAGCGGAACTCGGCCACTGCCCCGCCGCCGTTCTCGTAGTACTCCACCCGCACCTCGTGCTCGCCGGCGGATACCTGGCGGGTGACCCGATACTCGGTGGGCGATTGATCCCGCCAGGCGTCGATGATCAGGCTGCCATCCAGCCAGACTCGGATGCCGTCGTCGGAGCGGGCGATGAAGGTGTAAGTCCCGCTCTCAATGCGGGCGCGGCCGGTCCAGCGGACCGAGAAGCCGTCGTCGGGCACGCCGCTGCCGGGGCTGCCGCCGGCCCAGTTGTGGCGGATGGGCCACCCCTCGCAACGGACGAGGGCAGGGGAGCCGCTGAGGGAACGGTTGGCGAAATACTCGGCCCGATACTGGCCAGGGCACTGAGCCGGGGAGCTGCCGGTCTGTCGGATGTAACATACCTTGCGCACGCCGACGACCGGATCGCCGAAGACGCCATTGTTGCAATCGATGCCGCCGGAGACGCCCCGGCGGTAGGTGAACTGGCCGTTGGCGCCATAGGCCACATCGGCCGTGCCGCTGAAGTTGCAACGCTCGTCCTCCCAAGCGCAAAAGGCATAGCCAGCGGGCGGGGTGTAATCGGGTTGTCC
>CALFWA010000268.1 GCA_937928035.1 uncultured Caldilinea sp. | reverse complement strand
GCGCAGCAGATGGAAGATTTCTCGCTCGCCGAGACCCACATAGATAAGCGCATAAACGCCTGCGCCGACGCCAATGCCGACGATGACGAACAGCGTCTTCGACAGGTGCATCTGGCCCAGGAAGCGCACGGTGAGCGCCATCGCCAGCGCCGCAGCGGCGATGCGCCCTAGCGTACGCGCCAGCTCGCCGCCGGCGATGCTATGGAAACGCCTGCTTACGCCGTAAAAATAGGCCAACGCCAGCCCGGCGGAAGCCAGCGAGGAGGCCCACGCCAGCCCATAGACGCCCAGCGGCCCCACCAATAGCAGGCTAAGCGCCAACACCGCCAGCATCCAGAGCACGCTGGCGATCATCGGCGTGCGCGTGTCATGACAGGCGTAGAAAGCCAGTGAAAGGATGTCGACGCAAGAGTCGCCGATCAGCCGCACGCTGAGAATGGCGACCAGTGCAAAGACCATCGCCAGCGCCTCGCCGTCGAGCGCTTCGCCGGGAAAGAGGAAGTGCATGGCCGGCATGCCCAAGGCCAGGATGCCCACCGCCGAGGGGATGACCAGAGAAAGCGCCGCGCGCAGGCCGCCGGTCACGGTGTGTTGCAGGCCTCCGAGGTCTCGACCGTTGTACTGGCGGGCCATGGTCGGAAAGATCACCGTGGCGATGGCCTGCGCAAAGAGGCCACGCGGCATGTAGGCCATGATCAGCACCGCATAGAAATAGGCGGACATGCTGCCTGTCGGCAGTCCCGAAGCCAGCCGCACGACGATCAGGTCGGCGGCCTGGATGGCGCCCATCGTCACCAACCGCGGCCAGAACAGATGCGCCAGCTCGCGCATCCCTTTGCTGCGCAAAGCCAGCGCAGGCCGTGGGCGGACGCCCAGTCGCCATAAAAAAGGGGCCTCCACGGCCAGGATCAAGAGGGCGCCGACCACCAGTCCCCACGCCGCGCTGAGAATGCCCAGATAGGCCGAGAGTGTCAACACCCCAATGATCTGGCCGACGTCGATGAGCACGGTGCCGAGCGCAGGGGCCAGAAAGTGATTGTGCGACTGCAAGATGCTGGCGTAGATGCTCCCGATCGCATAGACCCACATCGCCGCCATCAAAATGCGCACCAGGTCGGCGGTCAATTGCTGTTGCGCCGGCGGAAAGCCCGGCGTCAGGAGGTGGGCCGTCACCCAGGGCGCGCTATAGAAGACAAGCCCGGTGACGATTCCCATCCCCACAACCGTGAGCGTCGCCACCGTGTTCGCCAGCCGTTCGGCGCGCCGGCGGTTTTTTGAGGCAAGCTGCGCCGTGTAGACCGGAATGAACGCCGCCGCCACGGCCCCGCCCGCCAACATCGTCACCAGCAGCTCCGGCAACTGATAGGCCGCGGCGAAGGCGTCCGCCTCTTCGCCGATCCCGAACAGCCGCGTCATTAGGAGCAGCTTGACGAAGCCGGTCAGGCGACTGAAGCCGTAAAAGGCTATCACCAGGATGGAAGAGCGGAAAAGAAAGCGCGCGTCAGCCAAGAAGAAACACCCTATGCAGCGAACATGAAGGACAGCCCGAGACGCTAGGGCAGCGTGGGCGAACGGCGCGGAATGAAACGGCCGTCTCCTGGACTGCCCACGTACTGCTCATCCTCGACGATGACTTTACCGCGCAACAGAACCGTGCGCGGCCAGCCGCACACCTCCATGCCGTCGTAGGGCGTCCAACCGGCGGCTTCGTGCAGCGTCGCCGGCGTAATTTTTTTGATGCGCGCGGGATCGAAAATCACAATGTCTGCGTCATAGCCAGGGACGAGCCGACCTTTGCGCGTCAATCCCATCCAGCGCGCCGCATTGGTCGAGCAGACCTCCACCCAGCGCTCCAGCGTCAGCAGCCCCTGATTGACGCCGAAATGATGCACCAATGACAGGCGAGCCTCGATGCTGGGCACGCCGCCGGGGATGCGCGTGAAGTCGGGCTGCTGTTTCTCCTCGAACGTCCAGGGGCAGTGGTCGGTGCTCACCACTTGCAGCGCATCCTGGGCCAGCGCGTGCCACATGGCGCGGTTGTCTTCGACCGAGCGCAACGGCGGCGCGCAGACGTACAACGCGCCGTTCGGCCCCCCAAGATGCTCCTCGGCGTTGAGCAGCAGGTACTGTGGGCAAGTCTCCCCCCAGATGTCGATGCGTCGGCGTCGCGCCTGCAGGATCGCCTCAACGCTCTCCTGACAGCCGACGTGAAAAATGTAGAGCGGACAGCTGGCCAGGTCAGCCAGCTCGGCTGCGCGATGGACGGCGGAGGCCTCCAACGGCGCCGGTCGCGTATAGGCGTGCCAGATCGGCTCGACGTGCCCTTCGGCGAGCGCCTCGGCGCGCAGATAATCAAGCACGGGGCCGGTCTCGCTATGCAGCACCGTGCGCCCGCCCGCCTCGCCGACTGCAGTCAACGCGCGCAGCAGCGCCACATCGTCCAGCATCATACCCTCGTAGGCCTGATACATTTTGAAGCTCAGACAGCCGGCCTCGACGACGGCCGGGACCTCCTTCAATCCGTCCGCCGCATTGGCGTGCCAGGTGGGAATGGTCATGTGCAGGCCGTAGTCGATGGCGACCTTGCTTCGCGCTTCTTCCTGACGCAACGCCAGCGCCTCGAGCATCGACTGCCCGGGCTTCGGCTCGACGAAGTCGATGATGGTGGTGACGCCGCCGCAGGCTGCAGCGATCGTGCCTGTCCGGAAATCGTCGGCGCTCACCCTGCCGGCCAGCGGCATCTGCAAGTGCACGTGAGGGTCGACGGCGCCCGGCAAGACGTAGCAATCGGTTGCATCGATCTCGCGGCGCCCCTGCAAAGAGACGCCGACGGCGGCGATCTGCTCTCCGTCGATCGCCAGGTCGGCCTTCGTCACGCCATCGGTTTCGATCAACAGACCGTTACGGATCACAAGGTCAAACATGCTTCACACCCATTCCTCTCCGTTCACGTTTAAAACCAAATGGTCGGCGGCGCAGGCTTCTGGCCGCCAGGAGGCGCCGGTTTGGGGTCGCCTGCGTCCGGGCGTTTGTCCAATGGCTCGGACGCATCGTCCTCCCAAGGAGGCGCATCCTCCGGAAGCTGCGCCTCGGCGTCTTCAGACTCGTCCTCCGCCTCCTCGTCCCACTGTCGCCCGCCTTCCTTGTGCGCATCCGCGTCGATATAGCGGAGCGGACTCCGTGCGCTGCCCGACTCGCCGAGATACTCCCGCCCGCGCGCGCCGCCCAGGTCCGGCCCGAGAACGCCCGCTTCATGAAGCTGCTCGATCAGCCGCGCGGCGCGCATGTAGCCGATGCGTAGTTTGCGCTGCAACAGGTTGACCGAGCCGCGGCCGTGCTCGCGCACGATGGCAACGGCCAGGTCAAATAGTTCATCGCGCGCCTCCACGGCCCGAAGCTGCTCGATCTGCTCAAAAAGCGACGGTTGATCCAATCGAGTCTGGATGTCCGCTGGCGGCTTCGACGCCGGCCTCGGCGGCGCCGGCTCTGGGGCAGGGCTGGGCAACGTCGCCTCTCGCAGGCCGGAGGCTTCGGAAAGGTCAAGCGACTGCAACGTTGCGCCTTCCAGCGTGCGGATTCTGCGCCAGTAGTTGACCAATCGCCCGATCTCTTCGTCGGTGACCATGGCGCCCTGAATGCGCTCTAGCTTCGATGCGTCCGGCGCCATGAAGAGCATGTCTCCGCGACCGAGCAGTCGTTCGGCGCCCGGGATGTCGAGGATCACGCGGCTGTCGATCTGACTGCTGACAGCGAAGGCGATGCGCGCCGGGAAGTTGGCCTTAATCAGACCGGTGATGACGTCGACGGAAGGGCGCTGCGTGGCGATGATCAGGTGGATTCCCACGGCGCGCGCCATCTGCGCCAGCCGACAGATGTGCTTTTCCACCTCTTCCGGCGCCGCCATCATGAGGTCGGCCATCTCGTCGACGATCACGACGATGTAGGGCAGCGGCTTCTCGCCGTTCTTTTCGAGATAGGCGTTATAGCGCACCAGGTCGCGCGCATTGGCCTTGGAGAAGAGCGCATAGCGGCGCTCCATCTCCTTCACCGTCCAGAAGAGCACGCCGGCGGCCTTGTCCACGTCGGTCACGACCGGGCTGAGCAGGTGCGGAATGCCGTTGTAGACGCTCAGCTCCACCATCTTCGGGTCAATCATCAGCAGACGCAGCGTGTCGGGCGTGTGCGTCAGCAACAGACAGGCGATGATCGAATTGATACAGACCGACTTGCCGGAGCCGGTGGCGCCTGCGATCAACAGGTGAGGCATGCGCGTCAGGTCGGTGATGATAGGCTGGCCTTTGACGTCCTCTCCCAGCGCGATCGGCAAGATGCGCTTTTTCTCGGCGAAGGCCTCGCTTTCCATCAACTCTTTGAGGCCGACGACGTTGCTGGCCTGGTTGGGCACCTCGATGCCGACGTAGTTCGTGCCCGGGATCGGCGCCTCGACGCGCACGCTGGGCGCAGCCAGCGCCAGCGCCAGATCGTTGGCGAGCGCAGCGATCTTGGCCACCTTCACCTTGACGCGCTGCACCTCATTGCCGACCTTGCGCTCCACGTAGCCCGGCTTGATCAGATACTGCGTCACCACTGGCCCCTTGTAGGCGCCCTCGAAGTCGGCGGGCACGCCGAAGAGCGCCAGCGTCTCCTGGATGAGGCGCCCCTGCATGCGGATGTGATTGTCGTCATCGGTGATGCGGTCGTAATTGTTGAGAACGGCATCCAACGCTGGCAATTTCCAATCCTGTGCGCCGCCGACGATGCGCGGCGGTCGCAGCTCTCCCTCGCCGATCGGCTTGGTCAACGGCAGGTTCGGCCCGCTCTGGCGAGAGGCGGCAGGCTTCGACGCAAGATTGCGATCCTGGGCGCTCGCCTCTGAGGGCGCAGGACGCAGAGGCATCGGACGCACAAGCGTCGTCTCTTCAGGAGGCGCAAAGCTTTGCTCCGGGGGAGCGGAGGGCGCAAACAGACGCTTCCACCACGGCAGGTCGCCGCCAGGCAAGGGCGTAACAGGCCGCCCCGGCAGCGCTGCTGGCATACGATCGACCTCTCGCCGTGCGCTCCACTCCTGCAACGACCGCCAGACTTCGAGCAGCCATTGATCGAACAGCAAGAAGGCGCCCGTCACCATGAGAAATGTGACAAACGCCCACGCGCCCGCTGCGCCGACCGACTGTTGCAAGGCGTCGGCCAGAAACTTCCCGACCAGCCCTCCTGCATCTCCTCGCTGCGCCATCTGGCCGCGCAGCTCCGGATCGACGAGCAACGAGATGGCGGTGATCGAGGCGACGAACAGAAACGCCAGGCCGGCGGGACGCTGCCAAGGCAAATTGGGCATCTGGTCGATGGCGCGGATCACCATCCACAGCCCCCAAATGCCCAGCACAAGAGGAACGCCCCAGGCGCCCCAGCCAAAAAGCGAACGCAAGAAGTCGACCCACCCGCCGGTGAGCTGGCCGCGATTGGCGGTCAACAAACTGAGCAACGTGAAGACCGCCAGCAGCGCCAGCAGCGCGCCGCCAACCTCCGCGCGAAAAAGCGAGCGGGCCAGCGTTTCAACGCCGCCCGGTTGCCGTCTCTGCCCCGATTTTCGGTTCGACCGCTTCCGTCTAGTTGATTTACTCGCCATCTTGCGCCTGGAAGACGAACATAAGTTCTGATTCATTATACCATGGATGGACGGGACGCAACAAGCGAAAGAAAAAGCTTACATGCTCCCAAGCGTAAATGCACCTGGAATCGTCGATGCATATCTTTTTCATTTATCAAGATATAATGCTTGCATGGGGTTTTGCCGGAAAACTCGCAGTGCTTGCAGGGGATCACTGAACACGCCCTCTACACCTCCTTGAATCGTCCAATGGGGCCTGCGTCGCAAAGGAATAGGCTTCTATAGGCGGAAGTCCCAATCGTGGCGCAGCTTCATTCCAACATAAGCGTGAAAGGAGCATAAGTTGAGATGAGTGTCCGACAAAAACAAGATGCAGTCAAGCAAAACGGCAACGTTGCTCCCTGGCATGCGCTCTCCATCGAAGAAGTGCGCACGATTCTCGAGACAGATCTTGAGGGTCTGAGTCCCGCCGAGGTCGAAAAACGGTTGCAACAGTACGGCAGAAACACCTTGCCCGCCCCCAAGCCGCCCGCTCTATGGCAGGTGATCCTCCATCAGTTCGCCAGCCCTTTGATCTATGTTCTGCTGGTGGCGGGGGTGGTCTCTCTGTTTATCGGCGATCTGAAAGACGCCGCCTTCATCTTCATCGTGCTGATGCTCAACGCTTCAATCGGCACAGTGCAGGAATGGCGCGCAGAACGGCAGGCGCACGCCCTCCAGAGCATGCTGAAAATTCAGGCCAAAGTGCGCCGGGAAGGCCGCATGTTGCGGCTGCCCGCCGAAGAGGTGGTTCCCGGCGATGTGGTCGTGATCGAGTCGGGCGACAAAGTGCCGGCCGATCTGCGCCTGGTGCAGGTGAACAATCTGACCATCGACGAATCGTTCCTGACCGGCGAGTCGGTGGCGGTGGAAAAAGAGGTGGCCGCAACTGACGAAGACACCCCGGTCAGCGACCGTCACAACATGGCCTACGCCGGTTCAACGGTGATGACCGGCCGCGGCGTCGGCCTTGTCGTCGCCACCGGCCTGCAGACAGAGGTGGGGCGCATCGCCCAGTCGATCACGGAAACCGAGTCCGCCAAACCGCCTCTGCTCATCCGCATGGATCAGTTTGCCCGACAGATCGCCATCGTCATTCTGGGCGCGTCCGCAATCCTGGGTGTGTTGATGTTGATCCGCGGGGAACCCTTCCGAGATGTGTTCTTCCTGGTCATTGCACTGGCGGTGGCCTCGATCCCGGAAGGTCTGCCGGTGGCGCTCACCGTGGCGCTGTCGCTCTCGGCCTCGCGCATGGCCAAGCGCAACGTCATCGTGCGCAAGCTGGCGGCGGTGGAAAGCCTGGGGAGCTGCACCACGATCGCCAGCGACAAAACGGGCACACTCACGGTCAATCAGCAGACGGTCAAAAAGATTCTGCTGCCGGACGGCGAGACGCTCATCGTGACCGGCCAGGGCTACAACGGCCAGGGTGAAGTGCGCACAGCCGATGACGGGACGCCAGACGAGAGCCTGCGTCGGCGTCTCGATGCGTTGGTGATTGCCGGCGTGGTCTGCAACGAGGCGTCGTTGCTTCCAGAAGACGGAGAGTGGCGCCACGCAGGCGACGCCATGGACGTCGCCCTGCTGGCGCTGGCGTACAAATACGAATGCAACCCCGAGGAGCTACGCAAGCGCGTGCGCGTCGTGGGTGCCATTCCCTTCGAGTCCGAGCGCCGCTACGCGGCAACAGCCTACCTCAACGACCAAAAGCCGTTTGTGGCGGCGAAAGGGGCCGTGGAGGCGATCCTCCCCTTCTGCAAGACGATGCGCACGGCCAATGGCGATGCGCCGCTGGATGAAGCGCAGATTCATCAATGGGCGCACGCGCTCGCCGAAGGCGGCTATCGCGTGCTCGCCGTTGCGGCGGGCGCGCTGGAGGCAGCCGGGGAGGATGGGCTGAAGGAGGACGATCTGCGCAACCTCACCTTGTTGGGACTCGTCGGCTTCATCGATCCGCTGCGCCCCGAAGTGAGGCAGGCGGTCCTGGAGGCGCAGGGAGCCGGCGTGCTGGCGACCATGCTCCTGGGCGTGATCCCGTTGCGCCGCATCTACGACGCCATCGACTGGCCCGTAATCGTGCTGCTGGCGGCGCTGCTGCCAGTAGCTGGCGCCTTCGCCGCCACCGGCGCAGCCGACCTG
>CALFWA010000267.1 GCA_937928035.1 uncultured Caldilinea sp. | reverse complement strand
CATGACTTCCAACAACCTGAGCCGACGCGACTTTCTGCGCATCAGCGCCCTGACCGCCGTTGGCCTCACCCTGGCGGGGTGCCCGGCGCCGGCCGCTGCGCCTGCGCCGGCGGCGCAAGCGCCCGCGGCGTCGGCGCCGGAAGCGGCCGCCGTCACCCTGGACGTGATGTCGCTTGCCGAGTACGAGGCGCCCTATCGTGAAATCTGGAATTATTTCCAATCGAAAAACCCAGGCATCAAGATCAATGTCTTCTCGATCAACGAAGATACGGCCGCCGCGCATGAAGCCAAGGTGGCGGGCGGCTATCTGCCGGCGATCGAGCTGACGCAGGAGATGCAGATCTTCTTCGACAAGAGCAACTACGAGATGGCGGTCAACCTTGGCGAGATCCCCTTCGAGTGGTGGGACCGTTGGGAGTTTGACGTCAAGAATATGTGGTCCGACCTGCACAAGCTGCCGGGGCCGCGCTCGCTGGATTTCTTCCAGGGCTTCGTAATGACCTGGCAGTACAACAAAGAGCTGATGGACAAGGCCGGGCTGGATCCACAGCGCGACGTCAAAACCTGGGATGACCTCAAGAAGTGGCTGGACGCCGGGACCGAGTGGGCCGCCAAGACCGAGGGCGTGGACTGGTTCTGGAACCAGGCCTGGCACAACTGGATCTTTGGCCTCAACTATTCCGACGCGATTCCGCTGGCCTTCGCCGACGGCCAGCGCGCTCGACAACGCGATTGCTGGCTGGGCAAGGCCAAATTCAACGCCGAAGATTCACCCTATCGTCACTTCTATGAGTTCTTCAAAGAGGCCAACGACCGGGGCTGGATTCCGCCGAGCATGTGGACGCGACAGTGGGAAGGCGATATGGAAGCCTCCTACATCGCCGGCAAGTCGGTGATGATGTTGCACGGCCCCTGGGTGTGGGACAAGGCCTTGGCCGCCGGTTCGGACTTTGCCGTGAGAAACATGCAGGCCGGCCTGCCGGCGACGCCGCCGGCCGAAGGTCAGGGGGTGTGGATGCAGAGCGCGCTGCCGCCGAACATCGACAACCAGTGGTTCATCCGCGCCGGCAATGAGAAGACGCCCTACTGGGATCAGCTTGTCTACGCCTGGAACTGGTTCTTCAGCCCCGAAGCTGTCCCAATGCGCGCCCAGGCCGAAGGACGCGTGCCGCTCTACAAGCTCGACGAGCCGCTCGACCTGCAAGGGCCGCAATATCAGCAGGTGTTGAAGGAGATCGAGGAGCCGGGCGGCAAATGGGAGAACGTCAAGTTCGAGCAGAGCCTGACTGGCAACATCGTGGCCGGCCCCTATCGCAAGAAGGGCTCGCGCGGCGTGTGGGACTGGGAGTCCAACGGCAACAACGAGGTCTTTGCGCAATTGCTGACGGGCAGGATCACCGTGCAGGAAGCGCTGGACATCGCCCAGCGCAACTGGGAGGAGAGCTACGAAGGCTTGCCGGAGGCTTAGAGCGCCTCGCTGCGTGTTGCGACGCGCAACACGCAGCGAGGCAACCCATTAAGGCGATTCAGAACGGAAAGCAGAAAGCCATGCAATGCGCCGAACAGTTGAGCCGCCTTCTCGGCGAGCAATAGCGTTCAGGAGAAATCGTCGGCGATGACATCGACACAGATCACCCAGAAGGAACGCCTCGAAGGGAAAACTGTGCGCAGGAGCGGCGCGTTGGCGCGGCGGCGCATCCTGCGCGACTGGCTCTTTATCCTGCCCCAGTTCTCGCTCTTTGTCCTGTTGACGATCGTGCCGTTCATCGTCGCCATCCCGATCCTCTTCACCGACATGGCATCGTTCACCGACCCCACCGTGGCGCCGGTAGGTATGCGCAACTTCACGGCGCTCTTCACCGATCCGAGCGTTCAGGCCGACTATTTTCCGGCGCTGCGTCGCACGCTGGTCTTCGTCGTGCTCAACTACATGACCGTCTACCTCTTTGGCCTGACGCTGGCGCTGCTGATGTTCGAGGTCGGCTTTCGCGGGGGATTTTTCACCATCATCTATCTGCCGTTGATGGTTTCGGGCCTTGCCGTCGGCTACATGGCGGTGATGCTCTTCTCCCGCGAGACCGGCACAGCCAACTTGCTGTTGCGCCAGCTCGGGCTGATCCGGAACCCGATCGACATCTATTCACCCGAAGGCACTGCCTTCATCCTGCCGCTGCTGGTGGGATGGCGTTATGCAGGCTACAACATGGCGATCTTCCTCTCCGGCCTGCTTTCAATTCCCAACGAGACAATTGAGGCTTCCATCGTGGACGGCGCCAACTACTGGCAGCGGCTGTGGAAAGTCTACTTTCCTCAAATGTGGCCTTCGTTCATTTTGGCGACGACAATGTGTTTGATCGGCTCATTCGCCGTCTTCGACGAGTTGGTGGCGATGGGCGCGCTCTACGTGAACCCGGAAGCCAAGCTGCTCAGCATTCTCTTCTTCACCTATGGCTTTCAGGTCAATCGTCTGGCGATGGGCATGACGCTGGCCGTGATCACCTTCGTGCCGCTGGTGATTTTGGGCATCTTCCTGCAGCGGCTGCAGCGAAAACTGCAATATTGAAAAGGACTTGGGAGATGACTGCGACTTCAGAAATGCAGACCCCACCGGTGCAACGCAGACGAGGCCTCGGCATGGCGGGCCGGCGACGCCTACTGCGCATCTTTGCGCTGACGGTGATGCTGATCTATTCGGCGCTGACGCTTTTCCCCTTTTACGCGCTCTTCGTGCGCTCCTTCGTCAGCACGCGAGACGCCGCCCAGCTCCACCTCTGGATTCCCGAAGCCGCCGAGGTGAGCATGGATATGCAGGTCGGCAACCTGGGGGTCTTTTACAACCTGGACATGGCGGTGCTCAAGGACGCCCTCGGCATCCCTCAGGAAGAGTTCCTGATGGCGCGCACGACCCTACGCCAGATCTCTGAAAGATACGACATCCCCGAAGAACGCATCCAGAACTTCTTTGAGGGCTTTTATACCTTCAACGGCTGGCGCACGCTCCTCACTGGCAGCCTCTATGGGACGACCTTCTGGGCGGCACTGGGACGCACGCTGCTGATCGCGGCCATCAGCCTAACGCTGGTGATCGTTCTTTCCATCTTCACCGGCTATGGACTTTCCGGCCTGCGTCGCCGCGACCAGATGCTTGTCTACAACATCTATCTGCTCCAGATGGTGATCCCGGCCATGTTGATCCTGCTGCCGCAATTCTTGATCTTCCAGTGGTTCTTCAGCCTCTTTCCCGGCTACAGCGAGCCGGGGCCAGTGCGCTGGGTGTTGCAGTGGCTTGCCATCATCCTGATCAACATCAAAGGGACGGCGCTTTCCACCATGATCTTCACGCCGGCCATCTCGGCGGTGCCGAAAGAGCTGGAAGATTCTGCCTCCATCGATGGTGCATCGAGCTGGCAGTACGTGCGCTACATTTTGCTGCCGTTGCTCAAGGTGCCAATCGTGAGCGTCATCGTCATTATGTTGCCGCTGATTTACAACCAGTTCTTGGAGCCTTACGTCTATCTCGATCCGTCCAACACGACCCTGCTTCCCTTCACGCAGAGCGCAGTGGGGCAATTCTCGACAAACTTCCAGCTCATCTATTCCGCAATCCTGGCCTCGATCGTGCCGTTGGTGTTGGTCTACCTGTTGTTCCGCCGCTTCTTCGTCGAAGGCGTCATGGCAGGCGCCATCAAAGGATGAAATCGTCATGACCAGGAGCCTGCGCCTGCCGCCGGTCTTTCAACCCGTCACCTATCAGGCCTTTCAAGCCGGCGCCGATCGCGTCGTCAACACCATCCGCCCCACCCTGGGGCCGCTCCCGCGCATCGTCGCACTGCAACGCCTACTCGACAACCGCGGGCCAGAGCTGCTTGACAGTGGCGGCGTGATCGCCAAACGCATCATCCAGCTTCCGGACTATCGAGTCGATGTCGGCGCCATGTTCGTGCGCGACATGCTCTGGCGGCTGCAAGAACAGGAGGGCGATGGCACTGCCACCGCCGCGGTGCTCTTTCAGATGACCTTCAACGAAGGTGTGCGGCTGGTGACTGCCGGTCTGAATGCTCGCCGGCTGCAAGGATTTCTGGAAGAAGGCATCGAAGTCATCCTCGACGAATTGCGCCGTCAAACTGTGTTTCCGGGAGCGGCGCCGGTGAGCGATGCGCGCCATCTGTCACAGGTCGCGTTCACCGTCTGCCAGGATCGTGAACTCAGCGATCTGCTCGGCGAGATTTTCAGCATTGTGGGCGGCTACGGGCGGTTGGAAATACGCGAAGGCAGCAGCCGCGGGTTGGAGCGAGAATATGTCGAGGGGATCTATTGGGAGCGCGGTCTTCTCTCGTGCCAGATGGTCGCTGACCCACAACGGCTGCGCAGCGAGCTGGAAGACGCCGCCATCGTACTCAGCGACCTGCACATCCAGGAGCCGCAGCAGATTCTCCCCGTGCTCGTCACTGCGTTTCAGTCCGGGCTGAAACGGCTGCTGATCGTCGCCGACGAGATTGCTGATAGCGCTCTCTCGTTGCTGCTTGCCAACAGCAAACCCGACCACATGCAGATTCTGGCGGTCAAGACGCCAGGCTTTGGCCGAGAACAACAAGCCGATTTTCTCATCGACGCCGCCG
>CALFWA010000266.1 GCA_937928035.1 uncultured Caldilinea sp. | reverse complement strand
TCATCAACCATTACACCTACGCCATCGTCTCCGACGGCGATCTGATGGAGGGCGTGGCCAGCGAAGCCGCCAGCCTGGCCGGGCACCTCCGGTTGGGTAAGATCATCTATCTCTACGACGACAATTCGGTGACCATCGACGGCAAGACCGAGATCGCATACACCGAGGACTGGGCCAAACGCTTCGAGGCCTACGGCTGGCACGTGCAGCGCGACGTCGATTTCAACAACAGCGCCGCAATTTACGAGGCGATCCTCACCGCCCAAAATGATCCACGCCCCAGCATCATCGGCCTCAAAAGCATCATCGGCTACGGTAGCCCAAACAAGGCGGGCACTTCCAAGGTGCACGGCGAGCCTCTGGGCGAAGATGAACTGAAAGCCACGAAAGAGAACCTCGGCTGGCCGCCGGAGCCGCGCTTTTACATTCCCGACGATGTGCTCGCCTACTTCCGGCAGGCGGTCGAACGCGGCCGCATGCTCGAAGACGCGCATCAACAGTTGATGGCCGCCTACGCCGACGCCTATCCCGAGCTGGCCGCCGAGCTGCAGCGCTTCATGCGCGGGGAGCTGCCGGAAGGCTGGGAGGAGGCGCTGCCCGTCTTTCCTCCATCAGCCAAAGGCGACGCCACGCGCAACAGCAGCGGCAAGGTGATCAACGCGCTGGCGCCCGTCCTGCCCAACCTGATCGGCGGCAGCGCCGACCTCGCCGCCAGCAACAAGACCACGATCGCCGGCGCGCCCTTTATGAAACCCGGCGATTTCGGCGGCCCGAACATTCACTTCGGCGTGCGCGAGCACGGCATGGGCGGCATCCTCAACGGCATGGCGCTGCACGGCGGCGTGTTGCCCTTCGGCGGCACCTTCCTCGTCTTCAGCGACTACATGCGCGGAGCGATTCGTCTTGCAGCCTTGAGCGGCCTGCGCGTCATCTATGTCTTCACCCACGATAGCATCGGCCTGGGCGAAGATGGCCCCACGCACCAGCCCATCGAGCATCTCGCTGCGCTGCGAGCCATGCCCAATTTGACCGTCATTCGCCCCGCCGATGCCAACGAGACGAGTCAGGCATGGCGCGCGGCGCTGCTGAACACGACGGGGCCGACCGCCCTGGCGTTGACGCGGCAGAATGTGCCGATCTACGATCGCGAAGGGGAAGGGCTGGGCGCCGCCGAAGGGCTGTTAAAAGGCGGATATGTCTTCTACGAACACGCCCCCAATGGCCTGCAAGTGGTTCTGATCGGCACGGGCAGCGAGGTGCAAATCGCCTACGACGCCGCCAAACGGCTGGCAGACGAAGGCGTCGGCGTGCGCGTGGTGAGCTTGCCGTGCTGGGAGCTCTTCCAGGCGCAGCCCGCAGACTATCGAGCGACAGTGTTGCCGCCCGACCTACCCAAGGTCGCCGTTGAGGCGGCCGCCACCTTCGGTTGGGAGCGTTGGGTAGGCAACGATCCGCGCAAGGGCGCCATCATCGGCATCGATCGCTTCGGCGCCAGCGCGCCGTACCAGCGCATTTATCAGGAGTTGGGCCTGACGGTGGAGAGCGTTGTAGAGGCCGCAAAGCGGCTTATCTGAATCCAGAACCATGATTGCCACCCTTCAGGCGCTTGTGCGCCGCATTCGGCAACATCACGCCATCGAACATGCGACGTTGACCCTTCTGGCGGAACGCTTCCCAGGGCGGCGCATGGTTGGCTACAGCGATCCCGTCGGCTTTACGCTGCTGACGGATTTGCCGGAAGCCGCCGTGCAGCGGGCGCTGTCCGACGCCCTACTGCGCCTCCAGGCGGGCGAAACACAGCTGGCCATCCATCCCAACTGCGGAACCAATCTGCTGGCGACAGGGACGCTGGTCTCGCTGGCCTCCCTGTTCGCCGGCATGGGTGCGCAGAAAGACGCATTGAGCCGCTTCTCGCGCACCCTGACGCTGGTGCTGCCGGCGTTGATCGCAGGACCGATGATCGGGCTGCAACTCCAACAGTATACGACGCTCGCAACAGTCAGCGACCGGTGGATCAAGGAGATCCGCTCCTTCGATCTCGGGGCGATCAGAGGATTTCGCATTGTCTTCGAGTAGAGGCCGGTTTAAGCGCATATGATCCATCTTCTGTTGGACGCAGATGAATACCTGGCCGCCGAGTGGCTATCAGAGCAGAAGGCGAAGCTAGGCGATCCGGAGTTGGCCAACCTCAACACGGTGGAGCTGAACGGCGCTCAGACCAATGCCGCGGCCGTGCTGGGCGAGGCAGCGATGACGCCGTTTCTAACCGGCCATCGCCTGGTCATCGTGCGAGGGCTGCTCGAGGCCTACGACAGGCGCATGGCCGCCGCCAAGGCGTCCGGCGCCGCGGTGTACGTCGAGGCGGCGCAGCTCCTCGAAGGGCTGCGCCAGACGCCGGAATCCTGCGTCCTCGTCTTTATGGACAACTCTTTGGATAAACGTCGCGGTCTGTGGAAAGGTTTTCTGGCTTCGGCTGCCGGCAATCGTCCGGAGCGACGCGTCGATGGGCTGGAGGCGCTGATCAAGGAGGGCGTCGTGCGGATGGAGACGCTGACGACGCCCGACGTCAAGGCTTTGCCCGCCTGGCTGCAACGCCGCGCGCGCCAGCGCGGGATCGCCATCGATGGCGGCGCCGTCGCCTTGCTCTGCAACTTCGTCGGCCCCAATTTGCGCCAGCTCGACAACGAGCTGGAGAAACTTTCTCTCTACGCAGGAGGCCGCCCCATCACGCAGCAAGACGTGCGCGCAATGGTGGCCGACGCCAGCGAGGAGATGATCTGGAATCTGACCGACGCGCTGGCGTTGCGTCAGCCTGCCCAGGCGATGCGGGCGCTACGCGATCTGCGGCGCAACGACCAAAACCCCATCTACATCCTCAGCATGATCGCCCGTCAATATCGCATGTTGATCGAGGTGAAAAGTCTGTTGGCCGCCGGCGTCAGCGACCCCTACGACATCGCCAAACAGCTGGGCTACGCAGCCTATCCTGTGCAAAAAGCGTTGCAGTGGAGCCATCAGTATAGCTTCGCCGAGCTAGAGGCGATCCTGGAGCGGCTGCTGGAAGTGGACATGGCGATGAAGACCGGCGCCGACCAGGGC
>CALFWA010000265.1 GCA_937928035.1 uncultured Caldilinea sp. | reverse complement strand
GTTTTATCGATCTCCAACCCGGCGTTGACGACGGCGTAGACGAACCCCGACTCGGCGCGGCGCACAAAGGTCGCTTCACTGTCGATGTCGGGGCTGAGCCAGACCGGAACGTGCACCGAAGCGACCTGGTCGCGGTAGTCGAAGGCGCGTTGCCGAAAGCCCATCTGCCAGATCTGGCGAAGCGTCGTCTTGCTGCGGATCAACCCCTGATTTTCATACCGTTCACAAAGTTCGTCGAGCAGCTCGTCGGTCGTGCGTTCGCCGGGGCGCTCACTCAGCTCTCGGTAGATGTCGCGCAACACATCGCGGCGCGTGGCGAAGTCCACCGACGTCATTTTGAGCCGGGTAAAAATCTGGTTGTACTGTTGCCGCAGCGTGAGCTTGGCGCTTGAGCCGAGGTCGCCGGACGGCGTGGTCGCCAACGGCGCCGTCGATGCAGCGGATTGGCCGTTGGCGGCGGTTGTCAATCCCCAGGGGCGCGACTCCCACTCCGGCGTTGGCCTGTACTCGCGTGGGGCGACATAGATCTGATGATCTTTCACGTAAAGGGTTAAAATGTCGGTGTTCTGCTCCAGCCAGCTCTTGAACTGCGAGTTGCCCGTCGAGGCCTCGTTGAAAGAGGCGTCGAGCATGAGCATGGTCTGCTTCAGTTTGGCGGCCAGCACCGGCAGATCGTTGCGCTGCGCATGAATATGCAACGCCTTGAGCAGGAGCTGGCGCGCCGCCTCGGCGTCCGGAGACGGAGTCTCCACCAGCCCTTCATCGCCGACAAATTCCCCCAGCGCCGTTTCCAGATAGACAAATTCGTCGCAGGCGCGCATGAGCAGCGGGTGCGTCACCTCGCGCGGGCCGATGCCGAGTGTATACTTGCTATACTCGCGCAGTTTGGTGACCAGCGGGCCAAAATCGCTGTCGCCGGAGACGATCACGAAGGTGTCGATCTGAGGGCGTTGAATGGCCGTCTCCAGGGCGTCGAGCGCCATGCGGATGTCGGCGCGGTTCTTGCCGGCGCGAATGCTGAAGATTTGCACCAGATCGACGGCGTGGTTCATCAAATCTTCCCGATAGCGAGAAAAACGACTCCAGTCGGCGTAGGCGCGCACAATGGCGATCGAACCGCGCCCCTGCAAATAATTCATCAAAGGGGTCAGCTCAAAATCGAGAAATTCCTGCTCCGCCCACAAGGCGATATTTTCAAAATCGATAAAAACGGCGATTTGAGCACTCATAAGAGTTTCCTTGAATTCTCTTAAGAACTATTTGGAGATTTGCAAAGAATCGAGCACAAAAATTTCTATGCGTATTTTACTGCATTTTACCATAGAGTCTGCACCAAGTCATACACCGGCTGCAAGCATCAAAAGCATCTGCAAGCTCCCCTGGCGAAAGACTGCTCTATCGTCAGGATGCACCGCCTGAAGAAATTCACGCATGAAAAGTTCTGCGTCTCAACGTCTCTGCGATGAGATTTCCGGCGAAGCCAGACTCGCCTTGCGCGCTGCCAATCTCAAGATTCAAACAAATCGCTAATAAAAACTCAATGACATATAGACATTGATTCGCTACACTGTAAACGGCAAACGGAAAGAGCGGCCATCAAGAATTAGGCATTTATTGCCGTTGGACGATGCGCTGCACGAAAAATGAGCAAAAGGCGATAAACCCACATAATTTTTGGGAGGAATATAACTATGGGAAAAATTATCGGCATTGATCTGGGAACAACCAACAGCGTGGTGGCTGTGATGGAAGGCGGCACTCCGATCGTCATCGCGAATGCAGAGGGGAGCCGGACGACGCCGTCGGTGGTCGCGTTCAACAAGAATGGGGAGCGACTTGTCGGCATTACGGCCAAGCGCCAGGCGATCGTCAACCCGGAGAACACCATCTACTCGGTGAAACGCCTGATGGGTCGACGCTTCGACGATCCGGAAACCCAGAAAGTCCGCAAGATGGTGCCGTACGCCATCGTGGAAGGGCCGAACGGCGATGCGCGCGTGAGCATCCCGGTGAAAAATAAAGTGTACACGCCCCAGGAGATCAGCGCCATGATTCTGGCGAAGCTCAAACGCGACGCTGAAAGTTACCTGGGCGAGGAAGTCAAGCAGGCTGTTATCACAGTGCCTGCCTATTTCAACGACAGCCAGCGCCAAGCGACCAAGGACGCCGGACAGATTGCGGGTCTCGAAGTGCTGCGCATCATCAACGAGCCGACTGCAGCCGCCCTGGCGTATGGGTTGGACAAGAAAAAGGATGAGACGATCCTGGTCTTCGACCTGGGTGGCGGCACTTTCGACGTCTCGGTGTTGGAAGTGGGCGACGGCGTCATCGAGGTGAAGGCGACCAATGGCGACACCCTGCTCGGCGGCGACGACTGGGATGAGCGCATCGTGCGTTGGTTGATCGACGAGTTCAAGAAAGAGCAGGGCATTGATCTGAGCACCGACCGCCAGGCGTTGCAGCGTCTGCGCGAGGCGGCGGAGAAAGCCAAGATCGAGCTGTCGACGGTGACGCAGACCGAAATCAACCTGCCGTTCATCACGGCGGACAGCACTGGCCCGAAACATCTGGTGATGACGCTGACGCGCGCCAAGTTCGAGCAACTGACGGCGGACTTGCTGGAGCGCTGCAAGCAGCCCTTCTTCAACGCGCTGAAGGACGCCGGTCTGACGGCGAAAGACCTGGACGAGGTGGTGCTGGTCGGCGGCTCCACGCGCATGCCGATGGTGCAAGAGCTGGTGCGCCAGTTGACCGGCAAAGAGCCGCACAAGGGCGTCAACCCGGACGAAGTGGTGGCCGTCGGTGCAGCGGTTCAGGCTGGCGTGCTTGGCGGCGAAGTGAGCGACTTGCTCCTGCTCGACGTGACGCCGTTGAGCCTGGGTCTGGAGACGTTGGGCGGCGTGATGACGGTGCTCATCCCGCGCAACACGACGATTCCGACCCGAAAGACCGAGATCTTCAGCACGGCTGCAGACAATCAGACGGCGGTGGACATCCACATCTTGCAGGGTGAGCGCCCGCTGGCCAAAGACAACAAGACGCTGGGCAACTTCCGCCTGGATGGCATCCCGCCGGCGCCGCGTGGTGTGCCGCAGATCGAGGTGACCTTCGACATCGACGCCAGCGGCATCTTGCACGTCACGGCTAAAGACAAGGCGACGGGCAAAGAGCAGAGCGTCAAAATCACGGCATCCACCAACCTGTCGAAAGAGGAAGTGGAGCGCCTGGTGCGTGAAGCCAAACAGCACGAGGAAGAGGATCGCCGGCAGCGCGAGCTGATCGAAGCCCGCAACACAGCGGACAACCTCATCTACGTGACGGAGAAGACGCTGCGCGAGCTGGGCGACAAGGTGCCGGTCAACGATCGGGCGACGATCGAAAATCTGGTCGAAGAGCTGAAGCAAGTAAAGGACACCAACGACCTCGCCCGTATCCGCAGCCTGACCGAACAACTGCAGCAGGCGACCAACGCCCTGGCGCAGCAGATGTATGCCCAGTCAGGCAGCGCAGGCGCTGGCTCGACAGGTGGGCAGCGACCGGGCAGCGATGAGGACGTAGTCGAAGGCGAATACCGCACCGTCTGATAGGCGACAACTGCGCCGGGCAAGTGAAGAGATTTCCGAACGGGCGAGGGTCCCACCTCGCCCGTTCTTGCTAAATAAAATATTGAACACATCGGTGAAAAATGAAAGGAGGGCGAATCTTATGGCATACTTTGATCCATTCGGCGGCGGCTACAGGCGCAGAGGACATTCCGACGCCGTCGTGGTGAGCGCAGCAGAGCTGCAGCAATTGCAGCAGATGGCGGCGCAGCTTGAGCAGGAAAACAAAGAACTCAAGGCGATGATCGAGCGCCTGAATCAAGAACTACGTCAGAAGGCGCAGGAGATCGAAATCAAAGACGAGGCGTTGCGCAAACAGAGCGAGCATCAAAAACAGCTGGAAGCGGAACTGGTCTTTCTGCGCGCCGCAGTGGCCGAAGCCAATCAAAGAAAGACATCCGACGCCGACAGCGCCGCCTGGCAGGATCGATATTTGCGTCTTCAGGCAGAGTTAGACAATTTGCGTCGGCGCCTAGAGCAGCGATCGAGCGCAGAGACCGCAGAGAACCGACGTCAGATTTTGGCAGACATGTTGCCGCTCGCCGACCATCTGGACCTGGCGCTGCAACATCGGCCGCAGACGGACGATCCACAGGTGCGCAACTTTATCGCCAACATCGAAGCGATGCGCCGCGCCTTTCTGGAAACCCTGCGGCGCTACGGAGTCGACCGCCTTGAACCGCTGCATGAACCCTTTGATCCGGACCGCCATGAAGCGGTTGGCGTTATCTCCTCGGAGAGCGTGCCTACGGATCATGTGGCGACCGTCGTGCAGGCGGGCTACAGCGAGGGTGACCGCCTGATCCGCCCTGCGCGCGTCCTGGTCAGCAGCGGCTCGGCGCAGTCGGATCAAATTCCGAAGACCAACCGGAAGGAGGGATGAGGGTAGCCTATGGAAGTCAAAGATTATTATCAAATCCTCGGCGTGCCGCGAACTGCTGACGAAAAGGAGATTAAAAAAGCCTTTCGGAAGCTGGCGCAAAAGTATCATCCGGATAAAAATCCAGGCAACAAAGAAGCCGAGCAAAAATTCAAGGAAATCAATGAAGCGTACACGGTGCTCTCCGACCCGGAAAAACGCGCCAAATATGATCGATTCGGCGCCCAGTGGGAGCAATACGCACGCGCCGGCGGCCGTCCAGAAGATTTCGATTGGAGCTCCTGGAGCGCCAGCCCTGGGACGGGAGGAACCTACACGCGCACGATCACGCCGGAAGAGTTCGAGCAACTGTTCGGCGGAATGGGAGGCTTCTCCAGCTTCTTCGACACGCTCTTCGGAGGCGCACGCAGCGCAACAGGCCGCACCCGAACCAGCCGGCGCACCCCAAGGAGCGATTTCGGCTTTGATTCGATGGGCACCGCCGTCGAGACTCCGGCGGCTGAAACAACGGTGCAGATCACCCTGGATGAAGCATTCCGTGGAACCACGCGCGTGCTCGAACGCAGCGACGGCTCGCGCATCGAGGTGAACATCCCGCGCGGCGTGCAGACCGGCTCCAAAGTGCGCATGCGCGGGGCGGCCGGGCAAGGCGACGTGATTCTCAACATCGAGGTGTTGCCGGACCCGCGCTTCACACGCGAGGGGGATAACCTGCGCATCGCCGTGCCGGTCGATCTCTACACCGCCATTCTCGGCGGCGAAGTGCAGGTGCAAGCGCCCGACAAAACTGTGGCGCTGCGCATCCCGCCGGGTACCCAAAACGGCAAGGTCTTCCGGCTGAGAGGACTGGGCATGCCGCATCTGAAGAACCCGGACCAGCGCGGTGATTTGTTGGCGGTGGTGAACGTTCAGTTGCCGACCGACCTTACCGAACGGGAGAAACAACTCTTTCAGGAGCTACGCCAATTGCGCCAGCGTCGGTAAATGACGCTTGGATACCTGTCTTTTCTAAAGTCGAACCAGGCGGCTGTTATAATCGTTCTTATTGTGAACGTATTGTGTGATGCGTATTGTGTGAGAGAGACGGACCTTAGGCCTTGCGCAAAACGAGGCACAAAATCCAATTACACTTGCCTGGAACTCAACAGAAGGGACAGGTCACAATATGTCGGTCACTCCCATCCACTCGGCTGACTTGAGCGACGTGGCGCGTTTGATCGCAAAGCAGAATGCAAACCCGGAGACGCAATGCTTGTACAGTGGAGAACGCGCAGAAGAGATCGAAGCGGCGCTGCGAAAACAGACGGCTCCCTGTTATGTGGTGGCGCGCGAAGGGCGGACGCTCATCGGCGCCATGGGATGCGAAGTCGAGGAGGAACGGGGTTATCTCCAGGGGCCGTTCGTAGACGGCGCCGACTTCGACGCCGTCGCCGATGCGCTTTGGTCGGCGTTGCAAATGCAGATGTCGTCATTGACGGCCTGGGAGGCGTTTCTGCATGTACGCAACGAGCGCGGCGCCGCCTTCTATCTTAGGCAGGGATTCCATCGAGGGCAGACTGCGCAGCTCTATGTGCTGCCAGCCTCGGCTTTGCAGCCGATCGAGGGCGAGCCTGCGCGTCGTTTCACCCCTGAATGCGCAGCGGGCGTGCGCGCTTTACATGAGCTGGCCTTCGCCGACAGCCCTGACTCGATCGAGCCGTTTATGAACGGCGACGATGAAACTCGCCGCCTGTTCGTTTATGTCGACCAAGGACGCTGCGTCGGTTATGTGGCGGCCTCGGTGAACGACAACCCACGTGAAGGTTCCATCGATCTGTTGGCGGTCGACGCCTCCGTGCGCAACCGCGGATATGGCCGTCGGCTGCTGCTTACGGCTGCACACTGGTTGATCCGAGAGCGAGGCATGCCTCAGGTCGGCCTCACGGTGCGCGACATGCGCGCCGACGCCCGAGGACTCTATCAGCGAACCGGCTTTCAACTGCTCCATACAGGGATCGGCTATGCACGCGAACTCCCCGCGCACAAACGACGCTAGAGCTGGCTAGCGCTTGGTTCGCCCGTGGTGGCGCCTCCGATTGTCGACCCACTGTCGAAAATTTGTCGAAAATTCTCGCTTTGCGTGATATGATGGAAAAATCATTCACGCAGCGCAATTGCTTTCTAGAGGAGTTGGCCATGGACTTCCACCTGACCGATGAGCACAAGATGATCGAGAAAATGGCGTATGACTTCACACGCAAGGAAGTCATGCCCATCATCAAGGAACATGACCGCAACCACACCTTTCCGCATGAGCTTCTGCCCAAAATGGCCGAACTAGGCTTTCTGGGCCTCTGCCTGCCGGTGCGTTACGGCGGCGCAGGACTGGACTTTATCTCGCTGGGCATCGTCTGTGAGGCGCTTGAATATGGCGACTCTTCCGTGCGCGAGACAATCGCCGTGCACCTTTGTCTGCACGCGCTGCCGATCTTCCAGTGGGGCACGGAAGAGCAAAAGCGAGAATTCTTGCCGCCGCTGGCGCGCGGTGAGCACATCGCCTGCTTCGGCCTCACCGAACCGGGCGCCGGCTCCGACGTGGCCGCCATGCGTTCGACGGCGCGCAAAGACGGCGACGACTACATCCTCAACGGCGAAAAGATGTGGATCACCCTCTCCAACGTGGCGGATCGCTTTCTGGTATTTGCCAAGACCGACCCTTCCAAAGGCGCCAACGGCATCACGGCCTTCATCCTGGAGCGCGGGTGGAAGGGGCTGACGACGGGTACGATCGAGGGGAAGATGGGCGTGCGCGCCAGCAACACCGGCTGGATCAGCATGCATGACGTGCGCGTGCCCAAGAGCCACCGCCTGGGGCTCGAAGGCGAGGGCTTCAAGATCGCCATGAGCGCGCTGGACAACGCCCGCTACGGCGTCGCCGCCGGTGCAGTGGGCGTCATGAAAGCATGTCTCGACGAGTCGATCAAATACGCCAAAACGCGCCACACCTTTGGCCGCCCGATTGCCGAGTATCAGCTCATCCAACAGATGATCGCCAACATGCAACAAAGCATCGACATCGGCCAATTGCTCGTCTGGAAAGTAGGCTGGCTCAAAAACATGGGCATCCGCAACACGCGCGAGACGAGCATGGCAAAGTGGTACTGCACCGAAGCTGCCTTCCGCTGCGCCAACGATGCCGTGCAAATTCACGGCGCATACGGCTACTCGGACGAATACAACGTGGAACGGCATCTGCGCAACGCCAAAAGCGCTGTCATCTATGAGGGCACATCGCAGATTCACACGCTGATGCAAGCCGCCTATGCGCTCGGCGACCGCGTGGACAAGCCGCTGCGTTGCGAGATGCCGGCCTATGACCCGGTTTTCTGGCAATCCGAGGAGGATACGCGGGTCGCAGTGTAAAGAAACGACAGTCGCCTTCGCATGCTTGCGCTCAGGCTCTATAAACGTCTTCCCTCTTTTGATCTTGACCTTTCGCTCGACGTGCCGCCGGGAATCACGGCGCTGTTTGGACCTTCCGGCGCAGGCAAGAGCATGACGCTGGCCTGCATCGCCGGTCTGGCGCGCCCCGACGCCGGTCGCATCGCCTTGAACGGCTTTGTCTTTTATGACAGCGTCGCCGGAGTGAACATCCCTCCTCAACGACGACGTATCGGTTACGTCATGCAGGATTATCTGCTCTTTCCGCATCTGACCGTCGGCGAAAACGTGGCATTTGGGCTGCACCGCGTGCCGCGACGCGAGCGAAACGCGCGTGTGGCAGTCATGTTGGAGAGAGTGGGGCTGGCAGGCTATGAAGCACGACGTCCGCAGGAACTAAGCGGTGGCCAACAGCAGCGGGTGGCGTTGGCGCGTGCGCTGATCACAGAGCCCAAGATCCTGCTTCTAGACGAGCCCTTTTCGGCGTTGGATGCGCCGACGCGCGCAGCGCTGCGCCGCGATCTGCTCGATCTACAACGAGCCTTTCGACTACCGGTCATCTTCATCACCCATGATTTTGGAGAAGCCTATCTCCTGGCCCACCAGTTGGCGGTGTTGGTCGAGGGGAAATTGTTGCAATGCGCGACGCCGGCCGAGGTCGTCGCCCGTCCGGTCAACCACCAGGTAGCGCAACTGACCGGCAGCCGCAACTTCATGCGCGGTCGGGTGCTCACCAGTACCGAAGAGGGAATGAGCGTGCACGTCGGCGACTTAACACTAGAAACGCCGCCTGCACCGTGGCTGCGTCCCGGCGATACGGTGACGCTCGCCATTCGTCCGGAACGCATCCTCCTCGTGCGCAAGGACGCGCCTGTTCTCCCGCGACGCAACGCTCTACAGGGTGTGATCGTGGATGAACTCTGCGACGGCTTCACCTGCACGCTCTTTCTGCGCAGTGAAGCCGGCTCGCGCCTGGGCACAGACGCCTATGACCTGGAGATCGTCGTGCCGGTCTACATCTACGAACGGCTGCGTATCGCCGAAGACCGACGTTGGACAGTAGTGCTGCCGCAGGAGGCGATTCAGGTGGTGTAGACGGAAGAAGGTCGGTCCCAGAGAACAATATACCGCCTGGCTCATTTTTACGGGTAGGTGACCTCATGCTGTCCAATGTCCAGGAGCTGACCGGAGGTCGTTGTCCAGATGATCGGCTTGTCTTGTTCGCCTTGCGTGATAAATGTATACACAGTCATCATGTCCCCGATCAACACAACCCAATCGCGTGCTTCCACATTATCAAATTGAAAATATCCATTTGCATCTGAAAAAGTAGAGGGGCTAAAAGCGTTACTCAGCGCCCAAAAGCAGTCGGTCTCCTTCTCTTCTGGA
>CALFWA010000264.1 GCA_937928035.1 uncultured Caldilinea sp. | reverse complement strand
AAGATCGGAATGTCGCCGATGATAAAGACGCCTTTGTCATTGGCGTAGCGCTTGAGCGCCAGCCACTGACAATAGAAGAGCCATTGGTTGAGCTTGTGGTTGACGATGGCAGCGGCGTGCTCTTTGCGCGCTGCGTCCAAGGCTGCGGGTTGGCGGCTGCGCAGCGACATCTCCCACTGGTTCCAGGGCGCGCCGTTGTGGACGTCCTTGAGCGCCATAAAGAGTGCGAAATCCTCCAGCCAGTCGGCGTTTTCGGCGCAGAACGCTTCAAATTCGCTGCGCAGATCGGCGGAAGCGCGCGCTTCGAATTCGCTCGCAACGCAGCGCAGCAGCGGCAGTTTCCACGCATAGATCGCCCCATAGTCCACGCGGTTGCGCGGGAAGGCAGGCGCCTCGTCGAGCGCTCGTTGCTCTAACAGCCCCAGTTGCACCAGATGCTCCAGGCTGATCAGATAGGGATTGCCCGCAAAGGAGCTGAAGCTCTGATAGGGGCTGTCGCCGTAGCCGGTGGGGCCCAGGGGCAGCACCTGCCAAAGGGTCTGTCGCGTCTGCACCAGAAAGTCCACCCAGTGATAGGCGTGTTGGTCGAAGCTTCCGATGCCGTATGCGCCGGGTAGCGAGGTGGGATGCAGCAGGATGCCGCTGCGCCGTACATTGAGCATGATGGTTCACTCCTCCGGTGGCTGCATAGGAAAGGTTGTTCACACCGATGGGAAGCGGGTGACCGTAACGGTGTAGACGCCCGCAAAAAAGACGATCAGACAGAAGACCACCCAGGCGATCTCCGCCAGCCTGCGCTCTTCGATGACCAACGGCTGTGGGCCAGGGCGAAGGAGCATCCCCGGCGTCGAGGCGGGCGAGCGGTAACGCGGCATAAGGCCCAGCATCACCAACGTCCCGCCGATCAGGCCGCCAATATGCCCCCAGTTGTCGATGTAGCTCGAGCTGAAGCCGATGACCAGGTTGAGGGCGAGGACAATCAGCATGTTTTGCAAGATTGCCCTGCCCTGCGGGCCGAAGTTGTCCCGGTATCTCAAGAAGAAGAGCGCGATCGCGCCCAATAGCCCGAAGATGGCGCCGGAGGCTCCGACGGAAACAGGGCCGGACAACGCATAGCTGAAGAGGCTGCCGTACAGCCCACTGATGAGGAAAACGGTCAAAAAACGGACATGGCCGATGTATCCTTCGAGCATGGGGCCGAGGATGTAAAGGGCGTAGAGGTTGAAGAGTAGATGCAGGATGCCGCTGTGCAGGAAAATCGGCGTCAATAGGCGCCACAGCTCACCGGCCGCAATGCGCTCGTTGACCTTGGCGCCCATCAGGATGAGCACGCGAATGTCGGTGCTGGTCAGCGAGGTCCACGTGCCATACATGGACAGGCTCAGCATGACGGAAATCACAAAGACGGCCAGGATGACGCCCATCAGCGTCTGGGTGACAATCGGGCGGCTGAGCCGGATATAGAACTGCGGCGGCTCTTCCATCCAGGACGGCTCTTCGGGATAGGAGGGAGGCATGGTTCTCATAAGATCACCGGCGTCCAATCTACGCGGCTCTTTTCGGCGCGTATGATGCTGAGCACCGTTTCTACGGCGGCGTCCAGCTGCTCTTCGCGGTTAATCACGACATAGTCGAACTCGGTGAAGCGACGCAATTCGCGGCGCGCTGTGACGATGCGCATCTTGAGCTGGTCGGGCTCCTCCGTTTTGCGCAGCCGCAGGCGACGCACCAGCTCCTCTTCGCTTTCCGCCGTCAGGAAGATCGTGACGGCGTTCGGAATCAGCGACCGAATGGTGGCGGCGCCCTGCACGTCGATGCGCATGATGACGTCCTTGCCGCTGGCGAGCGCCTCGCGCACGTGCTTTTTGGGGATGCCTTTATAGTCTCCGTAGACGACGGCGTATTCGAGCAGCTCGTCGTTTTCGATCATTTCGGCGAATTCACCTACAGAGACGAAGTGATAGTCGACGCCGTCGATTTCGTTGGGGCGTTTCGGGCGGGTGGTGGCGGTGACGACAAAGTAAAAAGGGTGGTCGGTTTGCTTCAGCCGTTGAATCACCGAGTCTTTGCCGACGCCGCTGGGGCCGGAGATAACGACCAGCACTGGCCGCGGTGCGTTGAGACTGGCGTAAAGGGCCTCGACTTCCTGGTCGCGTTCATGAAATGCGCTCAACCTCATCTCCTTCAGTCCGGTGTTGCAATCTGTGGGCTCGATGGGTTTGAGTGGAGGACGCGCTCCTGCATATAATCGACCATAGTTTCATTATGCCAGACAGTTTCATCATGTCTGTAAGTATACGTGAGGACGCTGGAGGGGGAAAAGAGAAGCCATGCCAATCTACGAATACTACTGTTTCGACTGTCGCAAACGCGTCAGCGTCTTCTTCCGCACTTTTTCCGACGCCAGCGACGCAGCAGCGCGCTGTCCCACATGTGAGGGGACAAAGCTGCGCAAGTTGATGAGTCGCGTAGCCGTGTTGAAATCGGAGGAGAGCCGGCTGGATGATCTGGCGGATCCCTCGTTCATGGCTGGTTTGGAGAACGAAGACCCGCGCGCATTAGCGAGCTTTATGCGCAAAATGAGCGATGAGATGGGTGAGCCGTTGGATCCCGAAATGACCGAAGTCGTTGAACGATTGGAACGCGGCGAGAGTCCAGAGGAGATCGAGAAGATGATGCCGCCGCCTGCCGGCGACGACTCGGGGGTGGACGACGCGTCAACCTTGAACTTTGACTAAATTTTCTCGAAACGCGCCACATCGAGAACAAAAATTGTGGCGCCGCCCATATGTTTTTCCACCGGGGTCGGGATATGGACTTCCCCCGGCTCCATCACCGGCGGCAGCGGCGTCACATACTGAATGCGGCTCGGACAGCTCTCACGAAAGATGCCGATCACTTCTTCAACTTTTTCATCCTCGACGCCACAAAAGATCGTTGTGTTGCCCACGCGTAAGAAGCCGCCCGTTGTGCTCGTCACCGTCGCCGAAAATCCTCGTCTCGCCAGACGGTCGAGCACGTTGCGGGTGTCATCGCTGTTGATAATCGCCATCACCAGTTTCATTTTCTAACTCCTTTCTGCTTCGCCTGAATTCATTTGTAGCAGATTTTCAGGGAAATCGCCTAACAAGGCAAGCACGCGCAGAAGAATTGTGCGATGGAGCGCCTCGATCGGCTGCGTTGCATCGAGCACCAGCCAGCGCTCAGGTTCCGCCGCAGCCAGCGCTAGATAGCCCTTGCGCACGCGCTGGTGAAAGGCGATGTCTAAGTTTTCCATCCGATTCCATTCTTCAGGCGCAGCGGTGCGCTTACGCGCCAATCCTTCGCTCACGTCGATGTCAAGATAAATAGTTAAGGTGGGTTGGAGGTGGTCCGTCGCATAATCTCCCAGTTGTTTCAGCGTGTCGAGCGATTGCCCTCGTCCATATCCCTGATAGGCGAGCGTGCTGTCGGCGTACCGATCGCACAGGACGATTGAACCGGCAGCCAGCGCCGGGTGGATCACCTCGTCGACCAGCTGGGCGCGCGCAGCTTGAAAGAGCAACGTTTCGGCCCGCGGGCTGATTTCTGTGTGACGATGGTCGAGCAGAAGAGTGCGAATGGCGTCGCCGACACGCGTGCCGCCCGGCTCACGCGTCGTCACGACGCGATAGCCAGAGCGCGCTAATGCAGCGGCGAGCAAGCGAATCTGCGTCGTCTTGCCGCTGCCTTCGGCACCTTCAAACGTAATGAGAACACCCACTGCGCATATCCATTGCTCTGAAGCGAGACGCCGAAAACGCAGTCGGCGTCTTACGAAGGTTGAAATTGAAGCCTTCCAGAGCAGAGCGCTCCACTCTGGAAGGCCATGGAGTCAGGAGTCATGAGGCCGTCCGTTCGGATTCGGCGGCGATCAGCGGCGAAAAATGCGCACGCGGCGATAGGGTTCGCGTCCATAGCTGTGGCTGATCAGGTTGGCGGCCCGCACGAGCTGATGTTGCTGGCTGCGGATCGCCGCCGACTGCGGACTGAGGGTGACATCAGAGGCGCCGTTGAGCACCCGTTGAATGCCATCCTGCGTTTCGCGCATCGCCTCTTCAAACGCGTCGATCGGATCGACGGTAATGTTGAAAAGATCGACCAGGATCTGCTCCATCTGCGCCGTGGTGTTGCTGCGCAAGATGTAGACGGGGATGCCGCGGCGCTCCGCCTCCTGGATCGGCGCCGGTTGTTGGCGGTAGTAGTTCTTCAGCGTCATCACCGCGTCGGCGATGTTCAGATTGTCTACGATCTGGATCGGCGCGTTGAGAGCGGTCGCAGCCGCCCGCAACCGGTTCTGACCAATTCCATACGGATAGATGCGCACCGTGTTGCGTTTCACCATTTCCGGTGCCATCCCTCGATCCTTGGCGAACGCGCCGGAGGCATCCATCTCCTCAGCGTGATTGTGGCCATTTGTCTCTCTCGACAGCGGCGCACCGACTCCATCCCGCTCTCGCTTCCTGCGCAGGCGCCCCGAGAAATCGCTGTGCTCCGGAGTCGTCTCAAGGCGTCGGATTTGAATCACGCCCCGTTCATCGACGAAGCGTTCTTCTGGGATCAGCTCGCGTCCGCGCAAAATGGCGTCCACCGCCTGGGCCACATCATGGTGGATGACCAGGTGTTGACGATCCTTGATCTCGATCAGCACATCGAAGGTGGGCGGGGCGCGTCGCTCGAGCACGCTTTTCTGTGTGCCGCGACGCCGCGCTTCCTCATCGGAGAGCGTCACGGATTCGATGCCGCCGACGAGATCGCTGAGGGTGGGATTCATCAGCAAGTTTTCCAAGCTGTTGCCGTGCGCCGTGCCGATCAACTGCACGCCGCGCTCGGCGATCGTGCGCGCCGCAATC
>CALFWA010000263.1 GCA_937928035.1 uncultured Caldilinea sp. | reverse complement strand
CGTGCGACAGATCGAGGCCAAGGCGCTCCGCAAGTTGCGCCATCCCCTACGCAGCCGCAAACTGCGCGATTACCTCGCATAGGTTATCGAGAGACTTTAAATTTGTGGAATGAAGCACATCGGCGCAGCGGTGCTGTGGCCAGCATGCTTCATCGCCTTACATCAAAATTCGCCGGTAATCCTGACGCCCTCATGGACGCGGCTTGCAGCTGCGCTTCCTCGCTTTTCCCACGACTCCAGGGTTCACCAAGGGCCTGCGGCTGCGAGCCGCAGCTACGGTGAATCCAAAGCGCCTGCGGGCGCTCCCTCCTCCCCCTCTCCCAGCTTGGGAGAGGGGGCCAGGGGGTGAGGGCCTCTTGCTGACGATTTGCTCAATCCCCTCTATCGATTGCCTGAGTTCAAGGTGACTCCTTGACAAACGCCTATCCATGTGCTACGCTCTGTGCAATCGCACTTAGAATGAACATTTGCACATTCATTGTGAGGCGCCTGTGCTCGATTACACCGAACATGACCTGCTGGCGCAGGTCGCTTCGATGTACTATCTGGAAGAAATGACGCAGGATGCCATTGCTGCGCAGCTCGGCGTGTCGCGCATCAAAGTGTATCGCCTGCTCAAACAGGCGCGCGAAGAGCAGGTGATTCAGTTCACCATCAACTGGCCGGTGCAGCGCGCACCGGAAGTCGAGGCGCAGTTGTGCAACGTTTTTCACCTGCGCGAGGCGCTTGTGCTTCGCCCCAGCAGCCCGGATCGATCTCATGCGCTGGCGCGCGTCGGGCAGCTGGGCGCCCGCTACCTGGAGCAGATTCTGCGCAACGACATGGTGATGACCGTCTGTTTAGGACGTTCGACCTATGAGGTGATCCACGCTGTGCGGCCGGGCTTTCAGGGACACGTGGATGTCGTTCAGGCCGTGGGCAGCCTGGCGTTGGCCGCGCCAGAGCTGGACAGCGCCTCACTGGCGCGCGAGCTGGCGGCCAAGTTGGGCGGCAAAGCGCACTATCTCACTGCGCCGATGGTGGTAGACAGCGTCGAGGCGGCAGAGATGCTGCGCAGCCAGCGCGACATCCAGCGCGTGCTGGCGATGGCGCGCCGCGCGGATGTGGCCTTGCTCGGCGTCGGCAACCTCGACCCTGCAACCTCGGAATTCACCAAAGGCGGGTATCTTTCGGCGAACGAGCTGGCGCAAATCCGCACCGCCGGCGGGGTCGGCGATATGTCGGGCCAGATTTTTACCGTCGACGGGCTGCCGTACACGGGTGGTTTCAATGAGCGGGTGATCGGCCTGCGGCTCGACGACCTGCGCGCAATCCCCACCGTCATGGCGATTGCAATCGGCGAGGCAAAGACCAAAGCGATCCTGGGCGCGCTGCGCACCGGCGTCATCGACGTCTTTTGCACCGACCTGGACACGGCCAGAGCCGTCCTTGAGAGCGCAGCCCAGACGAGAGATGCTCTCTCTATTCCAAACCCATCATCGAACCTAAGGACCAACGATGGCGCAGTTTGAAACCGTTCCGATCTTTCGCGGCGACGGCGTGATCGAGTACGTCGAACGCCGAACGCCGCAACTTGCCGCCGACGATGACGTGATCGTGCACATCGAAGCTTGCGGCATTTGCGGCACCGACCTCAACATTCTGGCCACGCCGCCGGCGCACAAAGCGACGCCAGGCATCGTCATCGGCCATGAAGGCGTCGGCGTAGTCGAGGCGATCGGCCCGGCGGTGAGGCACGTGCAACCCGGCGATCGCGTCGTCATCGCCAACCGCCTGACCTGCGGCAAATGCGACTACTGTCGACGCGGCCTGGACAACCAGTGCACCAACTATCAGACCATCGGCACCACCCTCGACGGCGCTTTTGCGCCCACGCTGCGCGCGCCGGCGCGCGCGCTCTGGAAGATCGATCCGTCCGTCCCGCGCGATGACGCAGCCTTTTTCGAGCCGCTCTCCTGCGTCGTCGGCTCGGTGAAGCGCGCACCGTTTCAGCCCGGCGACAACGTGGCGATCATCGGCGCCGGCCCGATGGGCTTGCTCTTCGCGCTGCTCTATCGCACCATGGGCGCCGGCAAGGTGATCCTGCTCGACGTAGCGCCCTATCGCCTGGACTTTGCGCAGGAGATCGGCATGGACGCCGCCCTCAACGTCGCACAAGTTGATGCGCTGGCCGAAGTCAAACGATTGACCGGCCTGGGTGCAGACATTGTCGTGGACGCCGTGGGCAACCAGATCGACCAGGCGATTCGGCTGGCGCGCCGCGGGGGGCAGATCATCCTCTTCGGCCTGCGGCCGCACGACAATCCGACAGTGAACCAGTACACCATCACGCGCTACGACCTGACGGTGCACGGTGCGTTCGTCGGCCTGCATCCTTTCGCCCAGACCGTTCAACTGCTGGAGAGCCGACGCATTCAGCCCTCGATCCTGGTGACGCATCGCCTGCCGCTGACGGAGCTGATGCGCGGGGTCGAGCTGATGCGCACGCAACGGGCGATGAAGGTGTTGATTGAGATGGGGAGCTAGAAGAAGAGAGGGATGACTCTTGTCGATCTAGTTCTGTAGTTCCCGACCTTAGAAATCTCAACAAACTTAAACCCAGTTTGAGGAGCGTAAAATCTCATGGCAGACAAAATCGGAAAAGTCACACAACGTTGCAAAATTGCCGCCGGCCTGTTTTGGGCCGACTACGCCGTGCTTGGCGCGCAGGTGAAGGACCTAGAGGAGGCGGGCGTCGACT
Source organism: uncultured Caldilinea sp. (assembly GCA_937928035.1). Taxonomy (GTDB): domain Bacteria; phylum Chloroflexota; class Anaerolineae; order Caldilineales; family Caldilineaceae; genus Caldilinea. The sequence goes on along the minus strand of CALFWA010000263.1, from coordinate 13,082 downwards.
GGTTACACATCGAAGTGCGCGATGGCAAATACATGGACTTCGGCATGCCGCGCGGGGGCTTCGACATCATCGAGGCGGTGCGCGCCAGCACCAGCCTGGAGATCGAGGCGCAGCTTCAAATGTATCGCCCCACCTTCAATGTCTTCGATCAGCTCAAAGACCTGGGCGCCAACCTGATTAGCCTCCCCATCGAGACCACGGAAGAGATGATCTTTCAGCAGATCACCTACATCAAGGAAAAGCTGGAGCTGAAGGTCGGCGTCTGGGCATGGCAGGGCGTGCCCACGACGGCCTTTGAGCAGTTTATTCATCCCTATGTGGACATCATCGAATATGAAAGCCGGGCGCCTTTCTGGGTCAAGCCCAAGCCGGGCCAAAGCCCCCATACGATGGATTCCATCATGGTGCGCACGATCCGCAAGCTCCACGACATGATCGCCGAAGCGGGCCTGGAGGGTCAGATTGAGCTGATGGAGGACGGCGGCCTCAACGCAAGCAATGTGGCCGAATTCATCGCCGCCGGCATGACTGTGGGCGAGTTTTCATCCCCGCTGCTCAAGGGGCCAAACGGCAAACTCCGCCCCGGTACCGGCGAAATCGCCGCGGCTGTGCAGAAGCTACGCGCCGTGATGGACGCGGCCAGCGAGCAGTATCGGACAAGCGATGGGAGATTGAAAAAATAAGGATGCACCTATGACCTTTCCCACCATCGGCATGATCGGCTACGGCGGCATCGGTCGCGTGCACGGCATGGCGTACCGTTCGCTGACATTTCATTATGGCCTGCCGGCGGATGCCATTCGCATTGCCGGCGTGGCGACGACGCGCGCGGAGACGGCGCAAGCCGCCGCAGCGGAGTTAGGCTGCAACTTCTGGACGGCGGACTATCGCGAGCTGCTGGCACAGCCAGAAATTGATGCGGTCGATATTTGCGTCCCCAATCACATGCACGCCGAGATCGTCGAAGCTGCTGCTGCTGCGAAAAAGCATATCTATTGCGAGAAGCCGCTGGCCATGAACGTCGCCGAGGGGAAGCGCATGGTGGCGGCAGCCCAGCGCGCCGGTGTCAAGACACAGATGACCTTCAATTTTCGCTTCTATCCTGCCGTGTTGCGCGCCAAACAACTAATAGAAGAAGGCTTTTTAGGGCGCATCTTCTCCTTCCGCGGGCGCTACTACCGGTCGAGCTACATCGATCCCAACAAGCCTATCTCCTGGCGCCAACAGAAGGCGATCGCAGGCGGCGGCGCGCTCTTCGACATCGGTTCGCATATTCTCGACTTGCTCTATTCCCTGGTCGGGGAATTCGCCGCCGTGCAGGCGACGCTCGACACGTTGATTGCGGAGCGCCCTGCAGCGCCTGGCTCGACGGAGCGCGTGGCGGTCGACGTGGACGACATCGCTCTGCTCACGCTGCGCACCAAAGAGGGCGTGTTGGGGACGGTGGAGGCCTCACGCATGGGCACAGGGCTGACCAACGACATCGGCTTTGAGATTTTCGGCGAGAAGGGTGCGCTGCGCTTCAACGGCCTCGACCCGGCGTGGCTGGAAGTCTACGACGTGCGCGACAGCGACAAGCCCACCGGCGGCCTGCGCGGCTTCCGCAAAGTGGAGGCCGTCAACCGCTACGCGGGCCAGAAAGCGCCGGATTGGTCGATGACGCCCGATTTCGTGCGCACGCACGCCGAATGCCAATGGCAATTCTTGAAGGCAATCGCTGAAGGCCGCCCCACCCAGCCGACGATCGCCGACGGCCTGCACATCCAGGCGGTGATGGAGGCTGCCGAGCGCTCTTCGCAAGAGGGGCGGTGGGTGGAGATCGGCGAGGTGCTTGCGTAAACGCCGGTCCTGGGGCGGCGGTGCGCAACGCCGAGAGCGTGTAGTTTTACAACAACGGGAGGCAAGGTGCAGTCTCTGGATTCTCACCCGTTGTGAAAAAGGGGCGGCGCCATCCATCCTTGGCAGGGGTCGAATGCGCCGCCTCCTTCCTACGTCATCGGCATCGATTCGGGTTTAGAAACGGTCAAGCTCCGAAAGGAGGTGAGCCTGATGTAAATCACACCCAAAGCTTCCCAGAACATCAACCGTTCCATCGATGCTTCAGACCTTTTCAGTATAAGGAGAAAGAACATGTTCGGCAAAAGAACCCTGTCCGTAGGGACGCTTATTCTCTTGCTTGCGCTGGTCATGACTGCATGCATGGCGCCACAGGCGGCGCCTGCCGGCGAGCAGGCGGCTCCATCCGGGGAGCAGGCGCAGGCCAGCGGCGGCAAGCTGGAAGTTTTCTCTTGGTGGACATCCGGCGGCGAGGCGGCAGCCCTGCAGGCGCTCTTCGACGTGTATAGCGCGCAGTATCCAAACGTAGAGATCATCAATGCAACGGTGGCGGGCGGCGGCGGTTCAGCGGCGCGGCCTGTGCTGCAAACGCGGCTGGCGGGCGGCGATGTGCCCGACACCTGGCAGGTGCATCCGGGCTATGAGCTGCTCGGCCAGTATGTGGAGCCGGGCTACGTCGAGCCGGTGACCAGCCTGTATCAGGAGGAAGGGTGGGAGGCCGTCGTGCCCGAGGCGTTGCGCGCCATGATGACCAAAGACGGCGAACTCTACCAGGTGACGGTGGGCGTCCACCGGGGCAACGGTTTTTGGTACAACAAGAAGTTGCTCGCAGAGAACGGCATTGAGATCGGCGCAACGCTGAGCGTGGATGAATTCTTTACGATCGCCGAGCAGCTTAAGGCGGCGGGAGTGACGCCGCTCTGCGTCGGCGACTCGGGCATCTGGGCTTCGGCGCAGCTCTTCGAGAACACCCTGCTGGGCGTCATCGGGCCGGAGCGCTACAACGGCCTGTGGGACGGCTCAGTGCGCTTTGATGAGCCGGATGTGAAACAGGCCATGGAAGTGTACGGCCGCATGCTCGATTACCAAAACGATGACCACGCTGCGCTCTCCTGGGATCAGGCGGTCAAGAAGTTGATGGATGGAGGCTGCGCCTTCAACTCGATGGGCGACTGGGCCTACGGCGAGTTCGTCAACGCCGGCAAGGTTGACAACGAAGACTTCGGCTGGGTCAGCCACCCCGGCACCGATGGATCTTTCATGATCGTGGCGGATGGCTTCGTGCTCGGCAACGGCGCGCCGAATCGAGAGAACACCATCAACTGGCTGCGCGTGATCGGCGGCAAAGAGGCGCAAGAAGCGTTCAACCCGCTGAAAGGTTCGATCTGTGCGCGCACCGACTGCGATCGCGCGAAATTCGGTCCCTATCACAACTGGTCGATGGATTCGTTTGCGAAGGACGCGCTTGTGCCGACGGTCGTGCACGGCTCTGCGGCGCCGGCCGACTTCCAGCAGGCGCTGAACGACGCCGTGACCGTCTTCGTCGTCGACAAAAATGTCGACGCCTTTGCCAACGCGCTGGTCGCCGCTGCACAGAGTTCGGGATTCGGGCGGTAGAAAGTTCTGAATTTTCCGGTCTCCAGTCGCTGATTCGTGAGACTGGAGACCGGAAAAACAAGGATCGTTCAGAAAGGCGTGCCCATGACCACTGCCTCCACCGATTCCACCCCGGCTGTGCGCACAGCGTCGGTTGAGACGCGTCGCTGGCGCCTGTCGGAGACGATGCAGACTGTGCTGTTGTTGCTGCCCTCGATCGTGGCGCTGGCGATCTTCGTCTATGTGTTCATCAGCTTCACGTTCTGGGTTTCCCTCTCCAACTGGCGCACCCTGAAGGTGGACCTGTCGCTGCGCGAACCGCTCTTCGCCACCTATGGAGAACTGTTTGCCATGGCGCGCTGGCAGGCGGACCTGCGCAATACGTTCGTCTTCACCGTATTCTTTATTGCCTTCGCCGTGACGCTGGGCTTGACGCTGGCCGTGATGTTGGATCGTCACCTGGCCGGCCATCATGTTTTTCGCAACATCTTTCTCTTCCCCTATGCTCTCTCGTTCGTGGTGACCGGCGTGGTTTGGCGGTGGATTTTCAACCCGGAGACTGGTTTGAATCTTCTGTTTGAGCTGTTGGGAATGAACCATCTTTTAGCGCAGATAGGCATGGGGCCGCTCAGGCCAGGCTGGATCACCGACCCAACCGTAGTGGCCCAGGTGAACGGCATTCTCGCCGCCGTGCTCCCCGGCGCCGAGAGCTGGCAGGTGCGATGGGGTATTCCCCTGGCGATGATTCCTGTGGCGATCGCAGCAACATGGCAGCTTTCGGGTTTTGTGATGGCGCTGTACCTCGGCGGCATGGCGACGATCTCCGACGAGGTGCGCGAGGCGGCCCGCATCGACGGCGCCGGCGAGTTTCAGATTTATCATCGGGTGATCATCCCAATGTTGCGCCCGGTGACCATCAGCGTCGTCGTTATCTTACTGCATGTATCGCTCAAAATCTTTGACCTGGTCTACACCATGGCCGGCGTCGGCCCTGGCTTCGCCACTGACGTGCCCGCCATTTTCGTGTTTGAGCAGATGTTCAAGGCCACGCGCTACAACCTCGGCTCCGCTGCAGCTATCATCATGCTTGTGCTGGTGGCCCTTGTGATTGTTCCATATCTGGCCAGCACGTTGAAGGAGGAGTCATGACGACCGCTGCTTTGGCTCGAAAGCGGCGCAGGCCGCGCTGGGGTTCATACGCCGTCTGGTTCGTCCTTTTTTGCATGGCGATCGTTTTTCTAATGCCGGTGTATGTCATGATCGCCAACGGCGTGAAAGATGCGCAGAGCGTCAGCCTGCAGCGCATGTGGCTGCCGCCCGCTCAGCTTTCCGGCGCCAATGGCTTTGTCGGCGCGTGGGAGCGTCTCAGCCCGAACTTGATGAACAGCCTCAGCATGGTGATTCCGGCCACCGTCCTTTCATCGCTGATCGGCGCCATCAACGGCTATCTCTTTGCAAAGTGGCGCTTTCGAGGCTCGGACATCATCTTCACGTTGATGCTCTTTGGCTTCTTCATTCCCTACCAGAGCATCCTGTTGCCGTTGGTGCGCACCTTGCAAGTCGTCGGACTATATGGCACGATTCCAGGGCTGGTGTTGGTGCACGTCATCTACGGCATCCCAATCACGACGCTGATCTTTCGCAACTATTTCGCCAACGTGCCGACTGAGTTGCTGGATGCCGCCCGCGTCGATGGCGCCGGCGTGATCACGACCTTCATCCGCGTTATGCTACCGTTGTCGATCCCGGCCTTTGTCGTCGTCGGCATTTTCCAGTTCACCAATATCTGGAACGACTTCCTCTTCGGCGTCACCGTCGTCCCCAATCCGGCCAGGCAGCCGGTGACGATTGCGCTGAACAACCTGTCGGGCACCTTTTCTGTGGAGTGGAATGTCGTGATGGCGGGCGCAGTCGTGGCGGCACTGCCGACGGCTATCATTTACATTTTGCTGGGCCGCTTCTTCATTCGCGGCATCCTGGCCGGATCGGTGAAAGGATAAAGCAGGCGCTATGGCGGAGCACTTCGATCTCGTTATCATCGGCACGGGCGCAGGCGGCGGAACGCTGGTCTACGCGTTGCGCAACAGCGGCCTCCGCATTCTGCTCATCGAGCGGGGCGACTTTTTGCCACAGGAGCCGCAAAACTGGCAGCCCGCAGAAGTCTTCGACCGCCGACGCTATAAGCCGAATGAAACCTGGTATGGTGCAGACGGCAAACCCTTTCATCCCGGCGTGCATTATTTCGTCGGCGGCAACACCAAGGTCTACGGCGCTGCGTTGCCCCGCTTTCGCAAGGAAGACTTTGGCGCCATCGAGCACGAAGGCGGAACCTCGCCGGCCTGGCCGATCTCCTACGAAGACCTGGAGCCGTACTACGCCCGCGCCGAAGCAATTTATTTGGTGCATGGCGCGCCCGGCGAAGACCCAACCGAGCCGCCGCGTTCCGGGCCATTTCCCTATCCACCTGTATCTCACGAGCCGTACATCGACGATCTGTGCGATCGGCTGCGCCGTCAGGGGCTTCATCCGTTTCATCTGCCGATGGCCATCGACCTGCGCGCCGGCGGGCGGTGCATCCGCTGCAAAACCTGCGACGGCTTTCCGTGCCAGGTGTTGGCGAAGGGAGAAAGCGACGTCTGCTGCGTACGACCGGCTCTGGACAGCCCGAACATCACCCTATGGACGCGCACGCTGGCGAGACGACTGTTGACGGATGCGACGGGTCGCCGCATTGTGGCGGTTGAAGTGGAGCGCAACGGACAAAAGGAGACCGTGCACGCCGATCGATTTGTCGTCTCTTGTGGCGCGGTCAACTCGGCGCTGCTGTTGCTGCGCTCCGCCAATGACAAACACCCCAATGGCCTAGTGAACTCGTCCGGCCTGGTGGGGCGTAACTACATGGTGCACAACAACACGGCGCTGATGGCGGTCGATCCCCTCCGGCGCAATCCGACGATCTTTCAGAAGACGATGGCTGTCAACGACTTCTACTTCAGAGGGCCGAACTTTCCCTATCCGATGGGCAACATTCAGTTGCTAGGAAAGCTTCAGGCCGGCATGTTGACCGCTGCGCAACCGCTCGTGCCCAAGTCCATTTTGCAAGGGATGGCCGACCGCAGCGTCGATTGGTGGGTGATGTCCGAAGACCTGCCCGACCCGAACAACCGCGTTGAGCTGCGCAGCGATGGGCGGGTGGTGATCCACTGGAAGCCCAACAACCTGACGGCGCATCGCAGACTCGTCGAAGCGGCGAAAGAGATGATGCGCACGGTCGGCTATCGCTTCATCTTTATCAAACCGATGGGCATCGAGACGAACTCCCATCAGTGCGGCACGCTTCGCTTTGGGACAGACCCGGCCACTTCAGTGCTCGATCCCTACTGTCGCGCCCACGACGTCGAGAATTTGTGGGTGGTTGATTCGTCGTTTTTCCCTTCTTCTGCAGCGATGAATCCGGCGCTAACCATTGCGGCGCAGGCGTTGCGCGTGGCGGAGAAGATTTCAAAATAAATCAGGTCCTTGGTGCATTCACGGGAATGCAGCGACGATCTCTACGCTTAACGAGAATACACCGGCCTCACCGTAGCTGCGGCTCCCAGCCGCAGGTCTTGGCACGCCGTTTCATGGATTTTTAAGGGATAGGAGTATGCACGAACAGCTTACATTGTCACATCAGGACGCGCTGCGCATCATCGAGGCGATTCGCAGCGAGCTGGAGAAGCAAGGCAAAGGTGCGGCGGTTGCGGTCGTCGATGCGCATGGCGAGTTGATCGCTTTTCTGCGCACCGATGGCTGCAAGCTGCCGTCGATTCAGATCGCCATCAACAAAGCCTTCACCGCTGCACGCGAGCAGCAGCCGACCCGCGCCATCGGCGACTCCTCGCGCAGCCACAGCTGGCCGATGACCAACTTCGGCGACCTGCGCTATACAGCATGGGGCGGCGGCGTCCCCCTCCGTTATCGAGGACAAGTCGTCGGCGGCGTAGGGGTCAGCGGCCTGCCGGAAGAAGAAGATATGGCGCTGGCGGCGATGGGCGCTCGGCTCCTTGAAGCGAACCCAAACGATTGAAGCAAACAGTGTTATAATCCATCGGCAACCCAAAAACAACGAATCAGGATGCAGAAATGTTCGTAGCAGGCGTCGATTTGGGCGGCACTAAGACAGAAATTGGGCTGGTGACGCCGGATCATCGAATCATTGCGCGACGACGCTTCCCGACCGAAGACCGTCTGGGGCCGCATTCCGTGGTGGAACGAATTGCGGCGAGCATCGAGGAGATGCAGCAGCAGCTCCCCAGGGGAGAGCGTGTGGCTGCAGTAGGCGTCTGTACGCCCGGGCCGGTCGATCATGCCGCCGGCGTCTTGCTCGATCCCCCGAACATTCCCGGCCTGCACCACGCGCCGCTGGCCGCGCTGCTGAGCGAACGCTTGAATGCGCCCGTCCGCCTCGACCATGACGCCAAGGCGGCCGGCCTGGGCGAATTTCACTACGGCGCTGGCCGCGGCGAGCGCAGCATGGTGTATATCATCGTCGGCACGGGCGTCGGCGCAGCCATCATCGCCGATGGGCAGGTCTATCGCGGGATGCACAACTCCGCAGGCGAGTTCGGCCACACGACGCTGGATCGCGCCGGCGCCCTCTGTTCCTGTGGCTCGCGCGGCTGCGTTGAAACCTTCATGAGCGGCCCCTGGCTGGCGCGTCGCTATGTAGCCGCGCAACGGGGAGAAACGCCCACCTTGGAGACCTCGACTGCGCTGGACGGCCAGCAAGTGGCGGCGCTGGCGCAGCAGGGCGACGCGCTGGCGTTGCGCATTCTCACCGAGGCAGGCGAGGCGCTTGGCGTCGCCATTGCCACTCTGGCCATGATCCTAGACATCGAATGTTATGTGATCGGCGGCTCGGTGGCGCACTGCGGCAACCTGCTGTTAGAGCCGGCGCGGCGCACGGCCCCGCGCTACAGCTTCCGCTCGGTGGGTAAACGCGTGCGCATCGTGCAAAATCAACTGGACACGGACGCCGCCCTCCTCGGGTGCGCCTGGCTGGCGCGTGAAGCATTGCAAGCAGCGTCGTAGGAGGAAAATCGATGAGCCCTGTGCGCATGTCGAAGGCGGAAGAGGTGGTGCGGGCCGTGCTGGCCTTCAACGAGGCCTTCAATCGCCATGACGTGGACGGCATGATGGAACTGATGAGCGAGAATTGCGTCTTTGAAAACACGTCCCCGCCTCCCGATGGCGCCGTCTATGCGGGCAAAGCAGCGGTGACGCACTTCTGGCACACGTTCTTTCAACAGTCGCCGCATGCCCATATCGAGATCGAAGAAATCTTCGGGGTGGGCACGCATTGCGTCATGCGCTGGCGTTACGACTGGGTGGACAATGCCGGACAGGCGGGGCATGTACGCGGGGTCGATCTCTATCAGGTGAGAGGAGGTCTGATCTGCGAAAAGCTCTCTTATGTCAAAGGATGATCGCTCAGAATGAAGGACAATGCGCTAGTCTGGAAGAAATTCTCATCGGTTGGGCGCCGGGTTAGCCAGCCTGACTTCTCCGGCCATCACCAAACAAGAAACCCTTGCAGCTTGAGTGCAAGGGTTTCTTTCTTCTGGCTCCCCGGGTTGGACTCGAACCAACAACCGTCCGGTTAACAGCCGGATGCTCTGCCGATTGAGCTACCGAGGATCGCTGCCAACACTTAAAGTATAGGAAAGAAGGGGTAGCGTGTCAAATTGTGGAGGTCAAAAAAACGAAAACAAACCTTCCTCTACACCGTGCGCGGGATGCGCTCAGGCTGGTCGGCATAGGCGATGATGGTGGCGACCAACTCCACGGTGCGGTCGACGTTGGCCGGCCCTCCCTCCGCCGGCGGTCGATGGTCAAGATAGCCGCCGCGACCGGTGTGGCCCATTCCCTCCATGCGGATGATCGTGGCGCGGCCCTGACGCAGCGCCCGGTTCCATTCCGAGGCCGCCATCCAGGACCAGCGCCCAGGCATCAAAAATCGCCAGATTTGCGCCTGATCACGCGTACCCCACAGATGGAAGACATGGCTCGCCGCCAAAATGCCAGGATCGCTGCTGAAGATGCCGCCCAACGAAATGACGTAGATGGGCGCCTTGGTCCACTCGCGCAGATAGGTGACTGCGCCGATTGCGATCTGGCCGGCGCCGCTGTAGCCGATCAGAAAGATCGGCACCGAACTTTTGGGGTCAAAGTGATAGCGCATCACAGTGTCGAGCATGACCTCCGCCATGGCCTGGTTGTAAATCGGCGCGTAGCGCTTGTCGGCGGCGATGGCGACCTGCAACAGATTGCGAATGTTGATCAGATAGCCTGCCAGCGCCGGCCCGTCCAACTTGCGAGCGAGCGCCCATTTCCACAGTCCGGCGAAGATCGGCTGTCCGGTGAGTGCAAGGTTGTTGACGGAGTAGGGAAAGATGTTGTCGATCACGACAGCGCTAGGGAGACGGTTGCGCAGCCGGTTGAGAAATTCCTGCTCGCGGTAACTCAGCGTTTGCCCGGAGACGCGACCGATGCCGGAGAGGAACAGGACATACGCCGTGGCGGGCCGGCGTCGAGGCTCGCTCGATGACGAAGTTGTCTCCGCCTCGGAGACGGAGACGTCGTGGTAGATGGCGTTGCCAAACCATCCCGCCCACCAGCCGAGCGTCTCGAAAGGCGTCAAGGACGCCCAAAACAGGAAAATGATCAGCGCCGTCAACGGCAGCAGCAGCAGATCACTCCAATCGGTGAACATGGTTCGTCTGACCGTCCATCCTGCGACGTTTCTTCCGCACCGGCGGAAGACGCACGCTGCGGCGTCGCGCCTCCAATTGCTCATACCAGTTGCGCAGGGTGTGGCGGCGAAGGCGCGCCACATCCTCCAGCCGCGCCGTCAAGGGCACTCCCGCCGCGCGGTGCTGCAGCCAGCTGAGCAGCCGCAAAATCGGCCATCCTACAGTGCGGCGCAGCGCCTGCATGACAACCCAGCCCAGGGCGGAGACCAACAACGCCTGCCACGGCTCCAAACCCAGCCCATAGTGGAGCGCCACGACGATGGCCAACATGCTCCAGAGCGAGAGCACACCCCAGATCAAATTGCCCAAATAAGGCGTCAGCTCAAAAAAGGCGAAGATTTGGGGGGCGTAGGCCAATCCTACGACTACGGCGACCTCGCGGAAATCCTGCTCTTTTTGCGTAAGCAAGATGCCCACGGACCAGATCGTCAAGGACCACAAAAGATAACCGAAGACGTTGCTGACCGTGGTGATGGACAGCGCCAGGACAAAACGGCGCGGCCGCACCCGATTCAAGAGCAGCACCACGCTTTGACCAAGCGATTCAGATAGCCCGGCCAACAAAACAATCAAAGCAGCATAGTAGACACCCTGCGTCTTGTCGCGAAGCAAACCGTAAATAGATGGATCAAGGCGCAAGGAGAGCCGCAAGGTTTCCAGGAAGCCGGGCAGAGCTGCATCGCTCATCGGTCAGGAAGGCGGAAACGTCTACATCGCCTGAGAAGCCCGTACAAACAGAGGCGGCCTCCCCAGGTATTCGAACAGAAAGGCCAGGAAGATTGCCAACATGAAGCCAACCGCGGCGGCCAGGGCGATGCTGATCGGAGCGCTGGCGATTTGAACCGGCTCATCCGGCGCAATCGCCGGGGTGCCCATGCGCACCTCAGTGTTGGCGGCGGCGCGCTCCAGGCGTAGCTCCGCCTGTTTGGTGCTCAAGGCTTTCAACGCGTCCCAGGCCAGATCGCGCTGCTGCATAAACTGGCGATAGGCCGCCTGCTCTGCCTCCACCTGCGCCTGCAGCTGCTGGAGCCGGCTCTCCAGCAGCGCAATGCTTTCCTGCATGGGCGCGTCGGCCTGAACCGTGAGCGCCGCCGTCTCCGCGCCGGCGAGCTTCAGCAGCTCTTCCGCCTGGGCGCGACCCTTGCTCGCCAGCTTGGCGTCGCGGCTTGCCGTTTCGCCAAGCTCTGAAAACAGCCCGAGCTCGAACAAAGTCGGATAGCGGGCGCGAATGGCGTTCACCAGATCGCTCTCCTCAGGCATCTGCACTTCCAATCCCTTGAAGCGTTCACCGCTTGCCAGCGCCTGGGTGAGCGCGTCGATGTCCGCCTCCAGTTGCGCAAGCTGTTGCTCCAGCGCCTGAATCGTCCCATTCAAATCGGCGGTGAGGGCCTCCAGCGTGACGTCAGAGGGCGGCGTCAACGCAAGCTGCAGGATCGGCGGCTGCGAACTCGTCTCCGGCGCTGCGCCGGGTTGGAGCGTCTGGACGCCTTGCACGACCAGGGCGCCGACGGACGTAGTCAACGGGACGCGCTCAACGAACGGCGTTGTCGATTTCACGACCAGATCGGGGTTGTTCAGTTGCAGGGAAGGGATGTCGCTGATTGTGGAGGAGGCAAGCTGCGTTTTGAGCAACTGCAGCGCCGCCGCCGTGCTGGTCACAGCCCCTTCTCCGCCTGCCTGCAATCCTGCCTGCAACAGTCGCGCCGTCGAGAGCGCAGCCGTCATTTGCAGCCACTGGTCATGGTAAAGCCGCAGCAACCGAGCGTCCCGCTGACGCTGCGTGTCGAACGCATCGACCAGGGCGCTGTTATAGGCGAGCATGTAGGCGTCTAGGAGCTGACGTCTCCCCTCCTGCTCGCGCTGAAAGCCCAAAAGCTGGGCTTCCGTCTGTGCATCTAGATAAGCAGTAATCATGCGGCGATAGGAGCTGAGAATTTCATCGGCGTAGCCGGAAAGGGCAGCGGCGTTGACGTTTTGCAAGGTTGCGATCGCCTGCTGCGTCTCCTCCATCTCGCGGTGCAACGCATTGAGCGGAGACTCGGCCAGGAATTGCTCTAAAGCGCGCTGCGCCTGCGCATAGTTCTCCTGAGCCTGATTCAGCTCATTCTGCACAGAGGCGATGATCTCATCCGGCACCTCTCCATAGATGCGATTGACCTCCTGCACGTAATGCTGCGCCCAGGCGTTGGCGATCGCTGCGGCCACAAGCGGGGACTCGGCACGGGCGGATATCAAAATCAGATCGCTTTGGCCGGTCCTGTTGTTGGGGGTGGCAAGTTCGGCGTTAATCTGGCGCAGCAGATAGGCCGGATTGCGCTGGTGCTCGTTCAGTTGGTCGTACAGATCGGCGACCACGCGCTCAGCGATCGAGCCGCTGTAGACCAGCCCCAGCAGCGCGCTGCGGCGAGAGTTGACGTCTCCGGCGGTCGGCGCCCCCGATGAAGTGGTGAAACGGTCATCAAAATTGACCTCCGTCTGCGTGCGCACGATGGCGACGCTGGCGCGCGCCTCATACACGGGGGTCTGCAACAGGCGGTAAGCAAGCACGCCTAATACGCTCGCCGCAACCACCAGAAGCGTGAAGAAAACGATCTCGCGCCAGCGCTTGATCAGAACATCGATGTATTTGCGCAGGTCAATCTCATCGTCGGCTTCCCATGCGTCGATCGGTTTCGTGCCTTGAGCCGGATTTACAGACATAAAACGCTCGATCCTTTTCACAAATGATTTTCACCGTCAGCGCAGACATGGCCGCGTCCATGGTTGCACGCTGACGCCGGCAACGGTCGCTCCGCAACTGTGCTAACTTGTACAGTATACAATTTCTGTCAGAATTCAGAAAATTGCAGCGCCAAT
>CALFWA010000262.1 GCA_937928035.1 uncultured Caldilinea sp. | reverse complement strand
CGAGCGCATTATACGCGTATCTTTTCCGAGGTAGCGTGGCGCTCCTTAGCTGCGTTCGCCGAGGTCATCCATCATCCCAAGGAGGAGCCGGCGAATAAAACCGACCTGCTGGCCCTCTTGCCGCCCGCCGACGCCTGCATCACAGGGTGGGACGTCGCTCCGATCGACGCCGACGTGCTCGCCGCAGCGCCGAAGCTGCGCGCCATCGCCCACACCGGCGGCAGCGTGAAACGCTTCGTCAGCGAGGCGGTGTGGGCGCGCAACATCCATGTGACGAGCGCTGCGCCCGCCCTGGCGCAGGACGTGGCCGAAACTACGCTTGGTTTAATCATCGTGGGCGTCAAGCGCATCCTGCCGTTGAGCCAGCATGTGCGCAAGGGCGGCTGGCGCGAGCATCCGGCCTGGCCCGCGCGTGAAGTGCACAGCAGCGTGATCGGCATTGTCGGCGCCAGCAATGTCGGACGCCGCGTCATTGAGCTGTTGCGCCCTTTCCACGCCTCCATCTTGCTCTATGATCCTTATGTCAATGAAACGGAGGCCGCCCGCCTGGGCGTGACAAAGGTCGAGCTGGCAGAGCTGGCGCGTCGCGCCGACGTCATTTCTCTGCATGCGCCTGCCCTGCCCTCCACCCGCCACATGATCGACCGCTCCTTGCTGCGCCTAATGAAGGATGACGCCGTGCTTATCAACACAGCGCGCGGCGCGCTGATCGACGAGGAGGCGCTGGTCGAAGAGCTTGCCAAAGGCCGCTTCTTCGCCTTCCTCGACGTCACCGACCCAGAGCCCCCCGTCCCAGACAGCCCCTTGCGTCGGTTGCCCAACGTCGTCGTGACGCCCCATCTCGCCGGCTGCATCACAGACTGCACGCACCTGGGCGAGATGGCGGTTGAAGAGCTGCGCCGCTTTTTCGCCGGCGAACCGCCGCTTAATCGCATCACGCCCGATCAGTTCGGACGAATCGGGTAACGCTATGCTGTGGGGTCGGCCCTCTACGTTCTTCGCCATCCCTCCCGGAGCCCTTCGTCTGACGCGCGTCGGGGCCAGCCCGGAAGAGGGCATCGAACGGTATCTTTTTGTAGGCGATGCCACAGCCCGCCCGGTGGAGCGCCTCATCCTGGACGAAGGACGGACGCCTCCCCCCAAACACGACGACCTGGATTATCCCTTCCGCCTCAAGATCGCCCATTTCAACGACCTGCACGGAAATCTCGTCTATTTTCAACCGGACGGAGCGCATCCGGTCTTTTCACGCACGGCGGGTTCCATTCGCCGCCTGCGCAGGCGCTATCGCCGCCACCCGCAGCGGGGCGTGCTTGCGTTCAGCAGCGGCGACGACGCCGTCGGCAGCATCTTTGATGCGCTGCTCGGCTGTGACGAAAACAGCTTTCGCCTCCATGCGGCGTATCGTCTCTATTCCGCCGCCGGGATCGACGCCTGCGCCCTGGGCAACCACGACCTCGACCTGAACGCGCGGCTGCTCGCACGCGCCCTGCGCCAGGACGCGTCCTTCCCGCTCCTGACGGCCAACTTGGCGGGCTGTTCGTGGCTTTCCGGCGGCTATTTTCCCGCTGCGCTCTTCGTGGTGAAAGGCGTGCGCGTAGGCGTGATCGGGCTGACGACGCCAGCGCAGATGGCGCCGCAGCCCGATTCCACCCTACACTTCGTCGATCCGATCCAAACGATGCACAATTTGCTGCCCATCGTCAAAGAGGTCAGCGACGTCGTGATCGTGCTCAGCCATCTTGGCTACAGCCTGGCCTCCACCTCGGCCAGAGTGCTCGCTGCGGGCGACTGCGAGTTGGCGGCGGCGTTGCCGCACGCGGCCGTACAGGTCATCATCGGCGGACACACCCACCACGCGTTGACCGAACATGGACTCAGCCCGCACAATGTCGTCAACGGCATCCCGATTGTGCAGGCGGGCAAGCTCGGGGAATTTCTCGGCGAGGTGGACATCACCGTGGGGCGACGCTGGGCCGCCGTGACCAACGTGCAATTACACGCAGCGTCGAGGTTGCCGGTGGACGAAGAGTTCGAGCGCGGATACGTTCAGCCGCTGCTGCGCGAGATCGAACCCATCCTCGCCGAGCCGCTGGGCGTCGTCGCCGACGAGCCAGACCTGAGCATCGACGTTGTGCGCAATGAGCTGGCAGCGCACGAATCTGCGCTCTGCAACTTCATCACCGACGCGCTGGTGGAGCAGTGCAGGCTGGCGGGTTATCCGGTGGACTTTGCGGCCATCGACGCGTCCTCCGTCTCTGCAGGGTTGCCGCCAGGGCGACTCACCCTCGGCGACTGGTTCGCCGTGATGCCCTACGCCGACGTGGTTCAGCTCTGCAAGCTGACCGGCCCTCAGCTTGAACAGTTGCTGCATGAAAACGCTCGCCGCGTCGATCGTCCTGACGAAGTGCACCTTGAACGGGGCTTCCTTCACTTCAGCGCAGCCGTGCGCTATCGCATCCACCTCGGCGCCGGCCGCGAACAGGCCAGGGCGACGGACATCACCGTAAACGGCCAGCCGCTTTGCGAGCAGCGAGAGCGTACGTTCATCATGGCCTGCCCCAGCTTTACCCATGCGCTTGCCAGTTCGTGGGAGGAGACGGTGCGCAACAACCTGCGTCTTTCTCTCAACGCACATGCGCTGCCGAAAGAGGAGACGCATCGGCTGGTGCGCAATGAACTGATCGCTTACATTCGCGCGCACGGCGGCGTCACGCCAGAAAGCGGCGCGCGACGAGATGGAAGATTGGTTGTAGTGGATTCGAATTGAGAACCGGCGGCGGATTTGCTATCGTCTTAAACCAGGCGACCGGCCTACAGCTCCTATTTTCTCTTGTCAAATCCCCGTGATCATCGGCAATTTGATTCCATGCCTGCGCGCAAACTCGATGGCCTGGGGATACCCTGCATCCGCATGGCGGGCGACCCCAGTGCCCGGGTCGCTGGTGAGGACGCGCTCCAGCCGCACCGCAGCCTCCGGCGTGCCATCCGCCACGATCACCTGCCCCGCATGGATGCTGTAGCCGATGCCGACCCCGCCGCCGTGGTGGATGCTCACCCAGGTCGCGCCGTTGACGGCGTTGATCAGGGCGTTGAGCAACGGCCAATCGGCGATGGGTCGGAGCCGTCGAGCATGCCCTCCGTCTCCCGGTTCGGGCTGGCGACGGAGCTGCTGTCCAGATGATCGCGGACGATCACGACCGGCGCCTTGACTTCCCCACGCGCCACCATCTCGTTGAAACGCAGGCCAGCGCGGGCGCGCTCGCCGTAGCCCGGCCAGCAGATGCGCGCCGGCAAACCCTGAAATCCCACATGTTTCTGCGCCATTGCGATCCACCGTCGCAAATGCTCATTCTCCGGGAAAAGCTCCAGGATGGCAGCGTCGGTGGCGTAGATGTCCGCCGGGTCGCCGGAAAGCGCCACCCAGCGGAACGGCCCTTCGCAGAAGAGTGGGCGAATATAGGCTTGTACAAAGCCTGGGTAGCTGAAAGGCCTCGCGCAGGCCGTTGTCGTAGGCGCGCTGCCGCAAATTGTTGCCGTAGTCAAAGACGATTGCGCCACGCGCCTGCCAGTCGAGCATGGCCTGGACGTGGCGCGTCATGGAGTCAAGCGCAGCCTGCATGTACGCCTGCGGATCGCGACGTCGCAGCTCGGCGGCTTCCACCAGCGACATGCCGGCCGGAATGTAGCCGTAGAGCGGATCATGCGCCGAGGTCTGATCGGTCGCCACGTCGGGCTGCACCCCGCGGGCGACCAGCTCCGGCAAGACTTCCGCCGCGTTGCCGATCAGGCCGACCGACAGAGGCTGCTTGGCAGCAAGCGCCTCCTCCACCCAGGTCATCGCCTCCTCCAGGTTGTCGGTGACGCGGTCGATCTGGCGCAGATGCAGCCGTCGTTCGGCGCGCCAGCGATCCACTTCGACAATCAGGCCGACGCCCTCGTTCATGGTGATCGCCAGCGGCTGCGCGCCGCCCATCTCTCCCAGGCCGGCGGTGACGACCAGCTTCCCGCGCAGCGACCCCCAGCCAGTTGTCGCGCCAGCGCGCCGAACGTCTCATAGGTGCCCTGCAGGACGCCCTGCGTGCCGATGTAGATCCAGCTGCTGGCGGTCATCTGGCCGTACATGATCAGTCCTTCGCGCTCCCAGCGGTCGAAGTTTTCCTGCGTGGCCCAGGCCGGGACGATGTTGGAGTTGGCGAGCAATACGCGTGGGGTGTCGGGATGGCTGCGGAAGACCGCCACCGGCTTGCCCGACTGCACCAGCAGTGTCTCATCCAGCTCAAGCCGCTCGAGCATGCGCAGGATGGCGTCGAAGCACTCCCAGTTGCGCGCGGCGCGGCCGCGACCACCGTAGACGATCAGGTTATCGGGGTCGAAGGCGACGTCGGGATCGAGGTTGTTCTGCAACATGCGGTACGCAGCTTCGATCAGCCAATTTTGCAGGTGAGCTGTGTTCCGCGTGGGGCGCGGATGGTGCGAGCTGGCATGCCGCCCCTCCTGTGGAGAATCTACCCCAGGGCGATCGTGAAAGTTTGCCGCGGGGCTGTAACCTTGTCGGGCAGCGGAGAGACATCGCGCACAAAGCGCCCCTGCATCGACCACGGCCCTGTCCATGTGATCTGCGCCTCCACCAGGCGGCCGCGCAGCGGCAGGTCACTCTCGATGAAAACAAGCTTGTTCTGGCGGTTGCGACCGCGCCACTTGCCTTTGTGCCTGTCCTCCACCAGCACTTCGACGATTTCACCCAGATAGCGCCGGTTGATCTCGGCGCTGATCTGCTCCTGCAACGCTTCAAGCAGCTTGTGCCGACGCACCTTCTCCGCCTCCGGCACGTCGTCCACCATGCGACGCTCGCTGACTGTGCCCGGGCGCGGGCTGTAGCGCGCCAGGTGCACCTTGTCGAACCTCAGGTCGCGCACAATCTCGACGGTGCGCTCGAACTGATCCTCTGTCTCGCCGCAGAAGCCGACGATGATGTCGGTGTTGATGGCGACGTCCGGCACCGTCACGCGGATACGTTCGATCAGTGCACGATATTCGGCATTGGTGTAGCCGCGCTTCATCCGTTCAAGCACTTCGTCATCGCCCGCCTGGATGGGCACCTCGATGTGCGGGCAGACCTTAGGCAGGTCGCGCACGGCCTGCAGGATGCGGTCCGTCATGTAATTTGGGTGGCTGGTGAGGAAGCGGATGCGCCACAGCCCTTCGATCTCGTGCACGGCGTGCAAGAGGTCGGCAAGGTCATAGGCGTGCCCCCCGTTGGGTTGCACGCCAGAGGCGCTCGAGCCGTCGCCGTTACCGTGGAACGCCTTGACCGTTGCACTGTTGCCAAGCTCCCCGCGCCAGTCGTAGCCATAGCGGTCGACGATCTGGCCCAGCAGCGTCACCTCGCGCACGCCTTGGGCAACCAGCCCGCGCACCTCGTGGACGATCTCCTGCGGTGATCGACTGCGCTCCACCCCACGGCGAAACGGAATGATGCAGAAGGTGCAGGCGTGGCTGCATCCGTAGACGATCGGCACGTAAGCGGCGACGGGCGCCTCTCCGCTCAGGGCAAGATGCTTGATCGATTGGGTGGCGCCGATCGGCTGCGCTTCATCCTGGAGCTGATAGCGCCGCGCCAGCTGCTGGCGTTCGATCTCCGCCATTTCGGCGTCGATCTCGGCTTGGCGAAGAAAATTCACCAACGGTGTCGCTTCGCTGGGCGGCATGAAGACGTCGACGAATGGATAGCTCTCCACAAGCTGCGGGCTAGGCT
>CALFWA010000261.1 GCA_937928035.1 uncultured Caldilinea sp. | reverse complement strand
GGAGGAAGGGAACGAATCTACGGACCGAGTTTACTGCGGCGGCTGGCGATAGTTGGCTACGTCTTTGGTAATGTAGACGCCCGACAGCAGGTCGCTGAAGGTAGAGAAGCCAGGCCAGTGCCAGGCGGCGACGCCGTTGTTGTCCGGCTCCAGCGCCGGGCCTTTGATGAAGGGTTTAATCAGGTCCCCGGGCGTTTGGTGATAGACAAAGACAAACGCAGCGTCTTCCACCAGAATCTTCTCCGCCTCCTGGAACATGCGGGTGCGCTCCGCCGGGTCGCCGGTGAAGCTGGAGGCTTCCTTGACCAGGCGGTCATATTCGGCGTTGCTCCAGGGATGGCGGCCGCCGCTGAGGAAGACGCCCAGCATGTTGCTCGGGTCGAGATAGTCCATGCCGTAGGAGATCAGCGTGAACTGCACCTGGGTCGGCTTGGCGTTCAGTTCGTCCATGTAGGATTTAAAATCCATGTTGGAGACTTCCACTTCGATGCCTAGGTGCTCCTTGAGCGCTGCAGCGTAGGCCTGCGCCACTGCGACCGGCGTCGGCCCTTCGGCCCGCAGCTTCATCACCAGCTTGGGGAAGCCTTCACCGTTCGGATAACCTGCTTCGGCCAGCAGCTGTTTGGCCTTCTCCACGTCGTAGGGGTAAGTGTCCTTGAACGCCTCGGAATTGGAGGCCGGGAAGCCGGGCATCAGGAAAGAGTAAGCCGGAATGCCCTGGCGCTTGACGATATTGGGGAGGATGGTGTCGCGGTCGAGCACATGGGCAAAGGCCTGGCGCACCAGCAGATTGTCGAACGGCGGCTTGGAGACGTCGAACGCAAAGTAGTAGGTGCGGAAGTCGCCGTAGTGCGGATGGTATTGCGCGCTCAGCTCCGGGTCGTTTTCGATCAGCTCCAAGTCGGCCGGCGAAAGCGTGCCGCTGCCCCACACAAAGTCGATTTCGTTGGCTTCGTAGGCGGGCAAAAGCTGCGAGGGCTGACCGATGGCAATGACGACCAGGCGCTGAATGTACGGAATGTTCGTGCCCTTGTAGTCTGGGTTGATCTCGTACACCAACCGTTGATCCTTAGTCCATTCGACCAGCTTATAAGGGCCGGACGAAACCGACGTGGCCGGGTTGGAGTTGTACAGGCCGCCGTGCATCTCAAGTGCTTTCTTCTGCAGGGGGGCGGAGTAGAGCAGCATGGCGGGCAGATAGGGCGCCGGCATCTCGGTGGTAAATTCCAGCGTATGTGCATCCACAGCGCGCACGCCGATCTCTTCGATCGGAACTTCGCCGTTGACCGCTTGCGTCCAGTTTTTGATCACGCCCTGATAGTACCAGGAGAAGTCCCAGGCGTGCGTCGGGTCGGCGCCGTAGCGGAAGGTGGCGACGTAATCGTCGGCAGTCACCGGCGTGCCGTCGTTCCACATCAGGTTAGGGTCGAGTTTGAAGGTCCAGACCAGCCCGCTTTCATCGACCGACCACTCCGTGGCTGCGCCGGGGTTGACCTGGAAATTTTTGTCAAGACGCACGAGCGAATCTGATAATAGATCGGTCAGGGCGTCGGCGCGTTCATAGACGGCCTGGAAAAAGTCGATGGTGGTGAAAGTGCGCCAGCCGCTATAGGGATAGATCAACACCTGCTGATCGAGCGGCGCAGCGTCAGGCGGCAGCTCTTTGCCGAGCGCATTGACGACCGGACCGGCTGGGGCGGCTTCCGGCGCGACACTCTCAACGCCGCCAGGAGCGGTCGGCGCCGGCGCACACGCCTGCAACAAAAGCGCTACGAGCAAAAGCAGCGCCATCCAGACCGAGACGCGTTTCGATGCGAGTGGGCTTGTTCTCCGTTGCATGTTTGTCCTCCGTATGCTTGGTTAGATTTGGCTGGAATTACACCTGGACGGCAAGGTATTGTATGTGACGGTGAAGTTTCGTGCAAATCGTTCTGAAAAAGACGAGTTTTCTTTGTGAAGTGTTGCGAAACAACATCTCACGACAAAATTGGCGGCAGTGCGAATGGACGTTGACGCAGGCGGGCCGTAATGATAGACTGTTTGCGAAGAAATTGCTTTGGAGGACGCTTGCGGCCCTCTGGAACGCGTTGGAAGCGCTGTAGGGCGCTGTTTGAATGAAATGAGCAAGTCAAGATGACCGAAGTCTCACGCATCTGTCCGCAATGCGGCAATCACTTTGCGCTGGAGGCGCGTCACTGCAGCCACTGCGGCTACGATATGGAAGCGGCGTTGCCGGCGCCGCAAAGCATGCTGCCTGCGCTGGTCGGCAAAGCCGCAGCCCCCCTGTTGGTGGGCGCTGCCAGCCTGGCCGCCAGCGTCGGCTGGCGACTGTTGCAGACGCTTCTGAGTCGACCCGCCAAACCGTCCGCTCCACCGATTCAGGTGCGCGCCGACGCGCCGGTGCGCCCTCAGAGCCGCATGAGGATCCGCATCACCACCTCCTGGGTGGTGGGGGATGCCAGCGGCAACTGGCGCAAGGGGCATTCGGAGCAGACGATCGAGATTGAGTAGGCGAACCTTATTGGATCGGGATCGGATCGCCCAGGACGGGCGGCGGCGACCGACGGAGGATGTCCAGGAGCGCAGCAAAGGTGGCGGGCGTTTCGCGGGCCTCTGACCATGCAAGGCTGCGCGGATGGTATTGGCGACGATCGGCGACGACCCCGGTGGCAGTGATGCCGAGGCTCTTGCACAGAAAGAGCGCGCGCGGCAGATGGAATTCTTGCGTGACGATGATCGCCTCTTCGACTTGAAAGATGTGGCGGGCGCGATAACAGGAGTCGTAGGTGCGCCGCCCCCCATAATCGGGTTGAATATCCTCCGCCAGCACCCCTTGCCGGATTGCATGCGCCATCATAGCGCCGGGCTCGTTGTAGTCCTTCAGGCTGTTGTCGCCGCTCATCAACAACTTTTCAACCTTTCCCGCCTTGTATAAAGCAACGGCTGTGTCCACGCGATCCGCCAGCATTGGGCTTAACCGACCGTCGGGGTAGACGCGCGCCCCCAGCACAAGCGCCACGCGCGCAGAAGGGGCTTCTTCCAAGGTGTAAATGGCAGAGGCGTACGTGTGTTCCACCCAGGCGCGCCAGAGAAACGGAAACGTCAACGCAACCAGCAGCGCAATCGCCGCCATTAAGAGCCAGAATCGAACGCCGAATCTCATATCCCTGATTATTCCCGAGCTCCGCCCTGTGTTCAGTGATCGTGTTGACGGTCTTGTCCTTGGCTATTTCGCTCTGTTCAACGGCGCAAGGAAAGCTGTGGTTCCCGAACTTGACAGGCGCCATTGCACCCTCCATACTACCTGCATGCAAACGGACGACGCAACCTTTCCCGGCAGCGAGACCCAACCGATCAGGCGAAAGACGTTGAACGGGCCGGTGGCACCGCCCGATTCTCTATCCCTCGAGAGTGGTGAGCCATCGGTGCAGGAGTTCAATGAGCTGTTGGACGTGGACGCAATCTCGTCGGAAAACGCCCCGCATACGTGGGAAATCCCCGACCGCCTCGATGAGGCCCTGGTCGTCATGCTTCCCACACGTCGCTGGGAGGCGGCGCCTGGCGATGTGGTTGCGCTGCCTGTGACCGTGCTCAACAACAGCCGGCGAAAGCTCTCTGCGCGCGTGTATGTGGAAGGCTGGCTGGACGAACGCTGGATGGTGGAGCCTTA
>CALFWA010000260.1 GCA_937928035.1 uncultured Caldilinea sp. | reverse complement strand
ACGGTTGTCGTGGTTTTGCCTTCACCGAGAGGGGTGGGCGTGATGGCGGTGACGACGATATAATGGCCGTTCGGGCGATCTTTCAATCGTTCGCGCACGTCCAACGAGACTTTCGCCTTGTACGGGCCATAGAGCTCTAACTCCTCGGCCAGGATACCGACCTCTTCTGCGATCTGTTGGATCGGCAAAGGCGTCACCGACTGAGCGATCTCCAGATCGCTGGGCACAGGGCGTTTGAGATTGCGCAATTGATGGGGCATTCCACATCTCTCCTCGTTGAGTGTTTGCAAAGCTGGATCGTTGGGTATGGATGCGCCGTCGTTCTCTGCGAATCCAATTTCATGCGCAGAAGTATACCAAAGCTGAAGCGCATTGCCCACGACGTGCGGTGAACAGTGCGCTCTGCGCCGTTCTCGAAAGCAGCGACAACAACTTCACGAGCACTGGCCGTGTTCACAAACATCGGCCGCGCAAACGCTCTCGCCAAGACGGCGTCATTGATGATTTCTTGCAACATTTGAGAAGTTCTTCTTCGGTTATAATTGATTCAGCAATCGCCTACACTGGTGAGGAGTGCGTTCATGGTCGTGCTAAAACCTTCACTCCGGCCGCTCGCCGTTCTCTTTTGATGAACGTCATCGGGAACGGCGACGCATCCATGCCGCTGGGAATCGAAGGCAACAGCGACGCCTGCACTCCGGACAATCTCATCGGCAAAGAAGGGCATCTGCGCAACGACAATGCTATCAACGCTCTCCGGCCCCAGTTCTGGCGAACGCAGCGGACAACGACTTCCATCCCCTTGGCGATTGGGTGTAGAACGCAACCCGGTTTGAAATCCCCAATTTTATGTGGGAGTTGAGTGTTCCGTCCGGTGTAAAGAGCAATTTCGTTCTGTTCGAAGGAGACGGCGTCGGCTATGCCGGACGCGACGCCCCCGTCGCCTATGTGTTATTTTTTAAATGACACTGCTCTTAACATTCGATGGCAATAAGCTCTGATCTTTCAATAAGTTCTGGTCCGACAAAAAGGAGTTTCCTGATGCAATCTCGCCTGATGGTTTTTCTGAGTGCACTAGGTGGTGCAATTTTATTGGGGGCGGTGGGCTACGCCCTGGGCGCTCTCATCGGCCGGCTCACCGGCGGCGGGATGGCCGACCTGGCGCTGGGCGTGGCCGGCATGACGCTGGGAATCATGCTAGGCAACGGCCTGGGGGCCTCCTGGGCAGCGAAGCGAGAGAAGCGAGGACGCAAAGTATGGGTCTTCTGGGCGCTTGGCGCAGGAGCGGTCGTCTTCGTTCTCTTGTTGGCGGAACCGCTAGGTTTGAATCAACATCCGGCCGGGATGCTTATCGCCCTGCTAGGAGTTCCAGCGCTGGTGGAGAGCTTGGCGGCATGAGCCTCGCATACTTTCTTCTCTGCACAGGGTTGACCTGGCCCCCTAATGACCGAAGAGGCGACCCGCTTCCTGCAATCCGCCGTGAGCAAAACGATACACCCCTATGCACTCGCCCGCATCCGACAAGTATGGTAAAGTACATAGCAGCGCACTCTATACGGCGCAGCGATCATCAATAAATTCCACCATTTCCAAAAACAATTCCAACATCTTTTGGCGTCGAGGATTTTTATGACAACCTATTTTCATCTCACCGAATCGATGTTCGGCGAACGGGAGCGCCTTCTGGTCGAGGCCGATGCGCTGGAGGCGAGCGTCTTCCGTTTTGAAAGCGGCGTGGCGGCGCTGCGACTGCGCAACGAGTTGGGCGAGCTGGTGTTGCTGCCGTTCCAGGGCCAACAGATCTGGTCGGCCAGCTTTCGCGGGCGCAACATCACGATGCGCTCGATGTTCGACCAACCGCGGCCCACGCGCGTCTATCTGGAGACCTACGGCGGCTTTTTGCTCCACTGCGGCTTCACGGCGATGGGCGTGCCTGCCGCAGGCGACGCCCATCCGTTGCACGGCGAGCTGCCCAATGCGCCATATAAAAGCGCTTATCTGGTCGTCGGCAAGGATGAGCGCGGCAGTTACATCGGACTCGGCGGCGTCTATCAACACACCGTCGCCTTCAGCTTTAATTATCAGGCCGAGCCGTTGGTCAAACTCTACGCCGGATCGTCGCTCTTCACCATCGATCTGAGCGTCACCAACCTTAAACGTACGCCGATGGAGTACATGTACATGGCGCACGCCAACTTCCGCCCGGTCGACAACGGCCGGCTGGTCTACAGCGCGCACTGCACGCCGGCAAGCGTGCGCGTGCGTCGAAGCATCCCGTCGCACGTGCGACCTGGCCCGGAGTACGCCGCTTTTCTGGAGGAGCTGAGTCGACACCCCGAGCGGCACAATGTGCTCAAACCGGGCCTGGCCTTTGATCCAGAGGTGGTTTTCTTCATCGACTACCTGGCCGACGCCGACGGATGGGCGCACACGATGCAGGTGCATCCTGACGGCAGCGCCGACTACATCGCCCATCGCCCTGCGGAGCTGGACAAGGGCGTGCGCTGGATCTGTCGCACCCCTGACCAGGATGCGCTAGGGATGGTGCTGCCTTCAACCGCAGAGCCGGAGGGCTACACGGCCGAGAAAGCGAAAGGCAACGTGAAGGTGCTTGGCGCGGGAGAGACCTACCGCTGCTCGATGATCGCCGGCGTGCTCACCGTCGACGAAGCACGGGAGATGGAGCGCAAGATCGAGTCGATCCTCAGTTGAGGAGAGGGCAGAAGGGCCGACGGGAAGGGTTCAACGAGAATGACCCTCTGTATCACTCATTTGAAATTCATGAGAGCCGCTCTTTTGCGTCTTTGCACCTTTGCACTGAATCTATAGGAGAAACCAGACCATGGCTGAACCCAACTACATGTTGAACATCGTCGGCGTCTTCGGCTTCCCGGTGGCGGAGAATCCGACCGGCGTGATGCAAAATGCAGCGTTCCAGGCGCTCGGCCTCAACTGGCTCTATCTCAACTTCGAGGTGCGCGCAGAGCGCCTCAGCGACGCTGTGCTGGGCATGCGCGCCATGAACAACTTCCGCGGGGTTAATCTCACGATTCCCCACAAAGTGGCGGTGCTGCAATATCTGGATGAGATTGCGTCCAGCGCTCAGGTGATCGGCGCCGTCAACACGGTGCGCCGCGAGGGCGACCGGCTGATCGGCGAAAACACCGACGGCAAGGGGTTCATGCGTGCGCTGGGCGACGATGCCGACATCGACGCTGCAGGGACGCACGCGGTGGTGCTCGGCGCAGGCGGCGCAGCACGTGCAATTGCCGTGGAGTTGGCGCTGGCCGGCGCGCAGCGCATCACAATTGTCAACCGCAGCCGGGAGCGCGGGGAGGCGCTCGTTCGGCTGCTTATCGAAAAGACGCCCGCACAGGCGGAGTTCGTGCACTGGCAGGGCGTCTATCGCGTGCCGCAAGGCACCGACCTGCTGATTAACGCCACTTCCATCGGCCTGTTTCCCAATGTAGAGGATGCGCCTGACATCGACTACGACTCGATCTTCCCGGGTCTCATCGTCTGCGACGTGATTCCCAACCCCCCGAACACCCTCTTTTTGCGCCGCGCCGCCGAACGCGGCGCCGCCACCCTCGATGGCCTGGGTATGCTCGTCTATCAAGGCGCCATTGCCTTTAAGATGTGGACAGGACAAGAGCCTTCCGTGGAGGTGATGCGCAGGGCGCTGGCCGCAGAGTTCAGCGGATGAAGAGATGCTGGCCGTTTTTTACAACTTTCTAATGTTTTCCACATGATGGAATTACATCCAGAGGGTAAGATGACGCCGAAGATCTGGTTCAACGATTCTTAAAAGCCAATCGATGGAAGATTTCAAATTTATGGAGGTCGGTGTGCAACCACACGCTCATTTCTCTGGGGAATCGCCTCAGGATTTCTACGATCTAGGGCTGAAGGCCGACTTGGCGATGCTGAGCCAGTCACCGATGACGCGGCGCCGAGTGCTCAGCCTGGGCCTCATGGGCGTCGCCGCGCTGCTCGCCGGGTGTACACCCATCGAAACGCCCACGTCGCCTGCCACCCGCGCTAAACCCGGCGCCTCTGAAGCCGGCGTAGCAGCGGAGTGCGTCTCGCCCATCCCACGCGAGACGGCAGGCCCCTTCCCCGGCAACGGCGCCCAAGGGCCGGCGCTCAATGTTCTCAGCCGGGCCGGCGTCGTTCGGCCCGACATCCGCACCAGCCTGGGCACCGGCAACACGGCGGAAGGAGTTCCATTGCGCCTGGAGCTCACGTTGGTGCGGGCCGGCGGCGACTGTGGGCCCTTGCCCGGCTACGCCGTCTATCTCTGGCACTGCGACGCCCAGGGGCGCTATTCCATGTACAGCCCCGGCGCAGAGGACGAGGACTATCTGCGCGGGGTGCAGGCGGCGGACGCGAACGGTGTGGTGACGTTCCTCACCGTTTTTCCCGGCTGTTACTCCGGACGATGGCCGCATTTTCATTTTGAAATTTATGCTTCGGTGGAGCAGGCGACGGGCGCCGGCGATGTGGTGCACACCTCTCAGATCGCCCTGCCGGAGGACGTATGCCGAACAGTCTACGCCGATGCTCGCTACGGCGCCAGCTTGAACAACCTTTCCAGACTTTCTCTGGAGCGCGACAGCGTCTTCAGAGATGGTTGGGAGTCACAGATGGCCACGGTCACCGGTTCGGTGGAAGAAGGCTTCCTGGCGCGGCTGACCGTAGGCGCAC
Organism: uncultured Caldilinea sp.; assembly: GCA_937928035.1. Classification (GTDB taxonomy): domain Bacteria; phylum Chloroflexota; class Anaerolineae; order Caldilineales; family Caldilineaceae; genus Caldilinea. Next base: position 1,882 of record CALFWA010000260.1, on the reverse strand, counting down.
CGGTGTCGTAGAAGATTCAGCAAGTCTGCCACCTGCAGTGACTTGCCGCCCAAATTAGCGATTCCGGCGGTTACACAAGGCTATCCCCTAGTGTACACTGATAGTGTACACTTGAAGCGTCCGCTAAGGAACTGTAGTCAGGCCGGATAAAAGCGGGGCGTTTACGCCCAAAATTTCCCGATTTGACGGCGTTTCGAGCCAGTGTTGCTCTGCAGGGAGAGACGATGAGCGAAACCGTGGTCGCCGAACGTTGGAAAGCGCGCTATTGATGTACGATTTATCTTGACACCGGTGTGCTGGTCGCATATTACGTGCCAGAGCCCCTAAGCGACATAGCGCAGGAACGCCTGCTGGCCGCCTCGGCTGTGATGGTCAGCGAGCTGGCGCAGATAGAACTTTTCAGCGCTTTGGCGCTGCGCCAACGTCTCGGCCACCTATCATTGTCTGACGCTCAGCGAGTGGTCACCCTTTTTGCCGGTCATCTGGCGCAGGGATTGTACATTTCTCTCCGTCTGAGCAGCGCCGTCTATCAACAGGCACAAATGTACATCAGACGCTTCGACTTGACGCTGAAGGCGCCCGACGCGCTGCACCTTGCAACAGCAGCGTTTGCGCAGGCCCCCCCTAGTTACCGCAGATCGACAATTGGCGCGCAATGCGGAGCTTCTAGACATCCCCTGCGAGTTGCTCTCACCATAACCCTACAAGGGCTACTGAGGATGGGCGGCCAAGAGGCGTCTTTAGGCCACCAATGGCCCCATCCTTTGTCCGTATTTTTTACATCATGGTCTCGCGAAGGCGCTGCACATCGCGCAGCGGCAGCGCGCCGAAGAGGCGTTTGTATTCTCGGTTGAAGTGCGAAGCGTCCTGATAGCCCACGCGGCAATGAAGCAGCCGTCGGCGCCGCCATCAAACGCAGCGGCGTGCCTCGCAAGGAGATTTTCGTGACGACCAAACTGTGGATTCAAGACACCGGCTACGAAAAGACCAAACGGGCGTTCGAGCGGTCGATGCAACGGCTGCAACTGGACTACCTCGATCTGTATCTGATCCACCAACCCTACGGCGATGTGCATTGCTCCTGGCGCGCCATGGAGGAGCTACACCGCGAAGGCCGCATCCGCGCCATCGGGGTCAGCAACTTCCACCCTGACCGGCTGATGGACCTGATTGTGCATAACGCAGTGGTTCCGGCGGTGAATCAGATCGAGGGCCATCCGTTTCATCAGCAAATCGAGACCCAGGCGTTCTTAGAAGAGCATGAGGTGCAGGAAGAAGATCTGCACGCCATTGACCAAGCCATGGCCCTAATCACGGTAGTGGGCGATATAGTGGGCGATCGCTACTGAGGAATAGTAAGAAAATCCTTCATGCTGCAATCGATAGGTCGGCGCCGGAGAATATGCAGAAAGCGTTCGACGATCTCAAGCGACATTGCGAGGCGCTGGGCCGCAATTACGACACGGTCGAGAAGACGTCGCTCTGCACCGTGCATCTTTCCGGCGGCGATACGGTGGAGGACATTCTTCGTCGCATTCAGGAGCTGCGGGCGATGGGGGTTCACTCACGCCATCTTCAACATGCCGGATGCCTATAAGATCACACCGCTCGAGACCTTTGGCAAGGAGATCATTCCGGCGGTCGCTGAACTCTAGCTGTTTCGCAGGGAGGAGGTTCAGAAAATCACCACCAAGGCGCGAAGACACTAAGAAACAAGAGAATTTCGTGTCTTTTACTGTCTTTTGAGTGTCCTTTGTGTCTTGGTGTCTTGGTGTTACTTAGTGGTTTATTCCCCGACTTTCTGACTGAAAAGATGGGGGTCCAGCGAAGATGGCAAGAATCTTCATCACCGGCTCGGCAGACGGGCTGGGCCAATTAGCGG
>CALFWA010000259.1 GCA_937928035.1 uncultured Caldilinea sp. | reverse complement strand
ACCAGCGCAGGAGTCACGCGGGCGGGATCGCCGTCGGCGAGCTGCAGCAACAGGCTGTCCGGCGCCTCCGCCAACCGCTGCACCGCCAGCTTCTGAATAGCCACACCGCTGGCGTAGGTCTCCAGGCAGCCGCGGTTGCCGCACGTGCACAGCGGCCCGTCGGGGTCCATGGTCAGATGGCCGATCTCGCCCGCCGTGCCGTCGATGCCCCAGAAGAGCCGTCCGTTGATGGCGATGCCGCCGCCGACGCCCGTGCCCAGCGTGAAGCCGACCACCGTCTGCGCGCCGCGGCCTGCGCCGAGCAGCGTCTCCGCCAGCACGAAGGCGCGCGCATCGTTGATGAGCCACACGGACCGCCCCAACGCCTCCTGCAGGAACGGCCCCGCCGGCACGTTGCGCCAGGCGCCCGCCAGGTTGGGCAAAAAGTGTGTGTAGCCGCTCTTCAGGTCATAAACGCCGGGCACACCGAGTCCGATGGCGGCAAGCTCCGCCACTGCAAGGCCGGCTTCAGCGCAGGTTCTTTTTACCAGCGTCGTCATGCGTTGCAGCACCGCCTCCGGTCCTTCGTGAGAGTCGGTCGGCGCGGCGGCGCGCGCCAGCGTGCGTCCGCTTTCGTGTTCGAGGATCGTCACGGCGATCTTGGTGCCGCCGAGGTCAACGCCCGCCAGGATCATCCTCGCTACTCCGTGCTGGAGAAGAGCGCACCGTCTGCCCGCAACCGTTGTTGCAATTGGGCGATCGGCACGCTGCGCACGACGCCTTCGTATGGCAGCGCCATCGCCGCCGCCGTTCCGGCGGCCTGCCCCATCGCCATGCACTGCCCCATGCTGCGCACCGAGGCGTGGGCATCGTGCGTCGCCGAAAGACAGCGGCCGGCCACCAGCACGTTGGCGAGCGTCTGCGGGAGCAGGCTGCGGAAAGGAATGTCGTAGGTTGCGCCGGGGGGCAGATATTCCCAACGCGTGTCGCTGCCTGGGTGGTGATCCTCGATGGGCGCGCCACACTGAGCGATGGCGTCGGGGAAATGGCGGGCGTTGAGCACATCTTCGCGCGTCAGGCGATAGTCGCCGTAAACGCGGCGCGTCTCGCGCACGCCGATCTGCGTGCTGAAATTGATCAGGTAGGCGTTTTCGTAACCGGGGATGCGCTCGCGCAGGAAGCGCACGTACTCCATCGCCTGCTTGCGGCCTTCGACCTCGGCCTTGGTCAGCTCAATCGGGTCGGTGGCGTCGACGTAGGCGACGCGCGTCATGTTGGTGGCGACGACTCCGCGCAGCGGCGTGCGATGGACGCTGCCCTCCTCGCGAGGCAAACGGTATTCGCCGCTGAGGTTGGCCTCCTTCATCAGCCGCACCAGGTCTGCGCGTTTGACCTTGAGGGCGCGCTCCTCGTCGATGTTGCCGAGCCGGAAGGTCGTGGTGAGCGACTGGGCGGGCCCGTCCTCGCCCGCCAGCTGGAAAGGCGCGCCGGCGCGAAAGCAGAGGTCGGCGTCTCCCGATGCATCGATGAAGACCTTGCCAGTGATCCAACCCAGACCGCTCTTGCCCGCCACCAGCAGGCTCGTCACGCAGTCGCCCTCCTTGCGCACGTCGACGCAGAAGGTGTGCAGACGCAGGCGCACGCCCGCCTCCAACGCCGTCTGCTCCCACACCACCTGCAGGGTGGGCGGGTCGTAGGTGACGGCCTGCCCTGCGCCGTAGCTGCTGGGGCGCTCGATGACCATACCGTAGCGTCGCAGCCGCTCGACGATCTCCCACGGAACGCCGCCTACGACGCGCCGCGCATCGTTGCCGGGGATGTAAAAACCGTAAAACGAATCCAGCACCATGGTGGAGGTGCCGCCGAGAAAGCCGTAACGCTCCACAAGCAACGTGTCGGCGCCAGCGCGCGCTGCAGCGATGGCGGCCGTGCAGCCTGCGCACCCTGCGCCCAGCACGACGACGTCGGCGCCGTCGAAGACCGGAAATTGCATGGGGAATCTTCCTTGTTAGAAATTTATTCTATATTTTGAATGTACTGTAGTTGATTTTCGGGTGTTTGTCAAGGCGGTTTCACGCAATTTATACAGATAATAGAATATTTTATGGCGCCCGATCATCGGAGACGGGGAAAGGACAGAGTCGCGCGACGAAATACGTGGACATTGACATTCCCTCGGTGACATGTTACCCTTGAACAGGAGAGCGTTCAATATTTTGAATGTTATGCACGGTGGCGTCAAAAACGGGAGGCTCATGACGACGTTGGCGGGAAGCCAGGATCACCGCATCACGGCGCAAGCGTTCATGACGCGACAGGGGCGGATCGTTGTCGAGCTGGCGCGCGTGCTGGTCGAGATGAAACCCGGCGATCGCCTTCTGCCGGTGCAGGAGTACGCCGAACTCTTTCACGTCGGTGCGGGCACCGTGCAGAATGCTCTGGATTACCTTCAGGACAGCGGCGCAGCGCAGCTCGAGGCGCGCGGTCGGCTGGGAACATACATCGCAATGCTAGATTATATCCGCCTGTGGCGGCTTGGCTATCAACGGCCGATGGTCGGCGCTCTGCCGCTGCCCTATTCTCGCCACGTGGAAGGGCTGGCGACGGCGCTGCACGCTCAATTCGCCGAGGCTGGCGTGGAGCTGACCTTGCGCTTCATGCGCGGCTCGTCCCAGCGCCTGCAGGCGTTGGCGCTGGGAGCGGTCGATTGGGCGTTGCTGTCGAGGTTCGCCGCCGAGACGGCAACGGCGCATGGGTTTACAGTCACGATAGTTTTATCGCTGGGCGAATACACCTATCTGACAGGTCATGTGCTTTTGTTGCGAGATTCTTCGGCTACGAGCTTGCGCGACGGCGATCGCCTGGGCGTCGACTTCCTCTCTTCGGACCACACCTATATTTCGCGGGCGGTGAGCCGGGGGCGGCGCGTCGATCTGATAAGCATCCAGTACGACCAGGCGCTGGACTTGCTCGCCGCCGGCGCCATCGACGCCGTGGTATGGACAAATCCGGAAACGCCCGCCGCACTTGACCATGTGGCGATGACGCCATTGACGACGGACGACGACCCAATGCTGCCGGCGCTCGGCGAGGCCGTGCTAGTCGCCGATCCGGCGCGACCGGCCGCCGCCAATCTGCTCCAGGCGCTGCTCAACATTCCGGCGCTGCTCGAGATTCAACGCTCGGTGGTCCAGCGCACGCGCGTCCCCAGCTACTGAAGAAATCTTAGTCGCGGCCGGCAACGAAGCCGATGACCTGTTGGATGCGCCGTCGAATTCGTTGTCCAAACTTGCGCATCTCCTCGCCTACCGCTACGATTTTCCCATGGCATACGAACGCTTCGAGTGGCTCGAAATTCCCGAGCAGCCCACGACGCCTGCGAAGAAGTCGAAACCGCCCACCGAGGCGAGGGTGGGCAAGCGTTGCCCGCAGTGCGGCTGGCTGGACGAGGAGACGGCGCTGAGCTGTTTCCGTTGCGGCTACCGCTACAACATCGATCACTCCATGGCCGAACGTATCGCCCAGCTTGGCGTCCGGCTGCCGCCGCGCGTGATCGAAACCAGACAGAATCTGGAGAATTTCTTCCGCATCCATGGACGCGCGCGGCCGCCAGAGTCGCCGACAGTGCATCAGCTGCGTTTGCAGGCGGAGGCGCTGCGCCTGAGCCGGGGCTTCGACCGCCTGCTTTGTCTCGACGAGATCGCCGTGGAGCACTACGAGCATCAGCTTGAGGCGGCGCTGCGAGCGCTGCGCGAAATGCGCGGCCGTGCGCTGCTCGCCGACGAAGTGGGCCTCGGCAAAACGATCGAGGCCGGCATCGTCATGAAAGAGCTGATCCATCGCGGGCTGGTGCGCACTGTGTTGGTGTTGACGCCCGCCTCGCTCACCGAGCAGTGGCGCGAGGAGCTGGAGACCAAATTCGGCGAGTCCTTCATCGTGATGGAGCAGCCCTCGGCGTGGCGGGCGGCGGCGCAGGCCGAGCATGGGCGCTGGATCACCAGCCTTGACCGCGCCAAGCTGGCTCATCAGCGCGAGGCCATCCTCAGCCGCGACTACGATCTGCTCATCGTGGACGAAGCGCACAAGCTCAAGAATCGCAGCACGCTGGCATGGGAGTTTGTCAATCAGATTCGCAAGCGCTATGTGCTGATGTTGACCGCCACGCCGGTGCAGAACGATCTGATGGAGCTCTACAGCCTCATCACCATCCTGGCGCCGGGACAGTTAGGCACGGTGCGCGCTTTCCGCCGTCACTTCCTCGACAGCTATGATCCGCGGCTGCCGCGCAACGCCGCCTCGCTGCGCCGCCTTCTCAACGACGTGATGATCCGCAACCGGCGCAGCAAGGTCAACGTGCATTTCCCTCGCCGCCAGGCCGCCATCTACCACCTGGAGCTGAGCGAGGCGGAGTGGACCCTCTATCGCGAGGTGACCGAGTACATCCGTCGGCGCTTCCGCGACGGCGACAGCGCCAAACATCTGCGCCTGACGCTGCTGACCCTGCAAAAGGAGCTGAGCAGCAGCCCCCAGGCGCTCGCACACACCCTACGCAGGATGCTCGCCGACCCGGCGCACGGCGAGAAGGTGCGCAGCGAGCTGCAGCGCTTCCTGGAACTGGCTGAAGCAATTCCCGAAAGCCGCAAGATGCGGGCGGTGTTCGAGATTCTCGACCGCTTTCCGGGTAAATTTCTGATCTTCACCGAATATCGCCAGACGCAGGAAAGCATTCTACACGCGTTGCATCGACGAGGCGTCCAGGCGGTCGGCTTTCACGGCGGGATGGACATTCATCAGAAAGAGGCGGCGGTGGCTCTTTTTCGCAAGCCGGACGCAGAAGGCGGCGCCCGCGTGTTGGTGAGCACGGAGAGCGGCGCAGAGGGGCGCAACCTGCAATTCTGCCATCAGCTCATCAACTACGACCTGCCCTGGAATCCCATGCGCGTCGAGCAGCGCATCGGTCGGCTCCATCGCCTGGGCCAGGAGCATGACGTCACCATCTTCAACCTGAGCTGCAACGACACCATCGAGGCGCATGTGCTCGATCTGCTGGCGCGCAAGATTCGCATGTTCGAACTGGTGATCGGCGAGCTGGACATGATTCTCGGCCACATTGACGGCGCCAAATCGTTCGAGGAGTTGCTGCGCGAGGCGTGGGAAAGCGCCGCCGGCGAAGAGGATCTGCGCAGTCGTCTCGCCAGGTTGGGCGATGTGCTCGTCCAGGCGCGCAACGAATATGAACGGGTGCGCGAGGCCAATCAGCTGCTGGACTGGGCGCTGGAGGGCTGAGGCGAGTCATTCCCGGCGCCTACATCCCCCCGTTGCAGCGAAGGAGGGCTTTGCAAGAAAATCTCGATTTGGAAAAGCGCCGCTGCTGCTTCTATAATTTCTGCACCATCTTCGGTCAGGAGCTGCAATCGACAACCGGGTCGACAGGATTGAAGTCGCCTGGCGTCATCGACCGAAGATTGCGGTGTAGCTCTGCATTGCTGCATTCTATCTAGTTTTACAATTTGCTTTTCCAGTTCAAACACCATCACGAAGAAAGGAAGGTGCACATGCGCAATGCTCGTTTTCTTCTTTTGTTTGCTGCGCTGATTGCGCTTTTGGCGGCCTGCGTCGCTCCTGCGCCGGCGGGCGCGCCGGCGGCCCCTGCTGCGCAACCGGCGCCGGCTGAAGCGCAACCTCAGCCCACCGGCGGCCAGGTCGTGATCGCCCCCGGTCAACCCATCCGCATCGGCGGCTCGTTCGCGTTGACCGGCCCTATCCCAGATCCCGGCAAGGACATCCGCCAGGCGGCTGAGATCGCCATCGACGACCTCAACGCGGCTGGCGGCGTCGAAGGCTTCCTCTTTGAGCTGGTCGCCGAGGACGGCGCCTGTTCCGGCGACCAGGGCACGGTGGTCGGCAATAAATTCGCCGCCGATCCCACGATCGTCGCCGTCACGGGCGGCACCTGCTCCGGCGAGACCTTCGGCCTGAAACCGATTCTGCAGCGCGCTCGCATTCCCTTCGTCTCCCCCAGCGCCACCAACCCTGCCATCACCGATCCGGAGTGCGACGTCTGCAACCGCGTGGCGCTCAGCGATGCGCTGCAGGGCGAAGTGGACGCCGACTTTGTCTACAACCAGCTCGGCCTGCGCAAGGTCGCAGTGATGCACGACAATTCCGACTACGGCAAAGGCCTGGCGGAGATCTTCCAAAACGCCTTCATCAGGCTGGGCGGCGAAGTCACCAACTTTGAGGGCGTCCAGGTGGGCGACACCGATTTCCGCGCCGTGCTCGCCAAGATCGGCGCCAACCAGCCGGAGCTGATCTTCTTCGGCGGCTACTCGACCGAGGCGGCGCTGATCGCGCAGCAGATGAAGGAGACGGCCGGCCTCGAGAACGCCAAATTCATGAGCGACGACGGCGCCTACACGCAGCAGTATTTGCAGGCAGCCGGCGCAGCCGCGGAAGGCACCTACATGTCCTTTGTGGCGGGCGACGCCCAGGCCGACAAACTGGCGGAGTTCACCGAGAAGTACGTCGCCAAGTTTGGCGTCGAGCCGAGCCAGCTTGGCCCGTTCCATGGTCAGTCCTACGACTCGGTCATTCTGATCGGCGAGGCCATCAAGCGCGTGGCCAAAGTCGATGACAACGGCAACCTGGTGATCGACCGCGAGGAGCTGATCAAGGCCATCCGGGCGACCAAGGGGCTGCAAGGCATCACCGGCACGCTGACCTGCAATGAAATCGGCGAATGCGGCGCTGGCGGCGTGCAGATTTTCATCGTCGAAAACGGCCAGTTCAAGCAGATCGCCGGCTTCGGCATGTAAAGCCAACGCTTCGGACGATTCGTCCTTGTCTGCACAGCAGCGTTGAGCAGAGTTTCGCTGCAAGGTTGTTTCAACGCTGCTGTGCAGCAAACTACAGAGAATCCTCATTCAAGCGAAAAAGAACTCAAAATATCGTGGCGGTTACAACGTATTCATCCACTTCTACCCGCTTTCGGCAAAAAACGGCCACCCGCTGGCTGGTGCGCGGGCTGGGCGTGCTGATCCTTGCGCTGGTGGCGTGGCGCGTCGTCACCGTGGGCCTCGCCGAAGGCTATCCGGCCACTTTCTGGATGTCGCAGCTGATCAACGGGCTGGTGCTGGGCGGCGTCTATGCGCTGGTTGCGCTGGGCTATACGCTGGTCTACGGCATTTTGTTGATGATCAACTTTGCCCACGGCGACGTCATGATGATCGGGGGCTTCACGGGCTTTTTCGCCCTGCAATTTTTCATGGCGTTGGGTTGGCTGCAGGGGTCGGCGGCGTTGGTTGCGCTTGCCTTGATTTTGATCGTGGCTGCGGGCATGTTCGGCTCCGTATTGACCGGCGTCACCCTGGAGCGGGTCGCCTATCGGCCGTTGCGGGGAGCGCCGCGTTTGGTGCCGCTGATCAGCGCCATCGGAGCGTCGCTCTTTCTGCAATATTCGGTGTTGCTCATTTTCGGCGTCAGCCCGCGCGTCTATCAAAAGCCCGCCTTGATTGAGGGCGGCTTCCGCGCCGGCGGGGTCTTTATCCCCTATACAGGGCTTATTATCTTTGTGACCTCGCTCTTTTTGATGTTGATGCTGTATCTGATCGTCCAGCGCACCAAGCTAGGGCGCGCCATGCGCGCCGTCGCCGAAGATAAGGGCACGGCGGCGTTGATGGGCATCGACGTCGACCGCGTGATCGTCTTCACCTTCATCCTCGGCTCTGCGCTGGCGGGCGCCGCCGGTGTGATGCTGGGTTTTCACAACACGGTGGTCAAGTTCAACAGCGGCTTCATCCCAGGTTTGAAGGCTTTCACCGCTGCAGTGCTTGGCGGCATCGGCAACATCCCCGGCGCCATGGTCGGCGCTCTGTTGCTCGGCGTAATCGAGGCCATCGGGCCGAGCGCACTGGGCATCCCCACCGAATATAAAGACATTATCGCCTTCACCGTGCTGGTGTTGATTCTGATCTTCCGTCCCTCCGGCCTGCTCGGCGAGGTGGTGAGCGAGAAAAGGGCGTGAAGAGTATGCTGCTTCCATCCGTACAAAGGGGCCTTCGCATCGGCGCCATTGCGTTCGCAATTCTGACCTATCTCGTTCTGGTGGGGCTGCCGTTGCGCCTTGGCGACCTCGCCCTTCCCATTTTAGCGGGCGCGATGGCGCTCTTTTTCTGGCTGGCGTTGCGCGGGGGAAAGAGTAAGCAGGATATATTCAACCGACAGCCCGCGCCGCTTTTCACGGCAGGCCTGAGTGGAGGGCTGACCGCAGGATTGCTGATTGCGGCGTTGCTCGCCGTGTTCGCCAATCTTACAAGCGGCGGGGTTCGCCTTCAGCCCATCTTCGACAAAATGACGCCGCCAAATCTGGCGGCGATGTATGGGGTGACGCCCGGCGCAATTGTCGCCGGCGAGCTTTCGCCGTTGGCCTGGCTGCAACAGGCGCTGCTGTTGACCGTCGCCGGCGGCGTGGGCGCTGCGCTGGTGTTGGTGGAGCGTTGGGCCCGCGGCCGCCCGGCGCCGCGCATCTCGGCGCTGCGTTGGATCCCGCTGCTTTTGCCCGTTGCGCTCTTTCTCTTCGTGCTCTGGCTGGGCATGCCCGGCGTGACCTTCGGCGGC
>CALFWA010000258.1 GCA_937928035.1 uncultured Caldilinea sp. | reverse complement strand
GTGAGCCTGTTAACAACCATGAGCATGATCCGGCTCTGGCAGTACATCTTCTGGGGAAAGCTGCATCGACAGCCGCTCACACTGCAGCGGCAGACGGCACCCAGTTATGCATGGATGACGGTGGCGCCGGTGACCGTGTTGGTTGCGCTCAGTCTTACGCTGGGATTGGTTGCACAGCCTGCGCTCAATGTGGTGCAGAGGGCGGCGAATCAGGCGATCGATCGCGCCGCTTATGTGAAGGCGGTTGGCCCTATGTTGACGGAACAAGACCTGCGCATTGCGCCGCCGGAGTGGGGCTTGACTGCTGCATCGCAGGCGACGGAGCTGGCAAGGAGGTGATGCATGCACATGCGCAACATCTTTTTGATGAATCTCATCCTGGCGATTTCCTGGAGCGCTCTCCAGGAGAGTATCGACATCGCAACCCTGACGACCGGCTTTGTGCTTGGCTTTCTGGTGCTCTCTGTGATCTATCGGGGCTATGCCGGAACTATTCTGGGCATCTTTGGCTACGTGCTCTTTATGGTCTGGAGCATCGTCGTCGCCAGCGTGCAGGTCGCTGGCTATGTGTTGTCGCCGGATCCCAAACTCGATCAGGGCATCGTTGAGATCCCGCTCGACGTGCGCAGCGACCTAGAGACGGCCATTCTCGCCAGCTCAATCACGCTCACGCCGGGCACCATCAGCATTCATGTGGGCCGCAACCCCGAGGGACAACGCGTACTATATGTGCACAACCTTGTTATGGGAGACCCGTCGGAGGTGCGGCGGAAGATCAAGCACGATTTTGAGCGGCGCATTTTGCGCGTCACGCGCGGAGGAGTCATTGCATGACGCTCGATTTCTGGCTGGAAGTGTTGCTGGCCGTCATGGCGTTTTCCTTGATGATCTGTTTTGTGCGACTTTATCTCGGCCCTAACCCACCCAATCGCACCGTGGCCTTCGACACCATCACAAGCCACGCCATCGGCATCTTTGCCCTGCTGGCCATGCGCAGCAAGGCGGCTGCGCTACTTGACGCAGCCATCGTCACCGCCGTGCTTGGCTTTGTCGGCACAGTCATGCTGGCGCGCTATATCGAACAGTCCAACCTGCAAGATTGGGAATCGGACGAGGAATAGGCGTTATGTCGCTGCTGGAGATCTTTGTGGTCTTGTTGAGCGCCTTTGGCGTCTTTTTCATGCTGGTTTCCGCTATCGGCATCGTGCGCTTGCCCGACGTCTTCTCGCGCATGCATGCCGGCGGGAAAGCTTCTACCGTCGGCATCAGCGCCATGTTGCTGGCAGCCGGAATCTACTTTTTTGAGGAATTCCTCTTCTATCGCACGATCTTGCTCATCGCTCTGCTCTTTGCGACGCTACCGATCGCCACCTCCGCCATGTCGCGCGCCGCCTATCGCACCGGACCGGTGAAGCGCAAACATCTCAACTATGACGACATGGCGAAAGACGCAGGCGACCAGTAATTGTCAACCGACTCCCGTTCATCCGGCAGTCAGCTTTCATCAGGTGAAAGATCATGTCCTACGATTTTGATCGCGTCATTGAACGCCGAGGCACGGACAGCGCCAAATGGGGCTATTTCCCGGAAGATGTGCTCCCCATGTGGGTGGCCGACATGGACTTCGCCTCGCCCCAGCCCATTATCGACGCTTTGGCCCGTCGCGTGGAGCACGGCGTTTTCGGCTACGGCCTCGAATCCCAGCCGCTGAAACGCGCCCTCGTCGAGCGCATGATGCGGCTCTACGGATGGGAGATTCAGCCAGAAGAAATCCTGTTTCTCCCCGGTTTGGTCAGCGGCTTGAACATCGTCAGCCGCGCCATCGGCGATCGGGGCGATGGCGTCTTGATCAACACGCCGGTCTACGGACCATTTTTGACAGCGCCCGTCAACCAGCATCGCACACTGCAATCCGCTCCGCTGCGGGTGCGTTCAATCGGGCGTCGTCTCCATTACGAGCTGAACATGGAAGGGCTGGCGAAGGCGATTCAGCCGCAGACGAGGCTTTTTCTGCTCTGCAATCCCCACAATCCGGTCGGACGCGCCTACACGCGCGAGGAGCTGAGCGAGATCGCCGCCTTTTGCGAGGCGCACAACCTGGTGATCTGCTCCGACGAAATTCACTGCGACCTGCTGCTGGACGACACGCGCCACATTCCGATCGCCAGCCTGGCGCCGGAGATTGCCCAACGCACAATCACCCTGATGGCGCCGAGCAAGACCTTCAACATTCCTGGGCTGGGCGCCAGCTTCGCCATCATTCAAAATCCAACGCTGCGCAAGCAGGTGGAGGCGGCGATGGCAGGCATCACACCACACGTCAATATTCTGGGCATGGTGGCGGCCGAGGCAGCGTACACGCAATGCGACCTCTGGTTGGAAGCGCTGCGCAGCTATCTCACGGCCAACCGCAATTTCGCCGTCGCTTTTCTCGTGCAACACCTCCCGAACGTTCGGTTCACCTGCCCAGAGGCCACCTATTTGCTCTGGGTGGACTTGCGCGAAGTCGTGGACGACAAACCCGCCGACTTCCTCCTACGCAAAGCGAAGCTAGCCGTCAACGACGGCGCATGGTTCGGCGAAGGCGGAGAGGGATTCGTGCGTCTGAACTTCGGCTGTCCACGGCGCACCCTAGAGGAAGGGCTGCGACGCATGGCAGCGGCGATCCATGGGACTTCATTCAGTCTGATTCCCGAGCGGTGAACATCAGGCGACGCACACACATCGGCTATCTGTTGATTGCTCTTGGAGCGGCAGCGGCGCTCTTTTGGGGCACGTCATCCTGGCCTGATACGCCCGACGGACTTTTTCACCTCCACCGCGTGCGCAGCCTGGCCGAGGCGCTGCAGATGGGCGTCCTTTTGCCCCGCTGGTTTCCTGACTTCGCCTTTGGCTATGGCTATCCGGTGCTCCATTACTATGCGCCGGCGTTTTACTATCTCCCTGCGCTTTTGCATCTCATGGGTATAGACTTGCTCACCGCCACGCGGCTGGCGCTGGCGTTCTGGTTTGGCGCTTCGGCGTTGGCCATGATTGCGCTGCTACGCTGCTGGACTCGACCGACCGTTGCCATTGCAGGAACTGTGCTCTACGCAGCCTTTCCCTATCGCCTGTATGATCTCTTCGTGCGCGGGGCGCTGCCGGAGTTCGCCGCTTTTTTCTGGCTGCCGTTGATTGCATTTTTGAGTTTTCAACTGGGACAGTTCGCCGCTGCAGAGAGCGCCGCAGGCAGGTTTTGGGCGTTGTTGCGTCACCTCCTGTCTAGCCGATGGTTTACGCCCGCAGCGTTGGCTTGGGCCGGCCTCGCCCTGACGCACAACTTGACGGCCCTTATGGCAGTCCTGACGGCTCTCGGCTGTGCCCTTCTTCTGCCGCTCTCTCGTCTCCAAAGCGGGCGTCTTGCACCGGCTATCCTCCTCCCGCTCGTATTCGGTTTGTCGCTGGCCGCGTTTCATCTGGCGCCTTCGCTGCTGGAGGCCAAATGGGTGGGATTGGGCGCTGCGCCCGCCGGCGAGGGCTTTCGCAACCATTTCGCCAGCTGGGCGACGTTGGCAGGCAACGCGGCGGTGTATCGCTATCCGACGGCGGCGGAGCCGACCGTCCCTCTCCCTGGTTATCTGCCTGCGCTCTTGGCCGCAGCTCTGCTGGCGATGCTTTTGTGCCACACTTCGCCGTTGCGCCCTCATCTTGCACTCACCATGGCGATCAGCGTCATGACAATTTTTCTGATGACCTCCGCCAGTGCAGGCCTCTGGTCCTTGTTGGCGTCGACGCTGGGAAAGTTGCAATTCCCGTGGCGCTGGCAGACAATTCTGGCATTGGCGTTTGCGTGCATGACCGCCACCTTGCTCGAAGCGGCAATGCACCGTCTGCCGGAGAGGCGCGCTGCCTATTTTGCTGGCGCGGTCAGCGGGTTGCTAGCAATTTATAGCATCGTCTACGCCGTCGCTGGGTTGTCGCCGGCGCCTGCGCCATTTTCTGCGCATGAATTGACCCGTGAACAGATGTGGCGGTTCGACGCCGCGCACGGACAGGTGGGCGCCACGTGGACGGGAGAATTTCTGCCGCGCTGGGTGGAGGAAGAGCGGTGGGCGATCGGCCGGCCGCCCACTGCGCCGGAACCCGATACCCCGACTGTGACCTTGAAGGCCACGCCTGAAGGGCAAGGGTATCTGAATGCGGTGTGGCATGTGCATGCCAATGCGCCGTTGAGATTACGCTTTCACCGCTTTTACTTCCCGGCCTGGCAGGTGCTCATCGACGACATCGCAGTTCCAACCTACGCGGACGGCTCCTTGGGACTGTTGGCTGTCGATCTCGATGCGGGCGAGCAGCGTGTCGAAGTACGCTTTACGGCCACGCCTGCGCTCTGGTTTGGCCTTTTCGTCAGCGCGGTTGCCCTGTGCGCACTTCTCCTTTTCCCTGTTCTCCTGCGCTCTCGTCCACCTACGCTTGATGTCTCGCCTGCCCACGCTGCCTCTTTTCCGTTTTCTCGCTCGCTCGTGCTGCGCCTGACGCTTACTGTGCTCGCCGTGCTCCTATTGCTGGTCGTCAACCTCAATCTAAGCGCGCGTACAATTCAGCCTTTTCCTATAGGCGCAGCGTATGGGTCGGTGCGGCTGGAGGCGGCCCAAATAGGCGCATTACAATCCGGTCGGCCGCTGGAAGTGAGGCTGTACTGGTCTATCCAGCAGCCGGAACAGCCACTCACTGCGTTTGTCCATATGGTGAACGGTGC
>CALFWA010000257.1 GCA_937928035.1 uncultured Caldilinea sp. | reverse complement strand
CGACGGCGTTTTCCAGGTAGCGGATCGAATCCTCCATGAATTTGGTCACCCGCTGCGGCGTGAAGCAGTTGCCGTATTCATCCTTGGTGGCGATGCACTGCCCGTTCGCATCCACTTTGTACTGATGCAACAACGACCATTCCGTTAACAGCAACGGCGTGTTCTGGTAGCCGCGCGCTTTCATCCAGCTGCGCATGGCGACCACTTGTTGCGCAAATAGATCGAGGCTGTCATGTTCGTAGATGCAGTAGTAGTCATCGCGCTTGCACAGCTCCAGTTGTTCCGAAAGGGGGCGCCACCAGTGAGGCAGTTTCATGGCGATGGCGGGATCTGTACCGTTGGCGACCGATGCGAAGACTGGTTTGCCTGAGTCCGGTGGGACGGCGCCATCCCCCGGTCGCACATAATCTTCGATGCGTTCCGGGAAGATATAGGCGTGGAAGGTCCAGACATCCACCGGCATCGGCGCGCCGTATTTAGCGCGATAGGCGTCCAGCACCTTGTCGAGATATTGCAGGCGCCCCGGCGTGACCAGAACCAGCCCCGACACCGCCACCTTGGCGGTCGGGTCTTTCTGCTTAATGAAGTGATAGGCGTCATGATAGGCGTCGGCGTAGACTTCCGGCATGAGGTCATCCTGCCAGAAGACGCGATCCACCTCGTTGCCGACGATCCAGACGGCGCCGGGATTCGCCTGAATCTGCTGACCCAAACTGCTGTTTGTCAAGGAGGGCCTCGCCGAATAGGTGGGCAGCCGATTGCCGTTTGCATCTCGATTTTGCTTCAACCGGATCATCGGCGTGTGCGAGACATTCGAAGGCACCCAGCTCGGTTTACTCGGCCCGAAGGTGACGACCCATCCGATCTTCATCGGGGCAATTTGCGAGGCACCCTTCTGTGAGGCGGTGACGCCGTAGCGACAGTTGGGCGCTGTGGCGCTGGCCGCGATGATCGGCTCCGGATCATCCTCTACATCCAGGTCGCCGCGCAGGTCCATGCAGACCTCGGAGGCTGCGCTTGCCGTGCTCGGGATCAGCAAAAAGCCCGCCGCCAGCAGCAAGAGGGCTGAAGCCAGGAACGAAAGATAAGGTGTGTGATTTGGGGTGAGGGTTTTCTTCATTGCAATACTCCTTTGCATTTCAACAGTGCGAAAGCAACGCTCACAAACCGTCTTGATCTTCCTTCAGATCGATAATCCATAGCGAGGCATGACAATTCCCCAGATGATCACAACATTGATGATGACAGCAACCACGATTAAGGCTCCGCTAAGCAGGATCTGAGGACGCAGACGTTGCGGCGTCATGCAGAGAAGACCACCCGCAACCAATGCGCTTATGATGGGCAGAAGGCTTTGGAGAAATCGAAATTGCGGCTGGAAGACCGCTGTGTTGATGCGCACGTAAGAGGCCATGGCGCCAAGAAACCAGATGAGTACAATCATCGCCAGCAAACTGCGTTCAGGCGGGGCGCTTCGCCACCAACATACAGAGCCGATTACTGCCAGCCCAAATACAATGCTCCACCATAAATAAGCCGTTGCCTCCGGCGCCGCCACATTCATCCAGCCGAACCTGACCCAGCCCGAGCTCAGGGTCAATCGCCCGACCTCCAACCAGTATTCTATTTGAAAGACCTGCTCGTGAATTGCGCTAAATGTTCGGGCGCTCGACCAGAAATTGGCTCGAATTGTCGGCGTCAGATGCACCAATGTCGCGGTCGCAGCCCACACAATCAGCGTAGCGATTGCGCCTCGTCGCAGCGCGCGACGTTGTAGTGGAAATCGGACAAATTCCAATATCCAGACTGCTGCAACTGCTCCGACCACAAAGAGCATCGTCACTTTTGTGAGCGCCGCCAGCGCTGAAAGCGCCGCCAACGCCAGATAACGGTTCGGGTGACCGATGCGCAGGAGCACGGCTAATGTGACGGAAGCCAGGGCTGTGGCCAGCACGTCGTTATTGATCGCCCGGCTCAGAAACAAAAACTGCGGCCAGCCCGCAATCCAGACGCCTGCTACCAGGACAATCATCGGAAATCGGGGAAACAGTAGGCGAGCCGTCGCCATTGTCGCCCACACGACCGCCAGACCCAGCAGAACCGAGGCGACGCGCACGCCGAACACGACGGTCGGCTCCTCATTCTGCAGCAGCCGCTGTTTGTTCGGATGCAGAAACATCACCCCGGTTTCTCCGAACGCTTCGTTGTATTCTGGAAAGTCCACGGCCAGCGGACTCCCCGTCACCGCGCCAATGGCTTTTTGCAACAATCCCGCCCCTACGTAATAAAGGGGCATATGGTAACACATGCGGCCGGACAAAGTGACGCCCGGTTTCCACCACTCCCCTTGTGGCTTGGGCTCGACGATCGGCAAGCGATTATATAACGCCACCTGCTGAATGCACTGAAGATGTCCCGGCTCATCAGGGCTTTCTCCCAGGGGAATTGCCAGGAAATAGAGCGCCGCCAACATCAGATAGAGGATCGATGGCGGCGCCGCCAACAGCAGCCAGCGCTTGCGAGACAAGAACGAGGTCCTTTCGTAATCTACCGCGCCACCACTGGCAGATAGGTTTGAAGCGTGTAAGGAGGCTCTATCGCATAGAGGGCAGACCTGCCCGCGTCCGCCACCCAGACGATCTTGTTCACCGGGTCCAGTGCCAGTGAAGTCAATACGCTGTTGCTTGCCCCGACTCCCACTCTATGGAGCAGTTGCATGTTGGAGCCGTCGATCTTTACAACCTCCCGATTTGCTCCATCGAGCGCCCATAGGGAAGTTTGGCTTGATTCAACCACCAGAAGAATGTCAACCAAATCGGCGGATTCTAGAGGATAGGACTGCCAAATCCATGTCGCCAATGTGCCATACATATAGACTGCTAATTTAGGCAGCTCTTTCGTAGAGATCCAAGGCACTCCGGTGCTTGTGGCCGCCAGTCCTCTCACCGCGCCAGTCCCGGCGCCGGGCCGATGATCGACGATCGAAACAGGAACGATGTCGTTGAAGGCAGGCCGATAGCCGAGCAACATTTCGACGTTGGGAGCCGTCATCCAGATAATTGAGGTGGAGGTGGCGTCGATTCTGTCGAGGCCGGCGTTGGCGTAGCCAACACCGATTTCCTGAATGATGCCGCTGGAGGGCGTCAAGAAGGCAACCTTGTCCGTTTTGCTTTGGACAAACCAGACGCGGCCATCGGGCGCAACATCGATGCTGCTCGGCTCGCTCGCCGGAGTCGGAACTTCATATTCGGTGAGCACGCTGTCGGCAAGTGAAAGACGGCCGATGCGATTGCTTCTTCGTTGCGTAAACCAGACATCGTTGCTGTCTACGGCAAGGCGGTAGGGTTCGCTGTTCGGCGTCGGAGGCGAGTAAAAGGTGTACAGATATTGTTCGATGGGCCCCGAAGCGAGGATTTCCAAAGAGCCCACCTTATTGACTTCAGGCAGGGTGAACCATATTTTTCCACCGCCTACTTTCACGTCAAAAGGAGCTGCAGGAAGAGGAAACGTCTTCACAGTCGATGTCACTGCGTTTACTTCCGGCGGAAAGAGCAGCGCACCGCCTATGATTACGACTACACATAGGAGTGCCAGCGACCTCCATAGCCAAAGCTGCAGAAATTTTCTAAATCTTTCTGAACGTTGCGCTCTCGATGCGAATGCTAACTTCAACACGTCACACCTCTTCGCTGAAGTTGCTGCTGTATCGAACAAAGAACCAGTAACCGCTTACCAGAACGAAAAGGGCAGTGATCGAAGTGCGCAGGAAGAAATCAATATCTGTTCGATACCCCCAATACAAAAGGTCTCGATACATGTTGATCAGAGAGGCCATCGGATTCAGAATATACATCAGGCGTTGAACCTCGAGGGTGACGCCAAACGCCTCGTAAGCCACCGGAAGCATCGACGCCGAGTAGAACACCGGCGTCAAGAAAAACCAGGCCAGCATGACGACATCCATAATGAGCAACGTGTCGTGGTAGTAGACCTGCAACGTGCTCAGAAAAAAGACGAGCCCCAGCGTAAAGGTCGTTTGAATCAAGATCACGACCGGCAAAAGCCAGATCCAGGGGCTTAATTGAATACCGAAGATGAAGATCAGTGCGAATAAAACGAGCAAGGCGAGCAAAAAGTTGATCAGATTAGCCAGGATTGTGGCAATCGGAAGCACTTCTGTCGGGAAGTAGACCTTCTTGATCAGATGACCATTGGCGACAATGCTATTCGTCCCCGTCATGATGCTGGCGGAGAAGAAATTCCAGGGCAAAATGCCGCTCAACAAAAAGACCGGATAATTTACAATGGCGTGGTCGCGAAACAACAGCGGCGAGATGATCGTAAAGACCAGCATCATGCCTAAAGGGTTCAGCAGGCTCCACAAAAAACCAAGCACGCTGTTGCGATAGCGCGACTTCAGATCGCGCACGACCAGGTTGTAGATGAGAAAGCGGTAGTGCGCAAGGAGCGCAATTCGCTTCCCGAAGGAATGCATAAATGGAGCGGCTCCGGCCGACTCTGCTGGCCGATGTGCGAACTGTCTGTTCATACGTTTCGCCTTGAAATTTGATTTAGCGTTGGTCGACAGATTGGATTCGGGGAGGTGAGGTTGCGCTTCGCCTGTAGCCTCCCAGGGCTTCCGTGTAGACGTCCACAATCTGATGCGCTGCTTGGTTCCAGTCATACAGCTCGGCGGCGCGCTGGCGGAGTTGGCCGCCTAAATGCTCTTGTAGCTCCCTATCCGCCAATACGCTCAATAACTTGTCCGCCAGGCTTTCTGCGTTGCCGCGTTCGGCGTACACGCCCCAGGCGCCCAGGTATTCGCGCGCCACCGGCGTGTCGAACGCCACGGTCGGCAACCCCAGCGCCATGTAGTTGAGCAGCTTGCCGGCGCCTTCGGTCAGGCTTAACTTTGGAGCGACGGCGACGTCGCCCAGCTTGAGATAGGCGGGCGCCTGCTCGTAGGGGATGCGCCCTGTGAAAACAACTCGATCGGCGACTCCGAGTTGTTCCGCCTGGCTGCGGTACATCTCGATGCCCGGAAAGCCCATCAGCAACAAATACACGTCCGTGCGCCGATCTCTGATATATCGCATCGCTTGCAATAATAGATCGGTGCCCTGGTAGGGGGCGAGAAGCCCCAAATAAACGATCACGGGCGCATCCGCAGGGATGCCTAGCCGTTGACGTTCGGCGCTGCGCTGCGTTCGCTCCGCTTCTGTCAGCGGCGCAAAGGTTGTTACGTCCACGCAGTCCGGCAAGGGCCGGATTCGGCCAGGATCGCAGCCGAATTCTTCGACTAGAATGCGTTCAGCGTTGGTAGAGCTGGTCAAAATCAGCGGAACCGTGTGGTCGATCCAGGTCTCCAGTTTGCGCAGCGGCGCGTAGAATAATCCATTTCGCCGTAAGAAACGATGGTCGATCATCTCCTCGGTGAGGCTGCCCTGAAAATCGAAGACCACCGGCAACCCAAACATCCGCCCAAGCACCAGACCGATCAACGCTCCCTCGTGCAGGTGGGCGTGAATGACGTCGAAGCGCTCCTTCAGCAAAATCTGCAGCGTTTTGATCCCCAGCAGAGCGTCGAAAGCAATCTTATGGCGACTCGACCCCACTTCGTAGTGCTGCCGCCAGGGAATAGGCAGCGTGCGCCGGATGTCCAAATCTGGCGGGTTGCGGCCGTTGCGGTAAGTCACGATCGTGATGCGATGACCCAGCCGCTGCAACGCCCGCGCCTCTTCGAGGATGCGCACATGGCATCCATAGTCGGCGAAGAAGCTGGTCGGCGCAATCATTAACACCTGTAAGGTGCGTTCATTCACTGGCGTTTCCGTCTCCATGCTGATACAGCGACTTTTTCACCCAAATTTTTTATTGCACAGTTCGCTGCAGACCGATTGTAGCGCACCGACCAAAGCGCGCCCAAATCATTCCGAAGATTTATTCAGGAGAATGCGCCGCAGCGTCATGAAATCGCCAGGCGTCAGTACGCCTGTCACCCAACAGAGCGTTGCATAGGCGACGGCTGAGAGCATGACGTTCACCATCCACGAAAACGGTGAAATGGCCGCCAGCACTCCTGATAACAGCGTCGCGATGAGCATGCCGCCCTTTTTGTCGACAGGGCTGGCAAAGCGATGCGCATGTAACAGCCACACACCGAGCAGCGCGCCGGTTGCACCCGCCAGGACGACGGCCAGACCGGCGCCTACCGCACCCGCCAGCAGCGTCAAGCCGGGCAGAAAAATCAGCGTAGCGACAATGTGGGCGCCGCTGATCCACAGGCTGGCGCGCAGATGGCGTTCGATCATGAAGACCGTGATTGCATAAACTTCCAGCAAGAATAAAGGCGCCGCCCAGATCAACCACCGATACACCTCCGCCGATGCGCTGTAATCGGCCCCAAAAAGCGTCTGCAGCATGCCCGCAGCTGCTCCGAAGCTGATCGAAGCGACTGGCAAGACGGTCAGCAGGCCAAAGCGCAAGCTCAGGGCGCGCAGGCGCAGATAGCGCTCCTGTGAATGGCGGTGCAGTCGGCTGAGCGTCGGATAGAGCGCTCGCCAGAAGCTCTGGATGAGCTTCATCAGCACGCGTACAATGTTGTAGGCTGCGCTGTAAATGCCGGTCACCGCAGGCCCGGCGATGACGCCCAACAGCAGAATGTCCAGCCGTTGTAGGAGAACATCCGAGAGCGCCAGGCCGAAAAAGGGCGTTGTCTGGCGCAAGAGCGCGCGCAGATTGACGGAGATAGGCTCCTGAGGAAGCGCCAGCAACCGGCTGTGGGCGAGCAGCGCCAGGCAGAGGAGCGCCGAAATCGCCTGGGTGACGATGATGACCCCGATCAGCGCCAGCTCATCGCCGCCCAGCCAGAGCGCGCCCAGGCTGATCAGCAGGATCAGCGTGTTGATCGTCACCTCGACGCCCATCACCAGCTCCATGCGCTCCCCTGCCTGAAAGAGCGTCTGTGTGGCCGACGTGACGGCGTACAAAGGCAGGGACGCTCCGACAAGCCACAGCGAAGCCGCCGTCACCGGCCCAAACGGCAAGGCGAAACTCAGTCCGATCAGGGCTAGCCAGACAAGGAGGCCGGTCAGAAACTGGATGCCGAGCAACCAACGAAAATACGCGCGGCGATGGGTCGGGTTTTGCGCCAGATCGCGCACGAGCAGCGTGGGAAGACCAAGCTCGGAGATGACTTGACTGACGTTCAGGTAGGCCAGCGCAATGGTGTAGTGTCCCAATCCCTCAACGCCGAGCCGCCGCGCAATCAACACCTGCAGCACAAAGCTGATGAGGATGCGCCAGAGGCTGGCACCGGTGAGCGCGCCGGTGTTGATTAGGACGCGCCGTCCGGTGTGCATGACGCCCGACTCGGACGAGGTCGAGGAGGTCGGTTGAACCATATTTCGGATTGTAGCACTGCGAGCGTCAACCGAAGAATCAACGATGCGTTCGGAGTAGAGCGCATCATTTCACTACAGAGACGCCGAGTGCGCAAACTCCTTCCTGCAGGAATTCTTCTGCCCCCTCTGGGGCTATCCGGGGAGCGTGCGTCGTAAGTCAACGCTGTTGCAACGCCGACTTCCTCACGCGGATGGCCGCCCTGTCAGCAGAAACGTGCGCAAATTCTTCCAACGATACAGTCGTCGACGCCAAATGAAGAGTGCCAACGCCAGCAGGCCGCCCAGCTCCCATCCCCATAGCTCAGGCCGCCGCGTGAAGGCGTACCAGTACGCCTTGCCGATCTCGGTCTGTTCGGAGCCGCGCTTACCCCACACATGGAAGCGCCACCCGCGCAGCGGCCAGTAGAAAGTGTCCGGAAACATCCACAGGCGATCCAGCAGGGCGTGCCCCAAAAACGCTGCGGCGTAGACGGCCAGGCGCCGAAAGCGTCCCACCGTCAACCAGAGCACGGCCAGGTTGAAGAGCAAGGTGTGTGCAAAGAGCACTGCGGATTTGTAACGCCGGTAGAAGTGAGCTGCGGCCATCGGCTTGTCGATCAGGTCCGGGCCGGTTGCGGCGACGGCGACGAGTCGGTAATCGGCCTCCGGCGCCACGCCAAGCCAGTCCTGCGCCAGGTCGAGGGCGAGCCAGGTGTATGCAATGTGCGAGGTGGGCAACATCGGGTGCTGTCTCTTCGTTGTTTGTGGTTTTCAGACGCCGCGTTCCTCGCGGACGTACGGCTGCCCCAACGCCGCCGGCGCACCGATGCGTCGACGCAGCTCACTGCGCGCACTGATCAGCATCAGCAGAATGACGAACAGATAGGGCAGCATGTTCATGAAATAGCCCAACTGAGGATAGGCCAGAAAGAAGGGCAAATTCTGCGCATCGAGCGGCAGGCGACGGATGGCGCCGAACAGATAGGAACCGAGCGCGGCGCGCAGGGGATCCCAACCGGCGAAGATCACAAGCCCCACTGCAATCCAGCCCTGACCGGCGGTCATGTCTTCGATCCAGAGCGGCGTGATCGCCAGGCTCAGCGACGCGCCGCCCAGCCCGGCCATCATGCCGCCGAAGACGACGTATGCATAACGCTGGCGGTTGACGTTGATGCCCAACACGTCGGCGGCAGCAGGATATTCGCCGATGGCGCGCAACTCCATGCCGGGACGTGTGCGATGGATATACCACCACCCCAGCGGCGCCATCAGCAAGCCGATGTAGACGATCACATTGTGATTGAAAAAGATCGGCCCCAGAATCGGAAGATCGGCCAGCACCGGAATCGGGAAAACCGGCAGCCGCGGCGCAGTGCGCACCTCGACCAGCGGCGCGCCCAGCACGGCGCTCAGGCCGGAGCCGAGGAAGGTGAGCGCCAGCCCGCTCACCACCTGATCCGCGCGCAACGAAATGGTCACCATTCCATGCAACAGCGCCATCAAGCCGCCGACCCCCATGGCGACCCCCAGCCCCAGCCAGGGATTGCCTGTGGCAAAGGCGACCCCATAGGCGCTCACTGCGCCCATCAGCATCATGCCCTCGATGCCAAGGTTGAGCACGCCCGATCGTTCGGCGAAAATTTCGCCGATCGTCGCAAAGAGAATCGCCGTGCCGGAGCGAATGCCCGCCGCCAGCAAAGTGACCAGAAAAGCTAGTTCCATGATTTAACTCGATGCACTTCGTCCCACTTTGATGCGATATTGCAGCAACAGCTCGCCGCCGACGACGACGAACAAAACCACGCCCTGAAGCATCTTGGCAATGCCGGCCGGTTGGATCGCATCGCTGCCCACCAGGAGTCCGCCGAAGAGATAGGCGACCAGCACGATCGCCAGCGGATTTAGCTTGGCGAGCCAGGCGACGATGATGGCGGTGAAGCCGTACCCAGGAGAGAAACGCTCCTGCAAACGATGGACGACGCCGGATACCTCCGCCATCCCTGCCAGACCGGCCAGTCCACCGCTCAGTAACATCACGGCCATGATCTTGCGCGCTAAATACATCCCTGCATATTGTCCGGCGCGAGGGTTGTCGCCGATCACCTTGACTTCATAGCCCCATTTGGTGCGCTTCCAGACGAACCAGAGGAGAATGGCCACTGCCAGCGCTAGAAAGATGCCGGCGTGCGCCGTTATGCCGCGCAAGAAAGGAAAGTCGCCGGAATAGTCGGTGAAGCGAGGCAGCCAGGCGTTGCGAGGAAACTGCGGCGTCAACCCGAACCCGCGGTCGCTCCACGGCCCATAGATCCAGTAGTTGTTCCACAAAATCGCCACATACGTAAGCATGAGCGAGGTGATGATCTCGTTGATGTTCAACTTTGCCTTGAGCACGCCGGGGACGAACGCCCACAGCGCGCCGCCTACAAAGCCGCCAATGGCCATCACCAACAACATGATCGCCTGCGGTGTGTCGCGCGGCAGCCAGAAGAGTGCAAAGCCGGTCGCCACCCAAGCGCCGATGAAGAGCTGTCCTTCGGCTCCGATGTTCCACAGCCGCATCCGAAAAGCGATGGAGACGCCCAGCCCGGCCAGGATCAGCGGCGTCGCTTTGATCGTGGTGTCGGACCACCCGTGCGCGCTGCCGAAGGCGATGCTCGCCATCTTGTTGTAGACCACCCATGGATTGGCGCCGACTAGCGACAGCAACAGGGCGCCGATCAGCAGCGCTGCTGCAATCAAGATGAAAGGCGTCAACACGCGCAGCCAGAGGGGTTGCTCCAGCCGGCGCTCGATGCGTAGCCCGATTCGGCGTTGTTGGGTCAACGTCGTCGTTTGTGATGTCATCTTCACCCTTTGTCTTGCGTTGCAAAGCTTTCTGAAGGCGTACGTCCACCTGCCATCAACAATCCTACCTCGGTCAGATCGGCGTCCGCTGTTTCAAATTCACCCATGATACGTCCTTCGTAGAGCACGACGATGCGGTCGGAAATAGCGAAAATTTCGTCGAGATCCTCGGAAATCAACAGGATGGCCGCCCCCTGGCTGCGCTCTTGCAGCAAGAGGCTGCGCACGCTCTCGGTGGCGCCGATGTCCAGTCCCCGCGTCGGAGAGGCGGCGATCAACACCTTCGGTTGGCTGGAGATTTCACGCGCCAGGAGGACCTTTTGTAAATTGCCGCCACTCAATTTGCGCACCGGCGTCTTGATGCTCGGTGTGAGAATGTTGAAAGATTTCACCAGAGATGCGGCGATGCGTTCCATCGCCGATAAATCGAGAAACGGTCCTGCGCCCATTTCCGCCCTGCGATAGCTTTTCAGAATCAGGTTTTCGGCGACGCTGAGATTGGGCGCGCTGCCGGTCGCATTGCGATCTTCCGGCACATAGGCGACGCCGGCGTCGATCATGCGCCGCGCCGTCGGTCGCGTCATGCGTTCTCCCGCAACCTCGATGGCTCCTGCTGTGAGCGGACGCAGCCCGCAGATTGCCTCCGCCAGCTCGCGTTGCCCGTTGCCCGCCACGCCGGCGACGCCGACGATCTCGCCGCTGTGCACGGTCAAAGAAACTTCGCAGAGCGCCGGCAACTGTTTGTCGTCTAGGGCGCAGACTTTGTCGAGTCGGAGACGCACTTCTCCCCTTTGAACAGGGGGTTTCTCCAATTGAAAGAGCACCTGTCGCCCTACCATCAGGTTGGCCAGTTCGGTTTTGGTGACGCCTTGCGCCGGCAAGGTGGCGGCTACCCTGCCGCTACGCAGAACCGTAATGCGATCGGCGATCGACAGCACTTCCTCCAGTTTGTGACTGATGAAAATGATCGTTTTGTTGTCCGCCGCCATCGAGCGGAGAGTGACAAAGAGATTTTCCGCTTCCTGGGGAGTGAGCACGGCGGTCGGCTCATCGAGGATCAGGATTTCGGCGCCCCGATATAAAATTTTAATGATCTCCACGCGCTGCTGCTCACCCACGGAAAGCTGCCAGATTTTGGCGTTCGGATCGACCGGCAGTCGATACTGCTCCGCAATGCGGCGCACCTCGGCAGCCATGCGCTGAGGGTTCAGCACGAAGCCTATTTCGCGCGCGCCTAGAAAGACGTTCTCGGCCACGCTTTGTGAAGGCGTCAACATAAAATGTTGGTGCACCATGCCTACGCCATGGCGAATCGCATCGCGCGGGGAGTGAAACTCCACGACCTGCCCGTGAATGGCGATCTCTCCCTCATCGGGGCGGTAGAGGCCGGAGAGGATGTTCATGAGGGTGGATTTGCCTGCGCCATTTTCACCGAGCAGGGCGTGAATCTCCCCTTTGCGCACCTGGAAGTCGACGCGGTCGTTCGCCAGAACACCTGGAAAGCGCTTAGTGATGCCACGCATCTCGACAGCGTAGGGTGAAGTGGTCATGATTTGCGTCAAAAGCTGTGTTGGAATTGCGAGGTTGATGCCCACCGTGCATTGGGGAAGAAGGGGTGTCGGGGAGTGGGGTTTCCCCCAGCGCCCCGAACACCCCTAAGGCCCGATTATTGCGGGATCTCTGCGTCCGGCACAATGCCTTCGGCGAGCCAGTTCATGCAGATTGTGCAATCCTCGCGGCCAGGGATGCCCTGCAAGCCTTCCAGGTCAGACTGCGTCAGGGTGACGCCGGCCGGTACGATCTCGTTGCCCTTGTTGTCGCGGATCGGGCCGGTGAAAATGGTGAAGCGATTGATCTCGCCGCTCAACATTTTGGCCAGCAGCTCTTCGACCGATGGAATCACCTCCGCCGGCACGCCGGGCAGCGGCGTCTGTCCTTCCATGAAGCCGAGCAACCCAAGGCTGCCGCTGTCCACATCAAAGTAAATATCCGCGCCGACAAAGGTGCCGTCGAGCATGCTCTGGACAAGACGGGTGTACTCCGGCCCCCATTCCCAGTAGGGAACGGTCAGACAATGCTCGGGATCTACATCGCACGCATTGCGGCTGTCATAGCCGACGCCCCACTTGCCGCGTTCTCCGGCCACCTGGACGGGGCCGGGCGTGTCGGCGCCAGTGATAACGACGTCGGCGCCAGCGTCAAACAAGGATTCAGCCGCTTGGCGCTCCTTGTCCGGGTCAAACCACGTGAAGATCCAGCGCACATCCATCAGACAGTCGGGGCAGGTCTGGCGCATGCCCATAGCCGTGGCGTTGAGATGGCGGATCACTTCCGGGATGGGGAAGGGCGCGATATAGCCGATGCGATTGCCGCCGTCTGCCTGCGCTCGGGCGCCCGCAATCATTCCGACCAGATATTTCATACTTTCCATGGCGCCGAAGAGATTGGCGAAGTTGGTGTCGTTGCGCTTGAAGCCTGAAATGTGCACAAAGTAGACGTCAGGAAATTCCTCTGCGACGGTTGCCGTTGGATCCATGAACCCGAACGAGGTGGTGAAGATGGCGTCGAATCCGGCGCGAGCCAGGTTGCGAATCACGCGCTCCGCGTCGGCTCCTTCAGGCACGCTCTCCAGGTAGGCGGTGTGCACCACATCGCCCAGCGCTTCCTCGAGATAGAGACGCCCTTCGTTGTGGGCATACGTCCATCCCCCATCGCCGATCGGCCCTACGTACACAAATGCCACGTTAAACTTTCCATCGACAGGCTCAGGAATTTGCACGCCGCCGACGGCAGGAGCCGGAGCAGGCGCTTCTGCCTGCGGCGCCGCAGGCTGCATCCCCGGTTGAGGAGCGACGCAGGCGCCAAAAACCAGTGCAACGATCAACAACACACCCACTGCAGACCACTTTTGTGTTCTCATCGATCCTTGTCCTCCTTCCAGAACGGTTTGCAAAGGTTGATCATCTCCTGTTCAAGCCGGAGTGCAGAAAATCTTCATGCTGGCGAACGCCTGGCCTGGCCGCTGCTTTCATCTCCGACGTCACCTAATTTATTCCTGGCGACGGCGCGTCATGAAAGCGCCCAGGAACAGGGCAGCCAGAACAACTCCTACGATCGGCAACGTAGTCGCACCCGATGAAAGCGCTATGCCGGTGCCGGGCAGGTCGCCTGGCGTCGACGGCGGAAGCGCCTCCTCGGTGGCGGCGGGCGTCGCCTCTTCCGTCGGGGCTTCGGTCGCCTCGGCTGTCACCTCCTCGACCGGCTCCTCGATGGCGGCGGGCGTCGCCTCTTCCGTTGGGGCTTCGGTCGCTTCGGCTGTCACCTCCTCGACCGGCTCCTCGGTGGCGGCGGGCGTCGCCTCTTCCGTTGGGGCTTCGGTCGCCTCGGCTGTCACCTCCTCGACCGGCTCCTCGGTGGCGGCGGGCGTCGCCTCTTCCGTTGGGGCTTCGGTCGCCTCGGGCGTCGGGGTTGGAACCGGCGTTTCCGTCGGAGTCAACGTTGCGGTCGGCGTGTTAGTTGCAGTCGCCGTGTAGGTCGGCGTTGGCGTATTGGTTGGAACCGGCGTCGTCGTAGGTGTGGCTGTGGGCGTGTTGGTCGGAGTCGCTGTGGGCGTCGGCGTATTGGTTGGAACCGGCGTTTCCGTCGGAGTCGGCGTCGCCGTAGGTGTGTCGGTTGCGGTTGCCGTGTGGGTGGGCGTGCGGGTCGGGGTCGGAATTTCGATGACCACCGGCGGGGCGGCGGCGCGCACTCTGCCGTCCAGCGTCACGCTCTCCACCGTAAGCATGTAACGCCCACTCTCCGGC
>CALFWA010000256.1 GCA_937928035.1 uncultured Caldilinea sp. | reverse complement strand
GTGCGGTCGGCGGCGTCTGCATTGCCGACGAGGTGCAGGTGGGCTTCGGTCGCGTGGGCAGCCATTTTTGGGGCTTTCAGACACAAGGCGTCACACCGGACATCGTCACCATGGGCAAACCGGCAGGCAACGGCCACCCGCTGGCCGTCGTCGCCACGACGCCGGAGATTGCAGATCGTTTTGCCAATGGGATGGAATACTTCAATACATTTGGCGGAAACCCGGTCTCCTGCGCCATCGGCCTGGCGGTGCTCGACGTGATCGAGCGGGAGCGCCTGCAACAGAATGCGCTCGAGGTCGGTGCCTACCTGCGGGAGGGGTTGCGTCGGCTTCAGGCCCGGCATCCGCTGATCGGCGACGTGCGCGGGCTGGGGCTCTACATCGGCGTGGAGCTGGTGCTCGACCAGGAGACCCTGGAGCCGGCCGGCGAGCACGCCGCATACGTCGCCAACCGGATGCGCGACTATGGGGCGCTCATCAGCACCGACGGCCCCTTCCACAACGTCTTGAAGATCAAGCCGCCCATCATCTTCAGCCGCAGCGACGCCGACCATCTGCTGTGGGCGCTGGGAGAAGTTCTACAAGATTCTGCACTGGGATCGATCGGAGCGGCTGTCCAATGAACAAATCAAGAGGTCAGAACGTATGCTAGCTGAAATTGCACCCGCCCCAACGCGAACCTACAACGCCCATTTTCGCTGTTTCCGTGGCTGCCCGGGCGAATATTCCGTCTACGAAGTGATGTACACCTGCCCGAAATGCGGCGGTTTGCTTGAGGTGCACCATGACATCGAGGCGTTGCGCGATCGTAGCGCCGCCGAGTGGAAGGCGCTGCTGGAGCGGCGGGCGGGTACCACCGTATGGCCCTATGGAAGCGGCGTCTGGGGCATGCGCGAATGGGTGATGCCCGACCTGCGCGACGAAAATGTCGTCAGCATGTACGAAGGCAACACCAATCTTTTCTGGGCGGGGCGCCTGGGGAAGGAGATCGGCGTGCCCGATCTCTGGGTGAAGCTTTGCGGCAACAGCCACACGGGCAGCTTCAAAGACTTGGGGATGACCGTGCTGGTGAGCGTCGTCAAGCAGATGATGGCAAGCGGCAATAGCCCTGTGCGCGCGGTGGCTGCGGCGAGCACTGGCGACACCTCGGCGGCCCTGGCGGCCTACGCCGCTGCGGCGGGCATTCCGGCGATCATCTTCCTACCTTCGGGTAAGGTGAGCACTGCACAGCTGATCCAGCCGGTCGCCAACGGCGCGCATGTGCTGGCGCTGGACACCGACTTCGACGGTTGCATGCGCATCGTCAAAGAGGTCACCCAGGACAACAGCATCTACCTGGCCAACTCGATGAACAGCATCCGCATCGAAGGCCAGAAGACCGTCGGGATCGAGATCGTGCGGCAGTTCGACTGGGAGACGCCGGATTGGATCATCATTCCGGTCGGCAATCTGGGCAACATCAGCGCCCTATATAAAGGACTCAAGCTGATTCAAGAGTTGGGCATCATCGATCGTCTGCCGCGCCTGGTGGCGGCGCAGGCGGATAAAGCCAATCCTTTCTATCGCAGCTTTTTGAACGGCTTTCGCGAAAAGGTGACGGTGCGCGCCGAGAAGACATTGGCCTCCGCCATCCAGATCGGCGACCCGGTGAGCTATGAAAAGGCGGTGCAGGCGGTTGTGGAGACCAACGGGCTGGTCGAGGCGGTGATGGAGCACGAGCTGGCCAACGCAGCCGCGCGCGCCGACCTCACGGGCATGTACACCTGTCCTCACACCGGAGTGGCGCTGGCGGCGCTCTTCAAGCTGGTGGCGCGTGGGGTGATCAAATCGAGCGATCGCGTGGTGGTGATTTCAACCGCCCACGGGCTGAAATTCACCAGCTTCAAGGTGGGCTATCACGAAGGCAGGCTGGAAGAGGTTGAGAGCGAGTTGGCGAATCCGCCGATTTATCTGCCCGCCGATGTGAAGGTGGTGAAAGAAACGATCGCCCGAAGGTTGCAGTTATAGGGACGGACGATCGCCGACCGCACATCCTGACGACCGTTTGATCGAGGGGAGGTCGGCGGCTCTGCGCTGCTGACCTCCCCTCAGCGCCTCTACGGATTGGGGTCGTACTTGCAGCGCTGCCCTTTCAGGCTGTTCAGATAAATGCATAGCTCGATATACGCAGGCCGCCAGTACAATGCGTCGATCGGGCTTGGCTCCATCAACGCCCACCAGTACTGTTCCTCATCTTGGGGGTTGCCGTCGTTCAGCCAGTCGAGATTGGGCATGGTCAACGCGCTCATCAGCCCGATCCAGGGCCGCCAGTTCGCCGCTGCGTATTGATAGGCGCGCTTGAGATAATCCGCCTGCACAAACATATCGATGCCGGCGTCGGCGCCGTGCCACTTGTAGGCTGGGTTGACGGGATCGAACGTCCAGCCGAACTCGAGCAGAACGATTTGTTTGCCACCGTCGCCGTATTTTTCCATGATGCGGCGGATGTTCTCGACATGGCGAAAAGCGAAGAAGCGATGACCGCCGTACCTGGGGTTGCGCGCCGCCTCCTCCGGATCGAGTTCGGGGGGCGCAGCATAGCCGGCGCCGTGCACGCCCAGAGCGTCGAAGTACCCGTTGCTGCTGCCGCCCATAGCCTGGTACATGCGCTCGTAAAAAAGGTCGTCCGGCATGGCGATCTCGTTGTCGTCGCCGGTCGGCGCCATGCCTGCGCTGATCACGATGGCGTTGGGATTGGCCGCCTTGATGGCGCGATAGGCCTTGCCCAGGAACTGCACATATTCGACCGGGTTAGGGCGTTTCCCTCCCCATTCGCGCGCCAGGTTTGGCTCGTTCCAGATCTGATAGGCCTGGATGCAGCCGACGGCCCCGGGTTGGCAGTTGTAGCGTCTTGCCAGCGCGCTGGCGAATTCTGCAAAGGCGTCGCCGTTTTGCGGCGGATCGCCCGCCCAGAAATTGCGCACCTCGGGGTCAAGGCTGAGTCGCGCCAGAATTTTCAGGCCGCGCGCATTGGCGTGCGAGACGACCTGGTCTGCGATCGACCAGTCGAAGCGCCCTCGGCCAGCGCCTTCGATCGCCTCCCAGGAGAAGGTCTGCTTGACCCAGTTGAAACCGGCGTCTTTGACCAGGTCCAGATCGCGGTCGCGGATCTCTTTGCGCCACCAGACGAAGACCTGCACGCCGTAATCTGGGCTGGTCATGGTGGCCGGTGCAAAGCTGCCGGTGAAGCCGCCTGCTCCACTTGAAGGCGGCTGCCCAGCGCCCCCAGTTGCGGAAGGAGCCTCCGCCGCCTGGTCGACGAGGGTCATGAATTCAGCCGCGCCCCATCCCAGCGGCGCGCCGTTTTCTGCAAGCTGCAGCCATGCGCCGTCGTCGGAGCGCCCCAGCACCAGAAACGTCTCGCCGGCGCTCGCCAGCCGCACAATCGAGTTCTGCGTGCCTGGGCCGCTGCGGATGTTGAGCTGATCCACGGCGACGCGTGCAAACTGTTGGGGCGTCGGCGTGGGCTGCGG
>CALFWA010000255.1 GCA_937928035.1 uncultured Caldilinea sp. | reverse complement strand
AGCTGGCGCCGCTCAACGAGATGGTGCGCGTGCTCGCCGGCGATCTCACCGAAGAGGAGCGCGCCGACGCCGAGCTGCAGCTGGCGACGCTGGCGGAAGGGCTGTTCGAGCAGCTGCTGCCGGAGACATTCCGTACAGAGTACTTCGCCTGCATCGTTCCGTTGCGCGAGGCGGGCGCCGTCCGGTCCTTCCTGATCACCAGCGACGAACCGTGGATTCCCTGGGAGCTGCTCAAGCCCTATCACTGGGATGCGAGCGAAGGCAAGGAATACGTCGATGACTTCTGGGCGACGCGTTTCCGCCTCTCCCGCTGGCTGGCCGGCCGCGGGCCGCTCGTGCGCATGGCGGTCAACGTCGCTGCGCTGGTGATGCCGGAGGTGGGACTGGCCGCTGTGGACGCCGAACGCGCTTTCTTCGATCAGCTCGCAGCGCAGCGCAATGTTCGCCTGGAAGGCCCCACACAGCGACGCAAAGAGGTGCTCGATCTGCTGATGACCGGCGGCTATCAGGTCATGCACATCGCCACCCATGGTCAGTTCAACCCCGAAGACGCCGATCGCTCCGCCATCGAGCTGGCCGATGAACCGCTCTATCCCGCCGACCTGCGCGGAAGCCTCCTGCGCGGCATTCGTCGCTCGACGCCGCTCGTCTTTCTTAACGCGTGCGACGGCGGCCGCGCCAACTTTGGGTTGACCGGGCTAGGCGGTTGGGCGGATAAGCTCTTCAAGGAGGCGAACGCCGCTGCGTTTGTCGGCGCGCTGTGGGAAGTGCACGATGCGCTGGCGGGAGAGTTTTCCAAAACCTTCTACAGTCGCCTGGCCGAAGGCGCAACGCTCGGCGAGGCGATGCAGGCCGCCCGCCTTCACGTTCGGGAGCTCGACCCCCTCAATCCTACTTGGCTGGCCTACACGTTGTACGGCGACCCCAACGCGACAGTCCAGATCGGAGCATCCGGCGACTGAACCCGCAGCGTTGAGAACTTAAGAGCGGGAGAGCAGGAGAGCGGGAGAACTCACCCTCTCAGGCTCTCACCTCTTCACCACCTTCGCCTATTGGAGCGAAAAAACACGCGGCGTCTGCACCATGTGTGGGCAGGTGTGCACCATGGAACAAAATTTACTGCAATAATATGCAGAGCATACAAATCTAGTTGCGTCCAAAGCAGCCTTGTCGTCAACCAACCGTCCCTTGCGCACCCAGAACTGGATCATGCCTTCGAGCGCACTGCGGTCAACGTCGAGACGGCGGCTCAGCTCATCGAGCGTCACCGGCCCCTGCGCCGCCTCCACTTCCTGCAAAACTTTCCATAACATCTTGAGTCATCCCAGCAACAAGCGACCGACCTGAAAGACCGCAAAGGAGATCACCCACGCAAGCCCAAGCTGCCCTACGACGCTGAGGGCCGTCCACTTGGGGCCAAATTCGTGGCGCAGCGCAGCCACTGTCGTCATGCAGGGCGTGTAGAGAAGCACGAAGACCATGAAAGCCAAGCCCGCCAGGGCGCCATGGCCGCCGCTGGTCTGATCAAAACTGCGCTGCACCGCCTCCATCAAAGCGGAAGGAGGCGCCTCCTCCTTTTCGCCGACGAGATTGACGCCGACCAGAGACGGAACCGCCTTGAACGTATCGAGCGTCGCCTGTGCAAAGCTGGAGACAATCCAGGCGGCGTCCTCGGCCAACGTGGCGGGCGGCGTCTCCTCCTCCGGCAGTTCAATGCGGTAGACCTGCGCCAGCGTGGCGACGACGACCTCCTTGGCCACGAATCCGCTCATCAGCGCGCCGCTGGCCTGCCAGCTGCCAAAGCCGAGCGGCGCAAAGGCAGGCGCCGCCGCGCTGGCGAGCACGCCAAAGGCGCTCTCCTCCAGAGGCGTTTGGGCGAAGGCGGCGCCCTCCCCGCGCACCGGAATCGCCAACAGGAGCCACAGCGCCACGCTCACGCTTAGAATCACCGTAGAGGCGTTCTGAATGAAGGCGGAGGTGCGACTCCACATCTGCCGCCAAACGTTGCGCGCAATCGGCAGGCGGTAGGGCGGCAGCTCCAGGATGAGGTGGTTCGCCTCTGCGCTCTTGAGCAACGTGCAGCTAAGCGCCCATCCACCCCCGATTGCGATGAGAATTCCGAGCAGATACATGCTGAAGATCACCAGGCTAGCATGCTGCGGGAAAAAGACGGCAGCGAAAAGCACATAGACCGGCAGCCGCGCGCTGCAGCTCATCAGCGGGGCCAGCAGCGCAGTGAGCAGACGATCTCGATCGTTCGCTAATGTGCGCGTGGCGTAGATGGCCGGCACCGAACACCCAAAACCGACCACCAACGGCAGAAAACTCTTCCCCTGCAAGCCGATCTTGCGCATGGGCCGATCCATCACCAGCGCCGCGCGCGCCATATAGCCGCTATCCTCCAACACGCCCAGCACGAGATACAGCGCAAACATCACCGGGATAAAGACCAACACCCCACCCACGCCGGCGATGACGCCGTCCGCCAGAAGGCTCTCCAGCCAGCCGCCGCCCAGGCCGAAAAGGGAGAGCAGCGCAGCAACCTGCCGGGCAAGCGGCCCGTTCACCACCTGGTCGATCCAATCAACGAACGGCGCCGATACGTCCACTGTGACCCTGAAAGCCATCCACATCAAAGCCAGAAAGATCGGCAAGCCCCACACCGGATGGGTGACGATGCGATCGATCTGATCCGAGCGGCTCAAACGTCGCACCGGACGGCGCACGATTGCGGCCTGCGCCGCCTGATGGGCGAACTCGTAGCGACGATTGGCCAGTGCGACGTCAATCTCGTCGCCGTAAAACATTTCAAGGCACGCTCGACCGGCTGCGGCTGCAGCCAACGCCTCTTCCCCGCCGGGCAAACGACGCACCTTGCTTGCCAACGTTTCATCGCCTTCAAGCAGTTGAATGGCGAGCCAGCGCGCCGGATAGCGCTGCGCCAGCGTCGGAATCGCCTCAACGGCGGCGATCAGCAACGCAATCTCCGTTTCAATTTCCGGATCATACACAACAGGAATTGCGTTTAAGATCTTGGAAACCCTGCGCATCTCCGAAAGCATGGTCATCGCCGTCTGCTCCTTCTCTCTGGGATTGCACGGCGTTCGCCAGTTCGATGATGCGCTCGCGCAGCGCATCTATGCCCTGGCTGCGTCGCGCTACCAACTCAACCACCGGCGTTCCTCCCAGCGCCTGCGAGAGCCGCACTGCGTCGATCTGAATGCCTCTGGCGTGCGCCTGGTCGAGCATGTTGAGGACGACAAGCAACGGCGCACCTGTCTCCAAAATTTGTGTAGTCAGATAAAGATTGCGCTCCAGGTTGGCAGCGTCCAACACGTTGACGACCAGGTGCGGCCAGGCCTCGACGATGAAGTCTCTGGCAATCTCTTCTTCCGGCGAGTAAGGCGAGAGACTGTAGGTGCCCGGCAGATCGACGACGGTGATCTCCACATCCCGGCGCTTACACCGCAAAAGTCCTGAGCGTTTTTCAACCGTCTTGCCCGGCCAGTTGCCGATCTGCTGCTCGTCGCCTGTCAGCGCATTGAAGATGGTACTCTTGCCGACGTTGGGATTGCCGGCCAGCGCAACGAGGATTTTCTCGATCGCCATAGGACCTTATGCGACTTCGACAAGAATTTTGCTGGCGATGCTCCGACCTAGCGCCAGCCGCGAATCGCGCACGGCCAAGACCAAAGGGCCACCGTGGTCGTGGAGAATTTCGATGGGCACGCCCGGCGTAAGCCCCAACTCGGTGAGTCGCCGCGTCAGCTTGCGCCCGGCGGTGATGCGCGTCAAACGTAGCGGTTGACCGCTGCCTGCGATATGAAGAGGAATGGATGCGCTTGCCATACGCCGCTTGTTCTAAAATTCACGAATAATTTTTGACCAGTATAAAGCGGCTTTCTCCCTCGATCAAGAGGGTGCGTAGGACTTTCGCTCTGCTGTGGGGTTCGGTGAGGGTTGAAAGAGGTTTTAAACGCCGTTAATTTGATCTGCGCAAAGACGTCATGATGCGCGGACTGCAGACACGCGAAGCAGCGC
Organism: uncultured Caldilinea sp.; assembly: GCA_937928035.1. Classification (GTDB taxonomy): domain Bacteria; phylum Chloroflexota; class Anaerolineae; order Caldilineales; family Caldilineaceae; genus Caldilinea. The sequence goes on along the minus strand of CALFWA010000255.1, from coordinate 584 downwards.
CGCAATCAGGTGCAGATCTGTGGGCAATTGCAATCAACATCGCCGATGTACGCACACAATTGCGGCGCTTTTTTGGAAAGTGCGAAATGGTCAACCAGGCGCTAGAAAATCCCCAGCTCTTCTTTGGCCTCGTCGGACATCATGTCCGGATTCCAAAAGGGCGACCAGGTGAGATGAATGTTGACCTCTTCCACGTCGGGGAAGGCGTTGTGCGTCTCTCGCTGGACGCTGGTGATGATTTCCGGGCCGGCCGGACAGCCGGGGCTGGTGAGCGTCATCGTAATCTCGACCGTTTTTTCCGGCGTGACCTCGATGTCGTAGATCAGACCCAGGTCGACGACGTTCATCATCAGCTCCGGATCTTTGACTTTGGCGCGAATCACTTCGCGCACTTCATCGGGAGTGGGCAATGCCATAGCAACCTCCTGTGTCTTCACCAGACTGTTTTTTATGCACCAGACACGATTGTGCAGCGGAAAAGAGTTTGGCTCCTGGCGTTTGCAGATGGGCTGCGCCCGCCTCGGATTCACTGCACAGCGTCTTGCGTGACTTCTACAAAGAGTGCGTCCCTTTCATCAAGTTGG
>CALFWA010000254.1 GCA_937928035.1 uncultured Caldilinea sp. | reverse complement strand
AGGAGCACAAAGGGTTGTATCTCTAGCTCAAGCCGCGCCGATTCGATGTTGGAGAAGTCCAGAATGTCGTTGACGAGGGCAAGAAGATTCTCGCTCGAAAGACGCACCGTTTCGACGAAGTCGCGTTGCTCTTCGTTCAGGGGTGTGCCGAGCAGCAGGCTGGTCATGCCGACGATGGCGTTGAGCGGAGTGCGAATTTCATGGCTTATGTTGGCCAGAAATTCGCTTTTGACGCGCGTGGCGGCCTCCGCCGCCTCTTTGGCCGCCCGCAACGTTTGCTCGGCCGCTTTTCGGTCGGTGATGTCGTGGAGCAGCAGCAGCGCTCCCAGTCGCTGTCCAGGGAACGTCTCCAAAGAGGAAGTGCGCACTTCCAGCGTTGCGCCGCCTGACGTCGTCACCTCGAACACCTCCGCCCGTTCCGAGATCTGGCCGGCGATGACGGCGCCTGTTGGACTGACCTCATGAAGTTTTTTCCCAATCGCTGCTGCCGTCGTTTCTACCTCCAAAATAGCTGCGCCGGCGGGATTGAGGTCTATTATCTGCCGGTCGGCGTCGACGACGACCATGCCTTCGTTCATGTGCTCGATCAGTTGAGCGCGCGCAAGCGGCACGATGCGCAGCAGTCCCAGCTTGAGGATCGCCCAGGCGAGCAACGCGCCGACCAGCGCAAACGCAATCGACGTCAGGTCTAGCCAGGGCCAGGGCGTAAGGTCAAAAAGATAGACGAAATTGGCGATCCATGGAATGAGGACCGCCGCCAGGATGACGATGGACTGCAGACGATAGGGATGGTGATGGGGGTGCGCCAGCGTATGGCGCACGAGCAGTACGGCGCCGATCAGCACCAGGGCGTACAGGTAGGCTGCATAGAGCCAAAGGAGCGGCCCGTGCGTGTACTCGTCCTCCAGCCCATAGGGAGCCGGAACGAGCTGCACGTCCGTCCAGAAGAGATGATGCCGGTCGTTGGTGAATGCGGTTGCAACCGCCAGCAACGAAGGCAGCCAGAGCAGATGGCGCCAGCGGCTTGTGAAAAGTCGATCGGCGCCGATATACCGGAGAACAAACAGGAAGAACCAAACCGGCGTGGTCTGGATGCCGATATGACTGACCTGGTTGATGAAGATTTTCTGTTGCAGATCGGTGACCGCCAGCGCCAGTCCGTCGCAAAAAATCCACAGCGCGGCGCTGAGCATCAAGAAAGTCAGCTCGCGCGCGCCAGGGCTATTGCGCTTTCGCCAAGTTTGTCTTGCGACGAAGAGCGCCCCGATCAGAGCAGCGATGTAAAGGAATAGAATCCAATGAAATTGCAAACGATGTCGCCTTTGAGAACAAGAATTTCGATCTCAGGCCCCGACGTTTTCAATCCTCATAGAAGATATATAAACTTTATTCGTTCGTTGCACGCGCAAAATGGCGTAAAATGGACGCTCACTTTTCAGGTCAAGCGCTCTGGGCGGATCGGCGTGTCCACGGCGGAGGCGGCGACCTCCGTTAGGTTCGGCCTCTGGTCGGGCGCCCTTGCGGCGCATAAAGTCAAGACAGGCAAGCAGGCGCAGCTACGCGCTGCGCCTCCGGATTCCCAGATTTTCGTGAAATCTCATCAAGCTGCCTGGCAGATAGTCGCTCACCCTGGCGATCAATCTTTTCGTTCGATCACGCGCTCGATGATCCTGCCTGTGCTCTGATCGCACAAAATCTGTTTGACTTGGTTGCCGTGCATCAGCTCCTCTTTGACGAGCGCCAGGCCATCGCGGATTTCATGGTGCACGGTGATCGGTTTGGCCGGCCCCTCCGCCCGCCATTCAAAGAGTTCGACCGGCTCCCATTGTTTAGATGCGGCGGATTTGTAGCATGTATCGAGAATGGCGTTGATGACATAGCCGTCGTAGAAGGTTTCCATCGGCTGCCGCCCACTGTCCAGCGCGTCGAACATGTCGGCGAACATGTTGACGTAGCCCAGCTCGTGCACTTCGTCGCCGACGGGGAAGAGCCAGCCGCTTTCCGTCTCCGCCTTTTCCGCCGTGTAGCCGCCCTTGGCCGCCGTAAACATCTCGAAGCCGGTGCGTAAAAAGTGATTGAGCCAGATTGTGCCCTGCGTGCCGGAGACCTCATCGCGCAGATCCATGCCGCCCCGGAACGTCCAGCTCACTTCGAACTGGCCGACGGCGCCGTTTTCGAAGCGAATGAGCGCAATGGCGTTGTCATCGGCGGGGATGGGATGGACAAGCGTGTCCGCCCAACACATCACCTCCACCGGCCGGTTGTTCTTGCCGACGAAGTTGCGGATGATCTCGGCGCAGTGACAGCCGAGGTCGACAATGGCGCCGCCGCCTGCCAGCTCCTTGTCCCAAAACCAGGCGCTGTGCGGGCCAGAATGCGTCTCGCGCGAGCGCACCCAGAGCACGTCGCCGATCGCCCCTGCGCGCACCGAGGCCAGCGCCTTCAACGTTTTGGGCGTGTAGACCAGGTCCTCCAGATAACCGGCGAAGACCCCCGCCCGCTCCACGATCTCCAGAATCTGCCGCGCCTCCTGCGCATTGCGCGCCAGCGGCTTGGTGAGCAGCACCGCCTTTCCCGCCTTGGCCGCCAAATCCACCGCTTCGACGTGCTGATAGTTGGGCAGGCCGATCACGACGACGTCGGTCTCCGGGTCGTTGATGGCCGCCGCCAGGTCATTGGTGGCTTTGGGGATTCCCCAGTCTTTGGCGAACGCTTCGGCGCGGCTTTGGCTGCGCGAATAGATGACCTCC
>CALFWA010000253.1 GCA_937928035.1 uncultured Caldilinea sp. | reverse complement strand
CACCTTCGACCTGTGCAACCGCATCGGCGACCTGGAGAACGACATCACCTACTCCGACAGCGAGCTGGCGATGACGATCAAGTATCTGCCGGGCAATCAGTATCCGCTGTACTTCCTCTATCCGTTCGGCATCTACCCGAGCCAGCGCGTGCTCAGCGATGGTCGCGTCCTCGCCGACGTGCCGGCCGCCGAGTGGGCCACCCTGCCCGAGGTGGCGGAGCGCCCGCTCTCCGTTGGCCCGTACTATGTGAAGGAATGGAACAAGGGCCAGAGCATCGTGTTGGAGCGCAACCCCTACTACGAGGGTGAGGTCAAGACGCCGAACGTGATCTTCGTCTTCGTGGCTGACACTAACCAGGCCGTAGCGCAGCTCCTCAACGGCGACGTCGACTTCCTCGATCCGTCGACGTTGGGCGCCGGCGCCGAGGTGCAGACGGTGATCGACGCAGCGGAGAGCACCGGCAACGTCCAGTACTATATCTCCGGCAGCCCCACCTGGGAGCACATCGACATCAATCTCTACACCAAGTAAGCGGTTGAGTGCAAGGGTCAGGTTTCTTCTTGAGAGCCTGACCCTTTCCAGAAAGAATGTTTGGACGACCAAACGGGCGGGTTTGCTCTGCGCTGGCCCGCCCGTTTGGCGTAGAAGCAAGAACGGAACCACTGCACCATGACAGCCTATTTAATTCGCCGCCTTTTTCAGATGGTGGTTGTCGTCTTTGTCGTCTCGCTCTTCATGTTTTTCCTCTTCAACATTGCACCCGGCGGCCCGCTGACAGGACTTCAGCAACAGCAGCGCCGCATCACTCCGGAGGAGCGCGCTCGCATTCGCGCTCAGTATGAGCTTGACTTGTACTGGCCGATTCGCTACACGCGCTGGCTGATCGGTTGGCCTCAGGGTCCGATCGTGGTCGGCGGACAGGAACTGTTCGCCAACATCCCGGTCGGCTGCTACATCGAGGCGACTCCGGAGGAAGGAGGCGGCTGCCATCAATACGTCTATCTGGCGGATATGCCGCGGCTGCACCCGCCGGCGCGCAGCAGTCAGGGCATTCTCTTCGGCGACTTTGGTAGGTCGACGGTGGTCCAGGCCGGGCGTCCGGTTTGGGATCTCCTGATGAGTCGATTGTGGGCAACGGTGGAGTTGCAAGTAATTTCTTTGGCGCTGTCTCTGTTGATCGCAGTGCCGCTAGGAATCTACAGCGCCGTACATCAATATTCCAAATTCGATTACACCTTTACGACGGCTGCATTTGTCGGCTCTTCGATGCCGACCTTTTTCTTCGGTTTGCTTTTCATCCTGATGTTCACAATTCTAGCCGGCCGGATTCAGGAAATTTTGCCATGGTGGCCGGTTTTGCCGCCTGGATTGCGCGAGGCAGTGCGCCCCTATGACGTGGCGAGTTGGTTAACGCGTATACAGCCCGGCTCGGCGCTCGACCGTTTTCTGCATCTGTTGATGCCGGTCGGTGTGCTGACGATCGTCAGCGTGGCGGCGTGGAGTCGTTTCCTGCGCTCGTCGATGCTAGAGGTGTTGCGCCAGGATTATGTGCGCACCGCACGCGCCAAGGGACTGCCTGAGCGGATCGTCATCAACAAACACGCGCTGCGCAACGCCTTGATTCCCTTCGTCACGGTCCTGGTGTTGCAGATTCCTCTCTTCTTCGCCGGCGCCATTGTGACCGAGACCATCTTTGCCTGGCCAGGGATGGGGCGCCTGTATTTCGATGCGCTCAACCGCTCCGACTACAATATTGCCCTGGCGTTTATTTACGTGACCACGATCTTGACCGTCTTCGCCACATTGCTTGGCGACATTCTCTATGCGGTCATCGATCCGAGGATTCGCTATTCGTAACCGAGGCGTATCATGACTGCTACTGCTCAACCGATTGCACTGGACAAAATTCCTCGTGAAGGCCGCGAAGAAAGCCAGCTTCAGATTGTGATGCGACGTTTTCTGCGCCATCGCCTGGCGGTCGCCAGCTTGATCTTTATCATCATCATGTTTATCGCAGCCCTGTTGGCGCCGGTCATCGCTCCCTTCCCGCGCGATGCGATCGACATCGCCGTCACCGCGCGCCCCGGTCCGCCCGGCACCGTCGGCAGCGGAGGCCAGGTGCATCCTCTCGGCGTCGATCATCTCGGCCGTGATCTCTTTACCCGGCTCTTGTATGGCGCTCGCGTATCCCTCTCTATTGCGTTCATCGTAGTCTTGCTTTCTGAGATGATGGGTGTAATCTTAGGCGCAATCGCTGGGTTTCTTGGCGGATGGTTTGACACGATCATCTCTCGCACAGTCGAGTTTTTGCTCTCGATCCCGACCTTGCCCATTCTGTTGATTACGGCGTCCATTCTGATCCGCACCGACGCCCAGATACCGGCGCCCGCCTTTGTGACAAACGGCGTGGCGTGGATGTTGGCGGCGCCGACGCAGGAAGCCAACAAGGTGATTGTTTTGATGTTCATCCTGATTGTGCTGGGATGGACAGGCGCAGCGCGCCTGATGCGCGGCATGGCGCTGACGCTGCGCAACCAGGACTTTGTTGAGGCGTTGCGGGCGGTGGGCGCCTCCAACGCCCGCATCATGTTCCGCCATATCATCCCCAACGGCCTGGCGCCGATTCTGGTCAACGCCAGCCTGGGGTTAGCGGGCATCGTCATCGCCGAAGCGACGCTCAGCTTTCTGGGCGTCGGCGTGCAGGAGCCAACTCCCTCTTGGGGCAACATGCTCTCGGCGGCGCAGAGCTACATGTTCCAACACCCCTGGCTGCCGCTCGTGCCGGGCATCCCGCTCTGTCTGGTGACCATTTCGTTCAATTTCATCGGTGACGGCCTACGCGATGCGTTGGATCCGCGCTTGAAGCGGTAGGAGAGACGTGCAGGATGACAAACTCAGATGGAGCCAAAAACGCCCAAAAACCGCTCTTGCAGGTCAAAGGGCTCAAGACTTATTTTTACACCGAAGACGGCGTCGTACAGGCGATCAACGGCGTCGATTTCTCGATCATGCCGGGCGAGGTCATGGGGTTGGTCGGCGAGTCGGGCAGCGGCAAGAGCGTGACGTCGCTCTCGATCATGCGGCTCTTGCCGGCTTCAGGTAAGATCGTGGAAGGGGAAGTCTGGTTTGGCGGAGAAGATCTGACCAAACTCAGCGAAAAGCGCATGCTCGAGATCCGCGGCAACGAGATCTCGATGATCTTTCAACAACCGACGAGCTGCCTGAACCCGGTCTTTCGCATCGGTGACCAGATCGCCGAGGCAATCCTGGCGCACAGGAAAGTTACAAAGGAAGAAGCGATGCGCCAGGCTATCGAGATGTTGCGCATCGTCGGCATCCCCGATCCGGAGAAGCGCGCTCGCGCCTACCCCCACGAAATTTCCGGCGGTCAGGCGCAACGCGTGATGATCGCCATGGCGCTTGCCACCCGGCCGAAGCTCCTGATTGCAGATGAGCCGACGACGGCGCTGGATGTGACGATTCAGGCGCAGATCCTTGATCTCATGCGCAAGCTGCGCGAGGAAACCGGAACATCCATCCTGTTGATCACGCACGACATGGGCGTCATCGCCGAGATGTGCGACAAAGTGGCGGTGATGTACGCCGGTCAGATTGTCGAATACACCGATGTGTACTCGCTTTTCGACGAGCAACTGCATCCCTATGCCGAAGGGCTGCTGGCGGCCATTCCAGTTTTGGGCGTGGTGCAGGAGCACCTGGCGGTGATCCCCGGCTCGGTGCCGAATTTGATCGATCTGCCGCCCGGCTGCAAGTTCGCCCCGCGTTGTCCCTACGCCAAAGAACTTTGCACGCAACGCGAGCCCAGGCTGGTCGAAGCCAAACCTGGCCACTGGTCGCGCTGCTTTATGCGCGACCCGGAGACCGCCGCTGAGTGGGAAGGCGTCGGCAAGGCGACCTGGAATTTTGATGGCTCTGTCGAGACGCGCGAACCAGCGCCGACGGCGATGCCAACGCCTTGATCTGCTTGCGTTTTGCGGCATCCAATGACAGGAAGTGAGCTGCCTTTTCCGCTGATTTTTTGCGAAAGAAACACTTATGACGATACCGGTTGCGATTGAAAGAAAAGATCTCCTCGTGGTGCAAAACCTGAAAACTTATTTCCCTGTTCGCAGCGGCGTATTTCAGCGCATCACCGCTTGGGTGAAAGCCGTCGATGACATCAGCTTCACCGTCAAAGAAGGTGAAACCTTCGGGTTGGTGGGTGAGTCTGGCTGC
>CALFWA010000252.1 GCA_937928035.1 uncultured Caldilinea sp. | reverse complement strand
TTTTTTGTCCATTTGATTTACGCCAAAAATTGCAATTGCTCCAATCGCTGGAAAGATTGGCCGCCTTCGTGCTGGTTGAAAGGATAGATGCGGATGTCTTTGGGGCCATGGTAGTGGTTGTAGGCGGCAAAGACGGTCGAGGGCGGGCAGATGTCGTCCATCAACGCCACGGAGAAGAGCGCCCGCGCTGTGGCGCGCGCGGCGAAGTTGACGCCGTCGAAATAGGAAAGGGTGCGGAAGACCGTCTCCACCTGATCGCGGTGCACCTTGCAGAAGCGCACGATCTCCTGATAGGGATGCGTATCGACCAGCTCGGTGGCGCGACGGAAGTGACAGAGGAACGGCACGTCGGGCATCGCCGCGTTGATGGCGTTGTCGAGCAGTTTCGGCGCCAGGCCGGCGACGGCAAGGGCGATGCCACCCCCCTGCGAGCCGCCTGTCACCGCCACTCGCGCCGGATCGACGTCAGGATGGGCCAGCGCCGTCTCCACAGCGCGCACCGCATCGGTGAAGACGCGGCGATAGTAGTAGGTCTCCGGCGCCAGGATGCCGCGCGTCATGAAGCCGGGAAACTGAGGATTGGCGCCGTCCTCCGGGTCCGGCGTATCTCCGCGTAGCCAGGCGCTCCCCTGGCCACGCGTGTCCATCACCAGATGGGCGTAGCCTGCGCTGCTCCAGGTCAGCCAGTCGATGGGAAAGCCGCGTCCGCCGCCGTAGCCGATGTATTCCACCACGGTGGGGAGCTTGCCTTCACGATGGCGGGGCAACAGCAGCCATCCTTTGATGCGATGTCCACCGTAGCCGCTGAAGGTCACGTCGAAGGTTTCCACGGTGCGCAACCCATAATCGACCGGCGTGAAGACCGGGTCGAGCGGATGGCGTCGCGCCTCCGCCAGCGTGCGCTCCCAGAAAGCGTCGAAATCGCGCGGCTCCTCGCGTTCAGGCAGATACGTCTTCAGCTCGGCGAGCGGTTTGTCGAAGAAAGCCATAGATTTGCTCCGTTGCAAGGAATGAGAGACGGTTTCATTGACTCGCGGAGGGCGCAAAGGGTTGAGCTAAAGCCAATGCGCCGCACTTCGTTTTTTGCGCCTTCGTGGATCAACCCATTTTTTTCTGAGATTGGAACCGTTTTGGCCCGTAGCCGAGCAGTTGCGGCTCGCCCCAGACTGCCCAGTTCCAGCGATTGTCGCCCAGGCCGTCGGTGACGAACTGAATGACCGCCTCCTGGCCCGCAAGGGTGGGCAGGTCGATGATGTGGCGTTCCCACTTGCTGGTCTGTTTCGTCGTGCTCCACAGGCGCACGCCGTTGACGTAAATGCGGAAGGCGCACAAGTTGTCGCCCTCCATCAAGGCGCCGTCGCGGATGCCGACGGCGAAGCGCAGTTTCAAAGCGTTGATGTCGGGCGGAATCTGCACGGTGTACTCACAGACTGCGGCGCCGGCGACCGGCGGATGCTCCCAGATCGCCATCTGTTGAACCAGTCCGCACGACGCCATGCCGACTTTGATCTCCATCATCTGCGGCGTGCGCGTGGCGACCTTGCGCGCAGCGGGGAACGCCTCGATGAAGTCGAACTGCCACAGCAACGCCTGGTCCGGATCGGTGACGCGCTCGTCCTCGACCAGGCTATGCCACAGCTCCTCCTGCCACTTGAGATAGGAGATGTACTGTGAGAGTTGCGTCAGCGACTGTTCGTTCAGATCGGAGATGCGTCGCACAATAGCGTCGATGGTTTCCTGGCGAGTGTCATAGTTCGTCATAACGCTGAAGTATACCACAGGAGGGTCGTCAATGCGCCAGCGGGATCGGCGCGCCGGTGGGCGCAACGCTGTAGATGCGCTCCCGATGGGCGCAATTCTGGATTTCTTCCACGCGGGCGATGTGGTGTGCATCCAGCCAGGCGGCCAGCTCCGCGCAGATGAGCGAGATCGCCGAGGGGCCACGATAGTAGATGGCGCTGCCCACGCCGACCACAGTTGCGCCCGCCATCAGCATTTCGACGGCGTCCACGCCACTGGTCACCCCGCCCGTGCCGATGATAGGCGTCTCCGGGCAGGCCTTGCGCGCGTCATAGACGCATTTGAGGGCGATCGGTTTGAGCGCCGGTCCGCTCAGCCCGCCGCTGCGATTGGCCAGGATCGGCTGGCCGCTTTCGGCGTCGATCACCATGCCGGGCATGGTGTTGATGACGCAGAGGGCGTCGGCGCCTGCAGCCACCACCGCGCGCACAATACGGCCGATGCTCGGGACGTTCGGCGCCAGCTTGACGATGACCGCAATTCCCGCCTCCCGCACGGCGTCTTTTACACGGCCGGTCACCTCGGCGGCGGCGTCGGGGTCGCCTGCGTAAGGTTCGCCGAATTCGCTATGCACATTCGGGCAGGAAATGTTGACTTCGATGAAATCGGGCGCGGCCTGCGCCACAATGGCGGCGACCTCGCCGAATTCTTCCGGCGGCCCGGCGAAGATGCTGGCGATCAGGGCGACGCCCATCGGGCGGAGCTTCGCTTTGGCGGCGCGCAGCAGCTCGACCTCCGCCTGCGCCCCTGGGTTGGCGAGACCGATGGCGTTGATCAGGCCGTGGCCCCAGTCCAGACAGGAGGGGTTGACGTGTCCTGCGCGCGGGGTCGGGCCGCAGCTTTTGGCCGTCACCGCGCCGCAGCCTTCCTCCGCTGCGCGCACGAGCAAGCTGACCGTCGTGCCCCAGATGCCGCTGGCCAGCACGAGCGGCGTCGGCAACGTGAGATCGAGAAAGCGGGTGGAAAGTTCGGCCATGCGATCACCCTTTGCCCAGAAACCTTAGCACCTCCAGCCGTTTGTCGGCGTCGAGACGACCGGCCTCAACGAGAATATCGAGCATCTGCGTCAGCGTGAGCACGGCGTGGGCGGCAATGCCCGCTTCGGTCAGGTTGCGCACGCCGCCCTGCTCGCGGTCGATCAGCACCACGACGTGCTCCACGACCAGGCCGGCCTCGCGCAGCAGCTCCGCCGTTTTAATCGTGCTGCCCCCGCTTGTAATCAGATCTTCGATGATCGCCACGCGGTCGCCCGGCTGCCAGGCGCCTTCGATCAGCTTGCCGAGGCCATGGTCCTTCGCCTCCTTGCGCGGATAGATGAGCGGTTTGTCGGCTGCGATGGCCACAGCGGTTCCGATCGGGAGCGCCGCGTAAGGCACGCCTGCAATGCGGTCGCAGGGGATGTCGGCCAGCAGCGCCGCGTAGGCCTCCGCCGCGCGCGCCAGCAGGGCCGGACGGCTCACCAGCAGGCGCAGGTCGATGTAGAGGGGCGATTGAATGCCGCTGGCCAGTGTGAAATTGCCGAAGCGCACTGCGCCCAGGTCAGCCAGCTCGATGACGAGGGCGCGCAGCATCTCGCCCACGCTTTTTGAGGACTCCACCTCAGGCGGAGCCGCCGCCAAAAAGCGCCTGCGCACGGCGTTGATTGCCTCGCGCATCTCCTGTGCAGCGCGTCGGGGATTGCTTGCGTTGGCGATGCTGCGGCTGGCGTTGACGATTACGCCGCGGCCGTCGCTGCGCAGGCCAGCGTTCAGCGTGGCTTCCAGGTCGCCCCCCTGTACGCCGATCCCGGGAATCAAAAACCAGCGCTGCGGCGCCACGCTGCGCACGCGCGCCACCGCCTCTGGAAAGGTGGCGCCCACGACCAGCGCCACATTGGGCGACCAGGCGACAGCGGCGCGCGCCACGTGGATGTAGAGCGGCTGGTTCGGCTCGCGGTCCAGGCTGCGCCAGTCGGCGATCTCCAGCTCCTGAAACTCGCCAGCGCTCGGGTTGGAGGTGTGGCAGAGCACGAACAGCCCCTTGTCGGCGTAGCGGGCGAAGGCCTCTATGCTGTCGCGTCCCAGGTAAGGGCTGAGTGTGACGGCGTCCGCCCTGAAGACCTCGAAGCAGGCTTTGGCGTAGGCCTCCGCAGTGCTGCCGATGTCCCCGCGCTTGGCGTCCAGGATCACCGGAATGTCCGCCGGGATGGCTTCCAGCGAGGCGCGCAGGGCGTCCAAGCCGGTGTTGCCCAGCGCCTCGTAAAAGGCGATGTTCGGTTTGTAGGCGCAGACCAGGTCGGCGGTCTGCTCGATGATGGCGCGGTTCCAGGCGACGATAGCGTCGGCTACACTCCCGACCTGGCTGCGATAGCGGGCGGGGAGCTGCTCAGGCGTCGGGTCAAGGCCGACGCAGAGCAGAGAATCGTTGCGTTCGACGGCCTGTTCCA
>CALFWA010000251.1 GCA_937928035.1 uncultured Caldilinea sp. | reverse complement strand
CCAAGCCGGGCGCGCCGCGCGCGGCGGTGCTCAACGCCGATGACGCCGGCAGCTATGACGCCCTGCGCGTTGCGCTGGCCGAGGAGATGGAAAACAGCAGCCTGGACATAGCGATCCGCAGCTATGGGATCGCTGGCCGTTCTCCACATTCCTTAGACGTTGCCGTAGAAAATATCGCTTATGACGCCGACGCCACGCGCTTTGACCTGCGCTGGTGGGGCGGCCGCTTCCCGGTCGAGTCGCCGCTGATCGGCGAATTCAACGTGTACAACGCTGCGTGCGCAGCGACGATTGCGCTGGCGCTCGGCATTGCGCCGTCGGCGGTGCAGCTCGGGGTGAAGGAAATGTCGCCTGTGCCGGGGCGAATGGAGCGCATCGACGTCGGTCAACCCTTTCTGGCCATCGTCGACTTTGCGCACACGCCGGTGAGCCTGGAACGTGCGTTGACTACGCTCCGGCCGCTCGTCGGGCGCAACGGAGAGGGCGGCCGTTTGATCGCCATCTTCGGCTCGGCGGGACTGCGCGACCGTGAGAAGCGCTATTTGATGGGGCGAGTCAGCGGCCGGTTGGCGGACTACACCATCATCACGGCGGAGGATCCGCGCACCGAAGACCTGGAGGAAATTTGCCGGGAAATCGAGCGTGGAGTGCGCGAGTTCGCAGAGGCGGACCGCTACGTCATCATTCCTGACCGCAGCGAGGCGATTCAAGCCGGCGTAGAGATGGCGCGAGCAGGAGACGTGGTGGCGGCCTTCGGCAAGGGACATGAACGCAGCATGTGCTTCGGCGAGATCGAATATCCATGGAGCGACCAAGAGGCGATGCGGGCGGCGTTGCAGCGCTGCGCCGATCGATGGCAACACAAAAGCGCATAGCTCCAAGACCGATGGAAACGCCGCCGCATGCACTGTGCATGCGGCGGCAGGCTATTTGCGCCTCAGCCTAGCTGTGCACCTTCTGCAATAGATCGGCGACGATGGCCTCGGCGGGTGCAGGCAGCATCGCTTCCTGGAAGCCGAGGAAGCTCGCCAGCGGCGTCTCCATGATGAAGCCAGTCATGTCCACGCCGATGCCGCCTTCCTCTTCGCCGCCCCCCATCGCAGCGCGCATCTGCGCCATCATCTGCTGGAAGAACGGCTCGAAGACGGCGCGGCCGCGCGGGTCCTCCAGCCATTCGCGCACGGTGGATTCTCGATTGAGCAGGCTGGGCAACTGCAGCGTCGATTGCAGGGTCACCGTCGCCTGGGCGCGGATGTCCGCCGAGGAAGCGCCGATCAGCAGGTCGAACTCGCCGTCTTCGGTCACCCATTGCTTGTGACCCGGATGCCAGAAGGCAAAGGCGCGGAAGTCAAGCGGAATGGTCACCGTCTTCGTCTCGCCCGGCTGCAGCTCGACCTTGACGAAGCCTTTGAGTTCTTTAGGCGGACGCTGCAGCGAGCTGCGGCGGTCGCGCACGTAGACTTGCACCACCTCCTTGCCCGCCCTTTCGCCGGTGTTCGTCACATCGACGCTGAGAGTGACGCCGTCCACATCGCGGAAGGTCGAGGCGGAAACGCGCACGTTGCTGTAGGCGAAGGTCGTATAGCTAAGGCCGTGGCCGAAGGGGAAGAGCGGGGCCACCTGTTTTGCATCATAGTAGCGATAGCCGATATATAGCCCTTCGCCGTAACGCACCTGGCCGTTTTCGCCGGGGAAATTGAGATGAGCAGGCGTATCCACCAACCGCACGGGGAATGTCTCGGCCACCTTGCCGGAGGGGTTGACGACGCCGTAGAGAATATCGGCGATGGCGCCGCCGCCCGCCTGCCCCATCATCCACGCTTCCAGCACCGCAGCCACGCCCTCGATCCATTCACTCATGACCACGGCGGAGCCGTTGTGCAGAATGACGACACACCGCGGCTGCACGGCGCTCACCGCCTGAATCAAAGCGACCTGCTGGCGGGTGAGGTCGAGGTCGGCGCGGTCGTACCCTTCGGACTCCTTGTACGAAGGCAGGGCGATGTAGAGCAGCGCCACTTCCGCCGCCTGCGCTGCGGTCACTGCCTCGTCGATCAGCGCCTGATCGAAGCTGTCGTCGGCGGGATAGCCGGGGCAGTAGGTGAGCACGGCGTCGCCCGCGCGCGCTTGCAGCTCGTCGAAGGGGCTGTCCACCTGCGTGGGGTTGATATGCGAGCTACCGCCGCCCTGGAAATGCGGCTCCTTGGCCGCGCGACCGATCACGGCGATGCGCTGGGGATGGGTCAACGGCAGAATGCCGTTGTTCTTGAGCAACACCATCCCTTCCGCCGCCACCCGCCGCGCCAGCGCATGATGGCCAGCGACATCGAACGTTCCGCCTTTAGGCGTCTCCGCCGCGCGGAAGACGATCTGCAGCACCCGTCGCACGGCTTCGTCGAGCGCGGCCTCATCTAATTCCCCAGACTTCACTGCGTCGATCACCGCCTGGGTGCGGTGCGGCCGGGGGCCGGGCATCTCCAGGTCCAGCCCGGCCTGCAGCGCCTTAACGCGATCGTGCACGGCGCCCCAGTCGGAGACGACGACACCTTCAAATCCCCACTCCTCTTTCAGGATTTGCGTCAACAACTGGGAATGCTCGGAGCAATAGGTTCCGTTGAGTTTGTTGTAGGCGCACATCACCGTCCAGGGGCGCGCTTGTTTGACCACGCGCTCGAAGGCGGGCAGGTAGATTTCGCGCAGCGCGCGTTCATCGACGACGGCGTCGATGCGCATGCGCTGCGTCTCCTGGTTGTTCGCGGCATAGTGTTTGAGGGAGGTTCCTACGCCCTTGCTCTGGACGCCCTGCACCAGGCTGGCGGCCAGCTCGCCGGCGAGGAACGGATCTTCGGAAAAGTACTCGAAGTTGCGACCACAGAGCGGCGTGCGCTTCATGTTGACGCCTGGCCCCAGCAGCACGCCGACGCCGAGCGCCATCGCCTCTTCGGCCAGCGCTGCCCCCATGGCATACAACAGCTCGCGATCCCACGTCGACGCCAGCAGCGCCGCCGTCGGAAAGCAGGTGGCGGGTAGGCTCGGCGCGCCGAGCGCGTGCACGTCCGGCACGCGACGCACGCCGTGCGGTCCATCCGACATGAGCAGCTCAGGAATGCCGAGCCGCTCGACCGGCGTCGTCGTCCATGCGCTGGCGCCGGTGACCAACGCCGCCTTTTCTTCAAGGGTCATCTGAGGAACAAGCGAAGCAATGTCTTTCATGGGTTCTCACTTTCGTTTGTGATGGATATTTTGTTAAAGTTTTTGCATAAACTTGGGCGATGCGCTAAAGACAGATTCCTCGGCAGAGATGTTTCATGAGATGAATGCACAAACGCCGGGAAGCGTCTCGAAAGTGTTGTGCTCTTTTTATGGTACACTGTTTTCGGCTTGCGTTGAAATATCCTTGCTGGATTGTTTCGGCGTCATGAAGTCAGTTTCGTAATAGATGAATTGCCGGGGATTTTTTGTCAAAAACCAAATCCACCTTTCGTTTCACAAAAAGGTGTCTTGAGAAAGGAACCGATTCAAATGACGCAACCCTTGGTGGAGCAGCTGCGTTTCACGCGCGGTGAGCTGCAGCGCGCGCTGACCGGCGTAAACGATGAGGAGGCGCGCAGACGCTTTTTGCCGATGAATTGCATGAGTTGGATCGTAGGTCACCTTGCCTGGCAAGAGCAGCGTTATTGGCTGCGTTTCGCCCAGGGAGTCAAGCTGCGGCCCGAATTAGACGCCGACTTCGCCTACGGCCGGCCTGCCAGCGCGCCGCCGCTGGAACAGGTGCTGCAGGCATGGCGCGAGGTGACCGCCGCCTCTGACTCCTGGCTCGACGGCGTCGCCACGCCGATGTTGACGGAGCCGTTCACCGTGCCGGGCTGGGGGGTCACCACGACTTACGGCTCGTTGATGTTGCGCGTAATCTATCATTACTACTATCACATCGGCGAGATCATGGCGATCCGTCAGCTGCTGGGTCACACCGATCTGCCGGAGTTCATCGGCGACCTCGATCACAAAGCACCCTATCGGCCGGAGGAAGGACACTCGTATGTCGGTGAACCGCCCGCCCGTGGCGCTTGAATCGACCGTGATTTCACACGGTCTTCCTTACCCGCAAAATTTGTCTCTGGCGCGCGAGATGGAAAGCATCGTGCGCAGTTACGGAGCCGAGCCGCGCACGGTGGCCATCTTAGGCGGAGAACTCCGCGCCGGCTTAAGCGATGAAGAGTTGCA
Organism: uncultured Caldilinea sp.; assembly: GCA_937928035.1. GTDB lineage: Bacteria > Chloroflexota > Anaerolineae > Caldilineales > Caldilineaceae > Caldilinea. The sequence continues at coordinate 10,764 of CALFWA010000251.1, read as the reverse complement.
CCATCTAGCGACTGCGAGCAACGTGCGCAAGGTGAGCCGCCGCGACCTGCCGATCGCGGTGGCGCGCCGACTCGACGGCGCCACCACCGTGGCCACGACCATGTGGGCGGCGCACCGTTTCGGCATCGAGGTCTTCGCCACCGGCGGCATCGGCGGCGTCCATCGCGGGCGCGGGGACGACGTCAGCGCCGACCTGCAGGAGCTGGCGCAGACGCCCGTCGTAGTCGTTTGCGCAGGCGCCAAAGCGATCCTCGACCTGCCGGCGACGTTGGAGTACTTGGAGACTTTCGGCGTCACCGTGGTTGGCTACGGGACAGAGGAGTTCCCTGCTTTTTACAGCCGCAGCAGTGGACTGGGCGTGGATGTCCGCTGCGACGCTCCTGAAGAGGTGGCAGCCATCTGGCGCGCCAAACAGCGCCTAGGGCTGCCAGGCGGTCTGCTGGTGGCGGTTCCGGTTCCTGTTGAAGCGGAGATTCCGGCGGCGGAGATTGAACCGGCGATCGAGCAGGCGGTGAAGGAGGTGGAGGCGCAACGCCTGCGCTCCGCAGAGGTGACGCCCTTTCTGCTCAAACGCATCGCCGAATTGACCGGGGAGCGCAGTTTGCAGGCGAACCTGGCGCTGTTGCGCAACAACGCTGGGGTGGCGGCGCAAATTGCTGTGGCGTTGGCGGGAAAGGGATAGAGTGTTGCGTGTTGCGTGTTTTTTACGCAACACGCAACACGTTCAATCGGCGCTGGCGGCCGCCGTTTCAGGGAGGAAGGCGCCGGATTGCAAAATCTGGAGGAACTCCTTGCGCTCCAGCACTTCTCTCTCTAAAAGCGCTTCGGCGACTTGAATAAGCTGGGCCTGACGAGCCTTGAGCACGGCGCGCGCTCGATCGTAGGCTTCGCTGACGATGCGGCGCACTTCAGCGTCGATTTTGCGCGCCACATCTTCACTATAGGAACGCTGTTGCCCAAGCTCCAGCCCCAAGAAGGGGTTGGAGTCTCCCGAATTGAGCTGCAGCGGGCCGATCACGTCGCTCATGCCGAAGCGGGTCACCATCGCCTTCGCCAGCTTGGTGACGCGCTCCAGGTCGTTGGCGGCGCTGGTGGTCGGCTCTTCAAAAATCAGCTCCTCGGCGACGCGACCGCCTAACAGCCCGGCCAGGGTGTCTTCGTACTCGGCGCGGCTGCGCAAGTTGCGATCTTCTTCAGGCAAGGGCATCACATAGCCGAGCGCCTGACCACGACTGACGATCGTGATCTTGTTCACGCCTTCGGTGTGCTCCAACGCCTCCATCACGATGGCGTGACCTGCTTCGTGATAGGCGATCACGCGACGGTCTTCGGCGTCGAGCACGCGGCTGCGTCGCGCTGGCCCGGCCATCACCCGTTCGATCGACTCGATGAACTCCGACATGCCGATGGCACGTTTGTTGCGCCGCGCCGCCAGGATCGCCGCCTCGTTGACCAGGTTTTCAAGGTCGGCGCCCACCATGCCGGCGGTCTGTGCTGCAATCAGGCCCAGGTCAACGTCCGGCATCAACGGCTTGCCGCGCGTGTGCACCTTCAGGATCGCCTCGCGGCCGCGACGGTCTGGCCGGTCAACCACCACTTTGCGGTCGAAGCGGCCAGGGCGCAGCAGCGCCGGGTCGAGGATGTCCGGTCGATTGGTGGCGGCGATGATGACGATGTTGGTGTCGGTGTCGAAGCCGTCCATCTCGACCAGAATCTGGTTGAGCGTCTGCTCGCGTTCATCGTTGCCGCCGCCCAGTCCCGCGCCGCGGTGACGCCCTACGGCGTCGATTTCATCGATAAAAATAATGCAAGGCGAGTTTTTCTTGGCTTGCTCGAAGAGATCGCGCACGCGGCTGGCGCCGACGCCGACGAACATCTCCACAAATTCGGAGCCGGAGCTGGCGAAGAAGGGGACGCCCGCCTCGCCTGCGACCGCTTTGGCCAGCAGCGTCTTGCCCGTGCCGGGGGCGCCCACCATCAACACACCTTTCGGGATGCGCGCTCCCAGCGCGGCGAACTTTTGCGGCTCCTTGAGAAATTCGACGACTTCCTGCAGCTCCTGCTTGGCTTCGTCGGAGCCGGCGACGTCTGCAAAGGTGACGGTGGGTCGGTCGGCGCCTTCCATTTTGCGCGCGCGGCTGCGTCCGAATTGCATGGCGCGATTCTGCCCCCCTCCTCCCGCCTGACGCATGATAAAGATAAAGAAGGCGAAGACCAGCAGCATCGGCAGAATCATGACCAGCCAGCTAAAGATGGCTCCGCTGTTCGGCGCGCTTTCGACCTCAATGGGCAGGGTCTGCAGGCGCTCCTCGCTCACGCCGAGCGCGCGCAAAGTGTCGAGCAGGCTCTGATTGTTTTCTTTGCGCGTCTGAAGGCGTTGCGCGCTCGATTTCAGCTGGACGTAGACGGCGTCGCCCTGCACGAGGATGGAGCGCACGTCGTCGTTGTTGATGTAATTCGCCACCTGGTTCAACCCCACCAGGTTGGCGGCGTCGCCCGAGGGAGCGAAGAGAAAGCGCGAACCGATCAGCAGCAGGATCACGAGCACGATCCAAAACCAGCTTCGGCTCAGCCAGTTGCCGCCGTTTGAACCGGGCGGGGTGCGATGGTCAGAAGGTCGTTTAGGCGACGGCATTTTTTTGTCACTCATTCAAATAGGGAACCTCAGTTCTTATCTGTATGTCTCCACTAGCAGCATAGCCGCCCGACGCTCTGCAGTCAGTAATTCGAGTTACGGGTCGATGCAGAGCGACGAGGCGGCTATCTCCCTGTCTTATAATTTTTTTCTTACGTGAGCGACCACGCCTTTATCCGTCCAGAACGCTCAACGCCTCGCGCACATCCACGCCCACGCGATGGGTCTGCGCCCGATGGAGCGGCGGCAGCTCTGCAGAGCGGCGGGGGTCGGGCTGGGAAGCCTCATCGGGTTTGTCGCTCAGGCATAGAACTTGGCAGTGGCGCGCCTTGAGCCACAGCGCCAACTGATACACCTCTTCTGTAATGGTGATTTCGTTGGCGAGAATCTCCTGGACGCTGCTGTCGTCCGGCATATTGCCCATGTGCTCTATGGTGCTGATGAATTCCTGGCGACGGAAGCGCTTGAAGGGCGTCGGATCGCCGACGCGCACTGCGCCGTTCACCGCTTCATGCACCTCGCGCAGCGCCAACCCGGCTGCGGGATTGATCATCAAACGGCTATCCACCCAGCGGATAAACTGTTCAAAGTCCTCCAGGCTGTTGTTCTCCACTTCGTCGAGGAGTTCTTCAAAGCTGATGAGGTGCGTGTTCAGCACCATGCAGATATAGGCGAGGTAGTCCTGGTTGTCGGCGGTGAGGCGGTGGTAGCGCGAGCGGTTCAACTCGTTGTAGTGCCTCTCGAAGGTGGCCTGGTCAAAGTCTGGCCCCAGCACAGAGTCCATCGTGCGATAAATGCCGGTCAGGCGGGCGCGATCGATGACTTTGTCGTTGCGCCCTTTGGCGCCCAACGCAGTCTTGTCGATATCGACGACCACGGCGGTGCGTGCGTCGAGTTGAAAGCCTTGCGCCTTGAGTTCTCGAATCCAGTCGACGACGGCGGCCCAACGATTGGCGATGGTGATGTTGTTCTGCTCCATGCGGGTCGCCGGCGCTTCATCCGGTTTTTCGACGCCGATAAAACAGGCGCTGCGCCAGCCGCTGACCTCCGCCATGTTTAAAAACGCCTGACCATCGTTGAAGAGCGTGTCGCCCAAAAAAAGCAGCTCCTCCACCGGCGCGTTCATCCCTCGCACGGCCTGAATGCGCTTGATGAACCAGACAGCGGCGCGGGCGTAGTTCTTTTCTTGCTTGCGCGGAATCTGGTCGCTGCGCAATTCCATGTCATAGAACGCCTGCTTGATCCCGGGTACGCGCTTGTCCAGCGGCTCGAGGTTGCGGTAGATCACCCAGTCCTCGCAAAAGTCGGCCAGTGAGGCGCGTCCAAAATTCTGATACGAGAACGATTTCTCACCCTTGATCGCGGCGCTAGCTGATGGTAAAGGCACTGCAAACTCCTCTCAAAGCTCCTCAACCCGGTCACATTTGCAGCAAATGCTTTCGGATTGGACAGGCATCCGGCGTCGGTGCGCCTGTCCAGTCCCATTTTTTTAACATTTTACGCCATGACTGTCGATTCCGCCAACGCAGCAGCCGCTTGACCGAGGTATCCTTGCGCCACCAGCAGCTCGGCGTTCAACAGGCTTCCGCCGGCTGCGCCGCGGATCGTGTTGTGACCAAGCGCCATAAATTTATAATGCAGCAGAGGATCGGGACGCAGCCGCCCCACGACGGTCGCCATGCCCGGCACGCTGCCCGCCATGCGATCAAGGCGCGGTTGAGGGCGGTCGGGGCGCTCGTCGTAGAGGATGGCCGGCTGCGGCGCGCTCGGCAGACGCAGCTGTTGGGGCAGCGGATGGTAGGTGCGCCAGGCTTCCACGATCTCTTCTTGCGTCGGTCGTTCCTCGAACTCGACGCTGATCGCTTCGAGGTGGCCGTTGCGCGTCGGCACGCGGTTGCAGTGTGCACTGATCACGATGTCAGCGTAGCGGATGCGCTCGCCGTCGAAGACGCCCAACAGCTTTTGCGGCTCCTTCAGCTCCATCTTCTCCTCTTCGCCGCTGATGAAGGGGATGACGTTGTCGAGGATGTCCATGCTGCTTACGCCTGGGTAGCCCGCTCCGCTAACCGCCTGCATGGTCACGACGAAGACCTTTTTGACGCCAAAACGCACATGCAGCGGATGCAGCGCCGAGATCATGTGTGTGGTGCTGCAGTTCGGATTGGTGATGATGCAACCGCTCCAGCTGCGTCTGCGCTTTTGCACTTCGATCAACTTGAGATGCTCCGGGTTGACTTCTGGGATAAGAAGCGGCACGTCTTCGTCGTAGCGGTGATTGCGGGCGTTGCTGCAAACGACATAGCCCGCTGCGGCGAACTCCTCTTCGATCTCGCCCGCCGTCTCGGAAGGCAAGGCGCTGAAGACGATCTGGCAATCGGGGCCAGGCTCGCATGCCAACACCGGCATCTCACGCACGGCCTCCGGCATGTCGCCACGCAAATTCCAACGGCAGGCCTCGACGTAGCGTTTGCCTGCACTGCGCTCCGAGGCAAAGAGCGCCGTCATCTCAAACCAGGGGTGCCCCTGCAACATCTGCACAAAGCGTTGTCCCACGGCGCCCGTTGCACCAAGAACTCCGACCTTAATTTTGTTCATCGTTCTGCACTCCTACAGCAAAAAATGCTGATCTTGTAAATCCAACCGTCCACGCAACAAGTTATCCACGCAACAAGGCCAGCTCCACGATGTCGCTCAGGACACCGGCCGCCGTGGCGTCGACCCCTGCTCCGCGCCCCTGAACGACGAGCGGCGTCGGCTGATACCAGCGCGTGTGGAATTCGACGAGGTTGTCGGCCCCGCGCAGTTGCCCAAGCGGGCTGCTGGCGTCCACTGTCTGCGGCCCCACAGTGCAGCGTCCTTCGGCCACCGTCGCCACATAGCGCAGCACTCCGCCTTGCGCGGCCGCTTCCTCAACCAGACGCCGGAAGTGCGCATCGAGCGAAGGGAGGGCCTCGAGAAATTCCGTCACCGAAAGGGAAGCCATTTCCGGCGGATAGAGGCCGGTGACGGCGACGTCCTCCAGCCCGAGGCGCCAGCCCAGCCCGCGCGCCAGGATCAGCGCCTTGCGCGCCACATCGACGCCGCCCAGATCATCGCGTGGGTCGGGTTCGGTGTAGCCGAGCCGATGCGCCTCGCGCACCACTTCGCTGAAAGGGCGCCCTTGTTGCAGGCCGGTCATGACGTAGCCCAACGTGCCGCTCAACGCGCCGGCGATGCGGGTGATTGCATCTCCGCTGGCGATGAGTCGATGGAGCGTGGCGATGACGGGCAACCCTGCGCCGCAGGTCGTCTCCCAGCGCGTGGCGGTGAACTGACGGGGCGGACGTCCGTTCACGGTGGCCCCGGCTCTGGTGAGCCGGTCGTATACCTCCTGTTCGATCGTCAAGGGTTTCTTGTTGGCGAGGACGATCCGATACCCGCGTTCCTGCGCTGCGATCAGCGCAGGAACGGTCGTTTCGGTGGCCGTGCAGTCGACGACGATGGCGTTGGGGCGGCCAGCAACATCGACGATGGCGGCGAGGTCTTGTTGCGGGCCGCCTTGCGCATAGTCGGCGAGCCGTCCGCCTTGTTTTTTGAAATCGATGATGTCGAGAAGGGTGACATCCTCCAGGGCTTCTCCTAGAGCGACGACGGCGCCATCCCGGTCACAGACCGCTGCGATCGGCAATTCCAGCTCAAACTCTGTGGCGTGGTGCGCTCGATTTTGCACGATCTGGCGAATCAGTGCGCTGCCGACCCCGCCCACGCCAAAGAGAATAATCGGTGCGTGACGCATGACACTCCAATAGATAAGATATTTTAGACGTCTGTTTTCATTACAACGTCTTCCATTAAACCGCTATGGATTTTACCATGAGCAGGTGAAACGCAATAACCCGGTGGACAGGTCGCCACAAAAAAGTCCCGCCGATTTGGGTCGACGGGACTTTTTATGTTTTGAAAGTCCCGGCGGCGGGCGCCCCGGGTGCTTTCGGTTGGCCGGTGAGAAGGCACCGGCATCGGAACAACAGCGCATTTATACTATCGGATAGTTTCCTGAAAAAATCGTGAAGAGAGGTTAAAGGTTTGATGAGAAGTTTGCAATCAAAGTTTGCGATCAATTGTCTCGCAATTTTTTCAGAACGTCGGGCTGCTAGGCTGAGAACGCGCGACGCAAGGGGGAACCCTGTGCGACCGTCTCAACGCTTACACGGCTCACCCATGTTCAATCGAGGAAAATTATGAACCGATCAAACGGCGATGCACCGTACTACGACCTTTATATTAATGGCCAGTGGCGGGCGCCGATCGCTGAACAATATCGCCCCACCATCGATCCTTCCACCGGCGAAACGCTCGGCATGATTGCCCAGGCGGACATTGAAGACACGCGGTTGGCGATTTGCGCGGCGCGGGAGGCGTTCGACGACGGCTATTGGCCCAGCATGGCGCCGGGGGAGCGCTCGCGGCTGCTTCATGCGCTGGTCGACGCCATCGAAGCGCGGCAGGATGAAATCGCCGACGCCGAGATGCGCGACGGCGGCTGCACCTGGCGCAAGGCGCACCTGCTCGACATCCCGGTGGGACTTATCCATTTTCGTCATTTCGCCAAGCTGGCCGATATGGAGCCGCTGGAGCCGGTGCCGCAGATCACTTTTCCGGCGCTTTCCTACAACTTCGTCATCCGAGAGCCGATCGGCGTCTGCGGGCAAATCATTCCGTGGAATTTTCCGTTTTTGATGGCGGTTTGGAAGATTGCGCCGGCGCTGGCGGCGGGCAACACCGTCGTCATCAAGCCGGCCACCTTCACGCCGTTGAGCCTTCTGAAGATGACCGAGATCATCCACGAGACCGGGCTTTTGCCGCCGGGCGTGCTCAACGTCGTCACCGGGCCAGGGCAAGTGGTAGGGCCTGAAATCTGCACCAACCCGATGGTCGACAAGATCGCCTTCACGGGCAGCACCGAGGTCGGCCGCGAAATCATGCAGCAGGCGGCCAGCACGATTAAAAAGGTGACGCTGGAGCTTGGGGGCAAAAGCCCGAACATCATCCTGGAAGACGCCGACCTTGACCTGGCGGTGGACGGCAGCCTGTGGGCCACCTTCATGCATAACGGCCAGGCATGCGAGTCGGGCACGCGGCTCTTCGTGCCGGCGAGCATCTACGATGAATTTCTGGAGCGGCTCGTCGACCGAGCCTCGAAGCTGCGGGTGGGGCTTTCCAGCAGCGGCGACACCGACCTTGGTCCGGTGATCTCGGCCGGCCAGTTGAAAACCATCGAAGAGTATATTCGCCTGGGCATCGAGGAGGGCGCCACGCCCGTGCTGCTCGGCAAGCGCCCCGAAGACCCGGAATTGCAAAACGGATTTTTCATCACGCCGACTATTTTCACCGACGTCGACAACTCGATGCGCATTGCTCAGGAGGAAATTTTTGGGCCGGTGCTCTGCGTCATCAAATACGATGGGCTGGAGGACGCCATCCGTATGGCGAACGACACCATCTACGGCTTGGCGGCGGGCGTGTGGAGCCGAGACATCGAGACGGCGGTCAGCGTGGCGAAGCGCATCCGCGCCGGCACGGTCTGGATCAACGACTATCATATGATCAACGCCGAGGCGCCTTTCGGAGGCTACAAGCAGAGCGGCATCGGCCGCGAGCTGGGAACCTGGGGATTGAAGGAGTATCTGGAGATCAAGCACATTCACGTGCCGCTCAACAATGAACGCAGCGGCAAATTCTGGTTTGATATCGTCGCACCGCGGATGTCTGAGTAAAATTCTCCTATTTCCTCTCATCAAAAAGCGGGCTGTCTCCGAGGGCAGTCCGCTTTTTAGAACTTATTTTAAAATTCGATCGACACACCAAAGAATAATTGCGACAAGACAAAACGCACGATTAGAGATGCAAATGACGCTCATAGCGCACCACCAGGCGACGGCCATTATTCATCCGGCCAAAACATCGCTCGACCTTCCGGCGTTGCCGGTAGGCTGCTCCGACCCGGAGAGGACGTCCGCTCTTTGGCTTTTGGCGCGGGCGCCGCTCAAAGGTGGGAATCGTCGGCTTGACGCCGCGACGCCGCAAAAGCCGATGAAAATCGGCGCTGTCGTAGGCCTTGTCCGCCGCCAACGCTTGCGGTCGCGTCCTGGGACGCCCGCGTCGGCGCGGGACGGAGATCGCCTGCAGCGTCGGCTCGGCCAGGATGATTGCGTGTGGTTGAGCGCTGTCCACGTGCAAGCCGATGGGCAAACCGTTGCCCACCACCACCATGACTTTCGAGCCTTGGCGCCGACTTTCGTCTTGCCTACGCCATCGCCCCTTTTTGGGCGGGAACAAAGCTCCCATCCAGAAACGCTTGCTCCCTCTCCAGTTTGCCCTGGGCGTCCAGTTGGCTCAAGAGGGTGCGCCCAATTCGTTCCCAAGTCCCATCCTGCGACCCCTCCTTCAAGCGTCGCCAACAGGCGGCGTCTGAGCCGTATTCAGGCAGCAAATCTTCCCACGCACAACCCGTTTTCAGCACATACAGGATTCCGTTCAATGTGCGTCGGTCGTCGTTGCGGGGACGACCCCGCTTGCTCTTTTTCTCGGGGGTGAGTGGTTCGATCACCGCCAATTGTTCGTCACTGAGGTCATGAAGGCTTGGAATATGTTGCGTCCAATCACTCAAAAGTTCATTTTTGTGGGCTTCATCGCATTGATAACAGGCGTTCTCATCGCTTCGCTATTCTTGCTGGACTTTCCGACGAAAAGCATTTCTCTTGCTGTTGGTGCAAAGAATGCATTAGAGGACCCTCCTTTCTCTGACCTGCAAGTATTCCTGCCTGTGATCCTTAAGCCAAGCATGGTGTATCTGCCTTTCATAAGTAGCGGTGTGAAATTGAGCGTTCTACAACCAACGCACAACGCCGAGGGCGTGAGTCCCAATGCGTATCTAGCCTGGCATCTGGAGGAACCGCCCACGATGAACCCGTATTACTTCGATGTGTACCTTGACGCCGGTGACGTTCCGACGACCCGGATCGCAACAGGGCTGAGGAATCCATGGCTCGACCCTGAGACTTTTGAGGGAGGGGTTACGTACTCGTGGCAAGTGATCGTAGTAGATCTTGTAACAAATGCCCGCTATCCGGGCGCAATATGGCGGTTTACAACGGAAGCTTTTGATGTAGAGCCGGATCTTAATGCAATGGTGCTTATCCCTGGTGGTCCCTTTTGGATGGGTTGTGACAGCCAAAATCCATACGAGTTTCCTTGTTCTTACAATATTTTTCATCATGATGAACCTGTTCGCCACGTGCAGATCGACGCCTTTGAAATTGACAAGTATGAAGTGACGAATCGGGAATATTTGCAATGTATGGAGGCCGGCGCTTGCCAAGCTCCGCGACGCACAGAGCAGCTATACGACCCGACGTATGCGCTTTCGCCTGTGCTATACGTCTCCTGGTGGGATGCACAAAAATTTTGTGCATGGGAAGGCAAGCGTCTCCCCACAGAAGCAGAGTGGGAGAAAGCTGCAAGAGGCTCTATTGATACGCGTAAGTGGCCCTGGGGGAATGAAGAGCCTGATTGTACGCGCGTGAATCACAATGAGATCAATCGGAGAGGTGGCAATTGTCCGGCGGCCCCTCAAAAAATCGGGATCCACTGGGTGGGTCAGCATCCACGCGGAGCATCCCCTTATGGCGTCCACGATATGGCGGGAAATGCATTTGAATGGGTTCAGGACAGATACGACGTTTACTATTATCTGTATTCGCCGACGGATAACCCTCAAGGACCGCCCACATCCCGGGTAACCAAGGATCGTGGAACTCCCTGGCAACCTCTCTCACAAGATCAACTAGGGTTTCCAGTTTTTTCCATTCGAGGAGGGAGTCATCGGGACAATGCATTCTATATGCGCGTTGCTCATCGTCATTGGGGGCACCATGGTGACACGCCGAACACCGACGAACCGTATTTTCGCAGTCCTCGAGTCGGTTTCCGCTGCGCCAGAAGCGCACCATAAGTTGTCATTGCACGCTCATTTACGTTAGGACGAATCGGTCGCCCAGTAAAATTTCTCCATCACCGGTGATCGACAAATTAGTCACTCACCTTACGCAGCCAGTTGAGCGGGATTGAGTTCCCGCAACTTGGCATAA
>CALFWA010000250.1 GCA_937928035.1 uncultured Caldilinea sp. | reverse complement strand
GACGATCCCCGCCACCCAGGCGATGATCAGCGCAAGGGCGGCTGCGATGACAATAGAAAAGCTCGCCATGAAGAGCAGCGCGCCTCCCAGGGGCAGGAGCACCGGCGCCAGCCATTCGATGAGGCGATAGCTGCCGTAGATGAGCGCCGCCGCCACCGCCAGCGTCGCCAGCATCGAAAACCAGGAAACCTGCCCCTTGTAGCGCATGGCGCGCTGTTGCTGGCGAATGACGGGCATAAAGAGCGCCAGCCCGATGGGAATGATGAACAAAAGCGGATATTCCACCGAAACGAAGGCCGTCAACCAACCGAACACCAGCCAAAGCAGCGGCACGACGACGGCGCCGCCGACCAACGCCAACGACTGGCAGGCGTGATAGAGCGTGAAGCGATCCCGGCCTCGCAGCAGAATGATGGCGAGCGGGCCGACCAGGATCAACAGGTAGCTCAGCGCAGCAAGAAGACGATTGGGCTTGTGCATGGTCACCCTCCGATGCCTGCAAGCTGCAATTCCCTGGCGAGATGGCAGGCGACGAAGCGCCCCGGCTGCACCTCCTCCAGCGCAGGCGCAACGGTGCGACAGGTCGTGTCGTTGGCGTAGCGGCAGCGAGGATGAAAGACGCATCCCGACGGTGGATTGGCCGGGCTGGGCACGTCCCCCTCCAGGATGATGCGCTGCGTCTTGATGTCCGGGTCGGCCGGCGGCACCGCCGAGACCAACGCCTCGGTATATGGGTGCAACGGTCGGCGCAGCAGCTCCTCTGACGGAGCCATCTCGACGATCTTGCCGACGTACATGACGGCGATGCGATCGGAGATGTGCTCGACCACCGACAGGTCGTGGGCGATGAAGATCAGCGTCAGCCCCAGCTCCTCCTTGAGGCTCTGCAAGAGGTTCAGCACTTGCGCCTGCACCGAAACGTCAAGCGCCGAGACCGGCTCATCTGCAATGATCAACCGCGGGCTGAGCGCCAACGTGCGCGCGATGCCGATGCGCTGACGTTGTCCGCCGGAGAATTCATGGGGGTAACGGTCCATGTAGGCCGGATCGAGACCGACCTCGGTCATCAGCTCGGCGACGCGCGCCTCCAACGCCTTGCCCCTGGCGACGCCGTGGATGATCAACGGCTCGCCGATCAGCTCCTTGACCGTGCGTCGGGGATTGAGTGAGCTGAAAGGGTCCTGAAAGATCATGCGCATCTCGCGGCGCAAGGGCTTGATTTCCTTGGCTTTCAGTTTGGCAACGTTGACGCGCTCCCCGCTCGCCGTCCGGTACCAGATGTCGCCGGCGGTCGGATCATAGAGGCGCAGGATGGCGCGGCCCACCGTCGTTTTGCCGCAGCCGCTCTCGCCGACCAGCCCCAACACCTCATTGCGCCGAACGGCGAAGCTCACGCCGTCCACCGCCTTGATGTGGCCGACCACGCGCTGCAAAAAGCCGGCGCGAATGGGGAAATGCATCTTCAGATCGTTGACTTCCAGGATGGTGTCGTTCTGCATAGAACAGGCTTTCTTCAATCATTCGCATACGGGTCTGCGGCGTCGCGCAGACCGTCGCCCAGGAAGTTAAAGCCCAACACGGCGGCTACGATAAACAGGACGGAAGAGGCGATCCAGGGGTTGAACCCGAGCGTCTGGATCGTCTGTGCATCCCGCATCAGCGTGCCCCAACTCATCAGCGGCTCCTGGATGCCGATGCCCAGGAAGCTAAGGAAGCTTTCGGCCAGGATGATGGTCGGAATGGTGAGCGTCAACACCACGATGATGTGGCTGAAAGTGTTGGGCAGAAGGTGCTGGAACATGATGCGCGCGTCGGAGGCGCCCATCTCTCTGGCGGCGAGCACGAAGTCGGTCTCGCGCAGCGCCAACACCTTGCCGCGCACCTCGCGCGCCAGCAGCGTCCAGCTCAAGAGGGCAAAGATGAATGACATTGTCACAAAGACGGCGAATTGATCCCAGGTGATCGGAATCACCGCCGCCAGCGCCATCCAGAGCGGAAGCTGCGGGAACGATTGGACGAATTCGACGAAGCGCTGCGTCCAGTTGTCAATGGCGCCGCCATAGTATCCGGAAAAGACGCCGACGATGGCGCCGACAAGCACCGAGATGAGCGTGCCAAAGAGCGCCATGGTCAACGAAATGCGGCCCGCCATGCAGGAGCGGCCAAAGATGTCGCGGCCGAAACGGTCGGTACCCAGCAGGAAGATTTTGGCGTCGCCCGCCGCGCCGAAGAGATGGATGTCCGTCGGGAAGACGCCGAACAGCTTATATTCCCATCCCCGTTTGAAGAAGACGATCGGATAGCGCACCGAGGTGTCCTCCACCCAGGTCGAGCTCATGTCGGGGTTCAATTTGCGCACGCTCTTGTACACAAAGGGCTGAAAGTGAAAGCGCCCTGCCGAGTCGATGAAATGAATACGCGTCGGCGGCGTAAAGGCGTCGCCCATGTTGAGCCGCACCGGATCGTAGGGCGAGAAGAAATCAGCGAAGATCGCCATGATGAAGAGCCCCACGACGATCAAGCCACCGACAATCGCCACCTTGCTACGTTTGAACTTGCGCCAGACCAGGGCGCCGTAGCTTTCGTGGCTGCGCGCCAGTTGACGCAAGACTGCCGCCAGCTCGGGGTCGGCGATGGGCTGCTCTTCCTCGGCGGCGGGCAGTGGCTCCAAGGACCGCTCTTTCACAACGTCGTCAATGCGAATGCTGTCCGTCATGATGCTCTTCTCACTTCAGGCGAATGCGCGGATCGACCAGCGCCAGAATAATGTCGGCGATCAGGTTGCCGGCGACGAGCAAGATCGCATAGATCATTAAAAAGCCGCCCGACACATAGATGTCCTGGATGGCGAGCGAGCTGTAAAACATCGGCGCCAGGGTGGGAATGTTGAGCACGATCGCCGCTTCCAGCTCGCCTTGAATCATGTACGGCAACACTGTGCCCTGATACATGATAATCGGGTGCAGGGCATTGGGGACGGCATGTTTATAGATCACAGCGCTCTCGCGCAAGCCCTTGGCGCGCGCCGTCGTCACGTATTGGGCGTTGAGGTTGTCGAGCAGGTTGCCGCGCATGACGCGCATGTTGCGGGCGATGCCGCCGACTCCGGCGATCAGGATCACCGGCCATGTATAGCGCAGCACGTCGACGAATTTGTCCCATGACATCGGAGCGAAGGCGTACTGCGGCGAGGTGTAACGGCCGATGTACGGATAGTTCCACTCGATCACCATGGCGTACATGATGACCAGCGCCAGGAAAAAGCGGGGCACCGAGGTGCCCACAAAGGCCAGCACCGCCGCCAGGTTGTCGCCCAGGCTGTATTTGTGGGTTGCTGCGTAGATGCCGATCAACAGCCCGAAGAAGGTTGATATGAAGTGGGCGGCCAGCGCCAAAAAGAGCGTGCGCGGCAGCCGCTCCCAGATCAGTTCGCCTACATCTTTTTTATAGGCGAACGAATAGCCGAATTTTCCTTCGGTGACAATGCCTTTGATCCAGATAAAATATTGTTCGTATAGCGGCTTATCGAGTCCATACAGGGCGCGATACTGATCGGCTGCAGCCTGCGCCTCCTGGCGCGACATGTTGCCTTGATTCATGAGCATCATCTCGTACGAAGTGGCGAAATCGCCGGGCGGCAACTGAATGATGATGAACGAGACGATGCTGATGCCGATCAGCAACGGAATGGCGGAAAGAATGCGGCGCAGAATATAGCCGATCATTGGAAACTCCGTCTGGTTCAAACCCGAGAGGTTCTTCCAGGAAGGCGAAACGCTTCCTGGAAGAACCCGCCGGTTCAATCCTTACTGCCCTGGCTTCAACAGACAGACTCTGCCGTCGGTCTCGTAGGTGCAGCCCTCGTGATAGGGCACGGTCTCCGGGTAAATCTCCACCTGGCCCTGGTCGGTGCGATGCTCCGGCTCCAGCCAGATTTGCTCCATCAGGTAGTTGTTGGCATCCCACTGATAGAGGAAGGCCGGCGTGCCGATCGGCACATTCTTGAAGTTCTTGTTGAGCATCAGGCCGTAGCGACCGACGATCAGGCCGAGGTTGTAGACGTTCTCGGTATAGAGCCGGTTCAGCTCGGACATGAGCGCGAATTCCGTGTCAAAGTCCGTCGCTAGGCAGAACTCGTTGGAGATCTCCATGGCGCGCTGCTCGAAGTCGGCGTATTCGTCGGCGTCGAGCGCGCCTTCCGCCACGCGGTGCCAGCCGAAGTCGGTGCGCACAGGGGCGATGTCCTTGCAGCGCACATTGGGTGTTGCCCACGCCTGGCCCGGGCGGGTGATGCGCATCTCCCAGGTGCCGCTGCGGTCGTTGGCGTCCATCGCCGTGCCGGCCAGCGTGCGGAAGTTGACCTTGATGCCCACGTCCTGCAGGAAGTTGACGATCGCCTGGCCGAGGCTAGCGCCTGCAGTGTTGTCTTCACCGACCTCCAGGCCGATGATGACGTCCTGACCGGCCAACGGCCCTTCGGTGAACTCGCGGATGCCGTCGCCGTTGGTGTCCTTCAGGCCGAGGCCTTCCAGCAGGATGGCGGCGCTTTCCGGCGAATAGGGATAGTAGACTACCGAGGAGCGGTCAAAGTAGGCGGAGCCAGGGAAGATGGCGCCGGCCCATGGGCGGAAGAAGGGGCCGTTGGTCAGCGAGCGCGAGAGACCCTCGCGATCGATGGCGTAGGCGATCGCCTTGCGGAAGTCGACGTTGCGCAACAGGTCGCGGATCACGCGGTCGCGGTCGCTCTGCACGCCCAGGTTCTTCGACTGGTTGAACTGGATGTCAAATCCCAATGTCTCCGGCCCCCACTCCACGCGGAAGGTGGCGTCAGGACGTTGCGCCTGACGCACCGTCTCGTCGAAGGTCTCGATGTTCTCGACGTTGGAGTGGTCGGCGGTGCCGGCCAGGGTGTTGAGCGTGCGCGTGGCGCCGGTCTTGGAGTAGGTGAACTGCACTTCATCCAGATAAGGCAACTGGCAGCCGTTGGAGTCCACCTTGTAGAAGTAGGGATTGCGGCGCATGACCAGGAATTCGTCGGTCTTGTACTCGACCGGAATCCAAGGCCCCATCGTGACGACCGGCAGCTTGTTCGGCGGCAGCGCATCGCGATAACTCTGATAATCCTTGCCGCCATATTTCGGGTGGAAGGGCTTCAGAACGTGCGCCGGCCCCGGCGAGAAGATCAAATTCGTCAGGTTATAAAGGAACTTGGTCGGGTAGGGCACAGGGAGGGTGAACTTGACCGTGTATTTGTCGAGCGCCTCCAGCGTCACCGGCTGCCCATCGATCGTCCAGAAGCTGGCGTTCGTCCAGGTGCTCACGTTCGGGTCCATGATGTTGTCTTCCCAGAGGAACATGATGTCCTCCGAGGTGAATTCGACGCCGTCGGACCACTTAGCGCCCTCGATCAGGGGGATCACCAGCCCGTAGCCATCATCGACCCATTCGTAGCCTTTGGCGAGGAAGGGGATCGGCGTGACGCCTTCGGTCAGGAACATGGCGCCGGTGTTGAAGGGCTCCTCTTGCACGATCGCCTCGATGCCGAACCAACCCTGCACGGCGCCGGCGTTGTAGTTCCAGCCTTCCAGCGGAACAGCCCACACGTCGCGCCAGATGCCGCCGTATTGGCCCGGGCCGTCGGAGTAGAAGCCCGCCTTATAGACGAACGGCTCCTTGGGCAGACGCTCCTCGATCGGCGGCAGCTTGCCTTCTTCGACCAGCTTCGTCACCCATTCCGGCTCACAGTATTTGTCAAAGGCGCGGAACTCAACGATTTCGCTGACCGGGAAGATCTTCGGTTCGCGCATGCCCTCCATGAGCACGGCTTCCGGATACTCGACCGGCGGGGCTAGTTCCCCCGCAGCCGGCGCCGCAGGTTGGGTTGCCGGCTGTTCGGCGGCAGGCGCCGCAGGTTGCTGGGCCGGAGCGGCCGGCTGTTCGGCGGCGGGCGCCGCAGGTTGTTGCACCGGCTCCGGCTCCGAAGCGCACGCCGCCAACAATCCTACAGCCACAATCAGAATCAGGATCAAGAGATTGCGTAGTTTCATAGCAGGAATTCCTTTCACACACATTCATTGGATTCAAAAAGTACCCGACAACAAACGTTTGTGACCCTCATTTTCGCTTTCGGCAGGGTTTCCCACCCCCTTTCCATTTCCATATATTGCGTGTTTCGTATTGTGCCATGACGCACGAACTGCACACTCGGCGCCCCGTCAATACAACCAGCACGACGCCGAATGACCTGGCGCAATCTCGCGGAGGATGGGCGCTTCTTCGCGACAAATTTTCTTGACGTGAGGACAACGGTCGGCGAAGGCGCAGCCCTTAATCTCTTTGGCAGCGTTGGGCACCATGCCTTTGATGGGAATCAGCTTGCTGGCCTTGCGCCCCAGCACCGGCACCGACTTGAGCAATCCTTCTGTGTAAGGGTGCAAAGGCCGATGGAAAATATCGCGCACCGCGCCATATTCCACCACCTGCCCCAGGTACATCACGGCGACGTGATCCGCCATCTGCGAGACAACGCCGAGGTTGTGGGTAATCAACATAATCGAGGATTTAAAGTCGTTTTGCAACTGGCGCATCAGCTCCAGAATCTGCGCCTGCACGGTAACGTCCAACGCAGTGGTGGGTTCATCGGCGATCAAAATGGCCGGATTGCAGGAAAGCGCCATGGCGATCATGACGCGCTGGCGCATGCCGCCGGAGAGCTGGTGTGGATATTGCTTAATACGACGCTTTGGCTCGCTGATCTGCACCTTCTCCAGCATCTCCAGGGCGCGCTCGGTCGCCTCTCGATCGCTGACCTTCTGATGCAGCTTGATCGCCTCTTTGAGCTGGCTGCCCACGCTGAAAAGCGGGTTGAGCGAAGTCATCGGCTCCTGGAAAATGATGGCGATCTCTCCCCCGCGAATCTGACGCATCTGGCTGCCCGCCGGGTCGAGATCGACGATGTTGACCGGCGGCTTTCCCGGTTCTCGATAAAAAAGAATCTCTCCTTCCACGATGCGGCCGGGCGGCGACTTGATCAGCTGCATCACCGACATGGCCGTGATGCTCTTGCCGCAGCCGCTTTCGCCGACGACGCCCAACACCGACTGTCGATGCAGCGTAAGGTCCACCCCACGCACGGCGCGCACAGTGCCGGTCTCCTGGAAGAAATAGGTGTGCAGATTCTTGATTTCGAGAATCGGCGTTTTGCCGTTGACGCCGACCACCTGCTCAACTGTCGATGAAGCTAGCTGTCGCATAGACGTTTTCCCAAAAGTCGATTCAAGCGACGCGTTCACCATGGTCGATCAACATGATCAATCAACGCCCGGCCAGTGGCGCGCCTGCCTGCAGTGCAATTTGCAGTGCGCGACTCAACATCTCCGGCGTCACCGGTTTGATCAGGTAGGCCGCCGCGCCGACTTCGGCCCCGCGCCGCCTGGCATCCAACGTGCTGCACAGCACAATCGGCAGATTGCGATAGCGTTCCAACGCCCGCAGCCTGGCGATAAAACTCCACGCCTCATCCTCCAAGGCCTCCGGCTCTAAAACCAGGCCGTCGATCGGTTCCGCCTCGATTGCGCGCCATGCATCCTGTTCCGTAGCGGCGGTGATCACCGTAAAGCGCTGCCCAAGCCCGCGGCGATAGAGGTCACGCGTCGCCTCGTCGGCGTCTAGGATGAGCACCGTCTTGTTGGGGGACGCCATAGCCTATCCCGCCATTGCCTGCGATGAATGCTTTCACTCGAAACCTATGCGCCGGATCGCCGCCTCAGACCAACTGCAGCGATGTACGCACAGGGTCGGTCAACTCACCTGTGTGGGTGCGTCTGGAAAAATTCCCGGCTAAAAATTTGGAAGCTACCGATCAGTATAGCGACGAGGAAACGAGATGTCTTGGATAAAACTGACGCAGACTTGAAATATTCCGCACTATTTTGCACTTTTGCGGTATTGTTGCGGCGATTTGCCGGTCTCCCGATGGAAGACGCGCGTAAAGTAGGCGGGATCGTTGAAGCCGACCATGGCGCCGATCTCGGTCACAGAAGAATCGGTGGAGAGCAGCAATTTCTGCGCCTGGATGATGCGATAGCGGTTCAGGAACTGCCAGGGCGTCATGCCGGTCTCTTTGCGAAAGACGCGTGAGATGTAGTCCTCGCTCACCTGCATCGCCTGTGCGATTTCCTCCCGGCTGATGGGGTGGGCGTAGTGCTCGATCATGTATTGAGCGATGCGCCTTGACAACCCCGAACAGTTTTGTTCGATTCGTCGTAGGAGACGCTCCTGCGTCTCCGGCCCCAACATTTCTGATACGGGCGTTTCCGGCGCGGGCAACGGGAGCGTTGGCGGCGTCAACGGCAATTCGATGTGACAAAGGGTGCCATGGCCTGGCCTGCTTTGCAGCGTCAGTGCACCGCCGTGCAGTTGCAAAATATGGTGCGCTACGCGCAGCCCCAGGCCTGCGCTGAAGCGTCGATGCTCCAGCTCCCCTTCTTCAAAGGAAAGCAACGCATTGAGGCGTTCGCGCTGCACCGGGGGGATGCCGACGCCGGTGTCTTCCACCCAAATGTGGAGGTGCGCCTCTTCCGCCGCAGCCCGCAACGTAATGTGGCCGGCCTCGGTGTACTTCTGCGCATTGTCGAGCAAATTGAGCAGCGCCTGGCGCAGGCGCACCGGATCGGCGTAGAGCGCGGGCAGCGCCTGCGGCGCTTCCAGGCGCCACTCCACATCGCAACGTTCACAACTGCCCGCCATGCTCTCAAAAACTTCACGTAAAAAAATGCCTGCGTCGAACCATTCTGGCACAATTTCGAGCGCACCGATCTCCGCCTGCGAAAGGATCAGCAGATCGTCGACCAATCTGCCTAGATGCAAGCCGCTTTGGTAGATGTGGCGCAAGTCGGTGCGCAGCTCCTCCGGCAGGACGAGGTTGTATGGGTTTGGCTCGGCCAGGGCGGCCTGGCTGTAGCCCAAGATGATGTTGAGCGGCGCACGCAGGTCATGGCTGATATTGGCCAGCAGCCGCGTTTTGAGCTGATTGGCGCGCTCCGCCTCGGCGCGCGCATGCAGCGCCTCGGCGTAGAGCTGCGTGTTGCGCAACGCAATGCCCAGCGCATCGGCCAAGGCTTGCAGTGCATCAAGGTCAGCCTGCATGTGGCGACGCAACTGGGCCGAGTGCACGTCCAGGACGCCCAGAATGCGCCCGCCGAAGCGAATCGGCGCAATCACGCGCGTGCGCGTGCCTGAACACGAAGCTTTCTCCTGGGTCGACGCCAGTCGCTGCACATCTGGGATGTACACAGGCCGACGGCTCAGCAATGCACGCCCCAGCGCCCCGGCCTCGGCAAGAGGGTAAACGCTTTTCAGAGAGGTGTCTTCCCCCAGGCCCTGGTGAATCAGCGACTGAGTGGACTCGTCCCAGAGATAAACGTCCACGCGATCATAGCCGTAGTTGTCGCGAATCAGCGCAGAAATTTCCTGCAAGAGCGCGCCGCTGTCCAAGATCGACCCGATGCGATGGTTGATCTCGAGCCCGGTCTGCAATTGTGTGAGACGACGCTCCTCCATCTGGCGGTTGACGCCCACCAGTCGGCTCGGCACATCGGCGATCGCCACCAGCTTGCGCAGCGCGATCTCCGTCACATTGTCGCTCGTCACCAGCTGCGGGCAATAGTCGAACTCGGTGGGAAACGCTGCGCCCGTCGCCGCCAGACAGGCCAGGCGCAGCGCCTCCGTCGCCAGATGCGCCGCCGAAGTGGCCACCGTCGCCGCCATCTCCCCACGCGCCACGGCGGCGATGGCCAGAGGATCGCCGTTGATGCCCACCACTACGGCGTCCGCCGCCAGCAAGTTTCGCTGCTGACACACCTCTCTTCCCACCAACGCCAGGGTGTCGGAGAGTCCAAAAATTCCTCGAAACGGGCCGAGCGATGCAGCGTCGGAACCGGATAGAAATTCATGAACGGCCTCGAGCGCCCCCCGCCGATCCCATGGCGCAGACAGATGGATCAGCTGCACATGGGGAAAGCGCGCAAAGACATCATAGGCGGCCTGGAGACGACTGCTGCGTCCTTCGCGCGTCTCCTTTCCACCGACGACCAGCACTCGGCCTTGGCCGCCGATGCGCTCCGCCAGGAACTCGCACGCCAGCTTGCCGGACGCATACAACGTGCGCGGCTTGACGAAGCGAGGATGCTCGAACGGCCGCTCGTGCAGCGCAATCACGGCCAGCCCGTTGTCGAGGAGCGGATAGAGCAGCGGCATGGCGAAAGGCACTGCGATCAGCGCGCCGAGGTCTAACGCCAAAATCTCGTCGACTTTGGCGGCGTAATCATGCACGTCGGGGAGAAACTCGATGTCGATCAACTCGACCGCCTCGGCGCCCGCCAGACATAGGGCAAGGCCGGAAGCGCGTTGCTGATGGACGAACTGCCAGATCGTCTCGCGCACCTCCACCCAAAACGGATCGGCGGAGTCGGCGAGCAGGCCGATGCGAATGACGCCGGACATGGGAAGCGTTTGCTCTTCTGTAAGATTGGCATCGGAAAAGACTACAGGCTACAATCAGGCCTGTCTACTGCAGATATTTTACCAGGCGGTGCAGCGCTTCACCCAAGCACATGCAAAATCGATCGCAGAGGCCAGGCAACCACCCAATAACACAAAGGGCACTCCAAAGAGAGGAAAAACGCCTATTCCTCGTATTTCTTGGTGTCTTGGTGCCTTTGTGGTGATATTCTAAGCGCCTGTTCGAGAAAGCGCAACGATGAGCTGCACCTCCGGTCGTAACACGGCTGTGCGACAAAACCTGCCAGCCTGGGCATCTCATTCGTCGGCGTTTTACAAAAAAATTTTCAGGAGAAATAAATATGCAAGAGAAACTTCATGGCGTCTTTGCGCCGGTGCTCACGCCGATGAACGACGATC
>CALFWA010000249.1 GCA_937928035.1 uncultured Caldilinea sp. | reverse complement strand
GCAACTACAGCCAGGCGGAGCAATACGCCAACCTCCTGCGTCAGACGGAGCGCATCCTGCGGTTGGTCGGGCAGACGTCGGTCGAGGTGCGCGTCGAGAGCCTGAGCCGTAACCACTTCATCGGACGGCAGGTGGTCGATTCGCCGCAGTTGGCCATCGACTGGGTGCGCCGCATGGATCATCCGCAGTTTCGCTATACCTTCGACACGTATCACCAACAGCGGGGAGCAGGCGACCTGCTTTGGACCCTCGAACGCCACATCGACGTAATTTCCGGCGTGCACATCGGCGATGCGCCGACGCGACAGGAGCCGGGCACGGGCGAGATCAACTTCGTCAACATCGCCGCCGCCTTGCACAGGCTGGGCTACGACGGCGAGATCGGGCTGGAATTCTTCCCCTCGCAAGACCCCATCAGCGCCCTCGCCGTTGTGCAGCGACTTTTCCCTGTGAACTAGAACGACGGTGAACTCAAACAAGATGGACGCGCAACCGCTCCTGCTCGGCGTCGAGGTGGGTACTTCGGCGGTCAAAGCCATTCTCTACGATTGCAACGGCGACGAGCGCCTCTCCAGCCGGTGCGCAGTCTCTCTTCGCACGCCGCAACCCGGCTGGGTCGAACAGGAGCCTGAAGAGCTCTGGCAGGCGCTCTGCACTGCGTTGCAAGACGTAGCCGTGGACGCCGCCGGAAAGGGGCGTATTGCAGCGCTAGCCCTGGCCGCCCAGGCCGGATCGGTGACGGCGCTCAATGAAGCAGGCGAGACACTGACGCCCTTCATCACCTGGCTTGACCATCGCGCACAGCCGCTCGTCCAGCGCTGGGTGGAGGGTGGGCGAGCCGCTCGCATCCGACGACGGACCGGCTGGCATCCGCACGCAGGTCTGCCGCTGACGTCGCTGGCGTGGCTGGCGCAGCAGTCTCCGGAGCTCCTGAAACGCGCAGCGCATATTCTCGACGTGCACAGCTATCTGCTGCTGCGGCTGACAGGCCGACCGGTGCTCGACTTCTCCAACGCAGCGGAGATGCTGCTGCTGGAGCGGGCGACCGCAACATGGTCCGAAGAGCTTTGCACGCTTGCGGGCGTGTCTCCTGGTCAACTGCCGAGGCTGGCGCAGGCGGGCGCTGTTGCCGGGCCTCTTTTGTCGGAGGCAGCGCAGGCGACAGGGCTGCCCACCGATCTAGCCGTGGTCGTCGGCGGACAGGATCAATGTTGTGCAGCGCTAGGGATGGGCGTCGTCGAGACAGGGCGTCCGATGCTGGCGACGGGAACAGCCTGGGTGCTGACGACGCTCACGCCTGACCTGGCGGTTGAAAGGTTGCCCGAGAGCATGGCGCTCAATTTTCACATCCTGCCCGGCCTGTATACGCTGTCGCAGCTCCTGGGGGGATTCGGCGCCGTGATCGCCTGGTGGATGCAAATCCTGTGGCCGGAAATGAGCGACCGGTTCGCTCTATGGGAGGCTGCGCTGGAGGCCAGCCCGCCCGGTGCGCGCGGCCTGCGCTTTGCGCCGATGCTCGGCAGCGCGCAGCTGGGCGAGGGACGCGGGGGTTTCGTGGGCCTGCGCCTCGACCACACGCGTGCGGACATGGTGCGCGCTCTGTGCGAAGGGATCGCCTGCGAGGTGCGCTGGGCGCTGGAGGCATTGAGCGCCGCTGCGCCCGGAATAGCGTCGGCGACGTCTCCACTGCTGTTGTCAGGAGGCGCTACGCGTAGCCGTGCGTTGATGCGCCTGCTCGCCGACGTGACGGGACGGCCCGTGCACGTGGCTCCGGAGGCCCACTGGCCGGCGCGAGGAGCTGCCATCCTCGCCGGCGTGGGCGCTGGCGTGCTCACCTCCGATGTAGTTGCGGTGACGCGCGCCTGGCGACGCTCGATGAGAGAAATCTCGCCCGATTCGGCCCTGCACCCCGGCTACCTCGAATGCTACGCCGACCACCGCGCCGTCGTCGCCAGACTGCATGAAGGGAATGCCCAGGGGCAAGGAGGCGCAGCGGCTTCGATGTGATCGAGGTTCTGGCGAGCATTGCGCCTTTTTGTGGCGAGTGCGGAGTACTCGCCAGCCCTTTGCTTCTCCAGTTGTGGCGGGATAAATAGACCAGAGGCTACATTAAAAGAGTTCCTCGTAGACATCGAGAAGATTAGAAGTCATTTCACAAATGCCTGATGATGATAAAATGAAGGCATGAGCAGGCATGACTTCAGAGACGAACAATGGGCAGTGATCGAATCGCTCCCCAAAAGAAGGCAAGCGCTTCCACCTGACACTCTAGCGCAGCTGAGGCGCAACTCGTTAAGACGTTGGATGAGAAAGGATACACATGAGCCATAGTGGACAACCACTGGCAGAGGTGTTTGACTATTTGGTCACTGATCAAACCGATACGGCGAAACGATATCGTTCTCTTCGGCTATGTCCTTTCAACAACAAGGTGCCGAAAACAAGGTGCCGAATTGCACAAAAGACAAGGCAAAGAATCCTCTTGGTGTGTGCAGCATCTATCATGAGAATACGCCTGTCATTACCTGTCCTATTCGATTTCGCCAAGATTGGATTATCGCCGACCATGCTGCAGCTTTCTTGTTTGAGGAAAGGGTGCAGTGGACTTCTCTCACTGAAGTGCGCCTGAACGATGCTTACGGCAAGTCCGCTGGGAATATCGATATAGTTCTTGTAGCATACAACCATCTCACTCCCAATTCCACCGGAAAGCGCCTCTTATGTCTCACTATGACACATTAATCATCAACGGCCGCATCGTCGACGGCTCCGGCAATCCCTGGTTCTACGGCGACCTGGCGATCCGGGGCGACCGCATCGCCGCCCTCGCCGGGCCGGGCGCCATCGATCGCAGCGACGCCCGCCAGGTGATCGACGCTGCCGGCATGGTCGTCTGCCCCGGCTTCATCGACATCCAAAGCCACTCGATCCTGCCGCTGATGGTCGATGGCCGCAGCCTCTCCAAGATCACGCAGGGCGTCACCACCGAAATTATGGGCGAAGGATGGACGCCAGCGCCGGTGCGCGGGCGCAACACCGATCCGCTGGCGCACGCCATCTTCCCCTATCCGCTCGACGCCTGGAAAGAAAACGTGCGCACCTGGACGCGCTTCCGCCACTGGCTGGAGGCGATGGTCGAAGCGGGCGTCTCTCCCAACGTCGGTTCGTTTTTGGGCGGCGGCACGCTGCGCACGATCGCTAAAGGCATGGAAATGGGCAAAGCCAGCGCCGACGAGCTGGCGCTGATGCGCACAGTGATGGCGGAGGCGATGGAAGACGGCGCCTTCGGCGTCGCCTATGCGCTCATCTACCCGCCCGACGCCTACGCCGACACCGACGAAATCGTCGAAATCTGTAAAGTCGTGGCCGCATATCAGGGCGTGTACATCACGCATATTCGTTCCGAAGCCGAGCAGCTTGTGGAGGCGATGCAGGAGGCCGTCGAGATCGGCCGCCGCGCCAACGTGGCCGTTGAGGTCTATCATCTCAAGGCCGCCGGAAAGGCCAACTGGCCGCTGATCGAACCCGCCATCGCCGTGATCGAGCGGGCGCGCGCCGAGGGCGTCGACGTCACCGCCGACATGTACCCCTACGCCGCCGCTGGCACCGGCCTGACCGCCGTCATTCCCCCGTGGGCGCAGGCCGAAGATAAACTCTTTGACAACCTGCGTGACCCGACGATACGCGCCCGCATTAAGCACGAGATGCTCCATCCTTCCGGCGACTGGGAGGCGATGGGCAGCCGCGATCCGGAAAGCGTGATGCCGATTGGCTTCCAAAAGCCCGAAAATAAACAGTACATCGGCAAGCGTCTCACCGAGATTGCAGCCATGCGCGGCCAGGACTGGATCGACGCCACCTTCGACCTGCTGCTCTCGGAGCAGGATCGCATCAGCACCATCTACTTCTCGATGAGCGAGGAGAATGTGCGCCGCCAACTGACGCTGCCCTGGATCAAGATTTCCACCGACGCTGGCGGCCATGACCCGGCCTGGAGCGAACAGTATGGCCCCGTGCACCCTCGTTCCTACGGCACCTACCCGCGCGTGCTTGGCAAATACGTGCGCGAGGAGAAGGTGTTGACCTTGGAGGACGCCATCCGCAAGATGACCTGGTCGGTGGCCTCGCGGCTGCGCATCCCCGATCGCGGCCTGCTGGCGCCAGGCTTTTTCGCCGACGTCGTCCTCTTTGACCCGGAGACGATCGCCGATCGCGCCACCTTTGAGGACTCGCATCGGCTCTCCGTCGGCGTGCGCGATGTGTGGATCAACGGCGTGCGCGTGTTGGCGGACGGCGTCCACACCGGCGCGCGGCCCGGGCGCATCGTCGATGGGCCAGGCCGAAGGCGCAGTGGATCGCCGGCGCCCACGATCGGGTGAGACGTCGGACGCAGGAGATCGAAATAGAAGATCAAAAAGGCGGATTGCATTGTCGTAGAGCCGACAATGCAACCCGCCTTGCACTCGGTGGAGCGAGTGCGCGGAGTTGAGCGAACGCTCCCCTTTATCGCTTGCCTTTTCCCAGCAAATTGGCGACCAGCAGGTCTCGATTCATCATGGCGATGAAGTCAAGGCTGATCTCCTTCGGGCAGACGGCCTCGCATTCGCCGATATTGGTGCAGCCGCCGAAGCCTTCGGCGTCCATCTGGTTGACCATCAAGACGGCGCGGTCATAGCGCTCGGGCTGGCCCTGCGGCAGCGAGTTGAGGTGCGCCAGCTTGGCGGCCGTGAAGAGCATCGCCGAGCCGTTGGGACAGGCGGCTACGCATGCGCCACAGCCGATGCAGGCAGCCGCATCCATGGCGCGGTCCGCCTGCGTCTTCGGCACCGGAATGACATTGGCATCCGGCGCCTGACCCGTGCTCACCGAAATGTAGCCACCTGCTTGAATGATGCGATCGAAGGCGCTGCGATCGACGACGAGATCTTTAATCACAGGGAAAGCTTTGGCGCGCCACGGTTCGATCGTGATGGTGTCGCCGTCTTTGAACTCGCGCATGTGAAGCTGGCAGGTGGTCACCGCCGCCTTGGGGCCATGCGCAATGCCGTTGATCATCAGGCCGCACATGCCACAGATGCCCTCCCGGCAATCGTGGTCGAAATGCACCGGCTCCTCGTTGCGGTCGATCAGTTGCTGGTTGAGAAGATCGAGCATCTCTAAGAACGAGCTATCTTCACTGACGCCGTCCAGGTTATATTCGACGAAACGACCTTCCGACTGGGCGTTTTTCTGGCGCCAGATTCGCAATTTCAGTCGCATAACAGACCCCTTCCTGTCTATTTGTAGCTGCGCGTGGTCAGCTTGACGTATTCGAACTTGAGCGGTTCTTTATGCAGGATCGGCATGGCGTCGTCGCCCGCATACTGCCAGGCCGCAACGTAGGCGTACTCTTCGTCGTTGCGCAGGGCTTCGCCGTCGGGCGTCTGGTACTCCTCTCGGAAGTGGCCACCGCACGACTCGTTGCGGTTGAGCGCATCCAGGCACATGAGCTTGCCCAGCTCGAAATAGTCGACCAGGCGGCCCGCCTTCTCCAGCTCCTGGTTAAGCTCGTTGGCTGAGCCGGTGACGCGCACATTTTCCCAGAATTCCGCCTCCAGCTCCGGGATGAGCTGCAACGCCTTCTGCAGGCCCTCCGCCGTGCGCGACATGCCGCAATATTCCCACATGATCTTGCCCAGCTCTCGGTGATAGTGATCCACGCTCTTCTCACCCTTGACGTTCATCAGTCGCTCCGTGATTCGCTTCACGTTGTCGACGGCCTCCTTGACGGCGTCGGCGTCTTCGGTGACTTTTTCCAGTTTGGTGGAGGCGATGTAGTTGGGCAGGGTGGCGGGCAGGATGAAATAGCCGTCCGCAAGTCCTTGCATCAATGCGCTGGCGCCGAGGCGATTGGCGCCGTGGTCGGAGAAGTTGGCTTCACCGATGACGAACAACCCCGGGATGTTGCTCATCAGGTAATAATCCACCCACAGGCCGCCCATCGTGTAGTGTGGCGCCGGGTAGATGCGCATCGGCGTCTTGTAGGCGTTTTCCCCCGTGATGTTTTCATACATATCAAAGAGGTTGCCATAGCGATCGCGGATCACCTTTTCGCCGAGGCGCTTGATGGCGTCGGCGAAGTCCAGGTAAACACCGTTGCGCAGCGGGCCGACCCCGCGGCCGCTGTCCACCATGCGCTTGGCGGCGCGCGAAGAGATGTCTCGCGGGGAGAGGTTGCCGTAGCTCGGATACATCTCTTCGAGGTAATAATAGCGCTCGTTCTCGGGAATTTGCTCCGGCGGCCGCGTGTCGCCCGGCTGGCGCGGCACCCAGATGCGCCCGTCGTTGCGCAACGACTCGCTCATTAACGTCAGTTTGGACTGATGCTCACCCACCGGCGGGATGCAAGTCGGATGAATTTGGGTGAAGCAGGGGTTGGCGAAGTACGCCCCGCGCTTATAGGCGCGCCAGATAGCGGTGCCGTTGCAGCCTTTGGCGTTTGTGGAGAGGTAAAAAACGTTGCTGTAGCCGCCGGTCGCCAACACGACGACGTCGGCCAATCGCGGCGTGATCTCGCCTGTGCGCATGTCGCGCACGACGATGCCGCGCGCACGTCCGTTGACGACGATCAGGTCGAGCATTTCGGTACGCGTGAACATCTTGACCGTGCCCGCCGCAATCTGACGCGCCAGCGCCTGGTAAGCGCCGAGCAGGAGCTGTTGGCCGGTTTGCCCGCGGGCGTAGAAGGTGCGCGAGACCTGGGCGCCGCCGAAGGAGCGGTTGTCGAGCATGCCGCCATACTCGCGGGCGAAGGGCACGCCCTGGGCCACACACTGGTCGATGATGGCGTTGCTCACCTCGGCGAGGCGGTAGACGTTCGCCTCACGGGCGCGGAAGTCGCCGCCCTTGACCGTGTCGTAGAAGAGGCGATAGACGCTGTCGCCATCGTTGCGATAGTTTTTAGCGGCGTTGATGCCGCCCTGCGCCGCCACGCTGTGCGCACGGCGGGGACTATCCTGGTAGCAATAGCATTCGATGTTGTAGCCCTGTTCTCCCAACGTGGCCGCTGCGGATGCGCCTGCCAGCCCCGAGCCGACGATGATGATTTTGAATTTGCGTCGATTGCTGGGGTTCACCAGCTTCATCTCGAATTTGGTGCGCTCCCACAGGGTCTCGATCGGGCCAGAGGGGACGCGGCCATCCAGGGGCGCCTCGACGAAGGTGGGCGTCTCCGTGATCGTTTGCGTCGTCGTCACACTCATAGTTCTCTCCTATTTCAGAATGCCGAAGAGCACGGACAGCGGCACCGTGGCAAAACCGATGGGCACCACCAGCGCCAGGAAAATTGCCAGTCCGCGAAAGAAGCCGTCAAAGCGTCGGCTATTTAATCCAAGCGTCTGGAACATGCTCCATACACCATGAAAGAGATGCAAGCTCAGCGCCGCCAGCGCCAGCAGGTAGAACAGCACGATCACCGGATTGGAAAATCCGACAATCACATTCGTATACGGGTCGTGCCGATCGAAAGGCGTCACCCATCCCCACGTGTAATGCGCCAGATGAAAGAGGATGAACAGGATGATGACCACCCCGCCGATGCGCATAAAGCGCGAGGCGTAGTTCGCCTGCACGACGCGCTTCACCGCATAGCTGGTCG
>CALFWA010000248.1 GCA_937928035.1 uncultured Caldilinea sp. | reverse complement strand
GGACAGGCCGTCATATTATCACGATAGAATTCCTGCCCGCTTGAAGAGCCGTTTACAGACGGCTTGCGCCTCCGCCAACAGCGCCTTCTCATCCACTACAAGCACCTGCTTGTTGCGCATCAACACCTTGCCATCGACGATGACGGTGTCCACGCTGCCGCTGTTGAGGTTGTAGACCAGCGCCGAAGCGACGCGATGCACCGGCATGGCGAAGGGGGTGTCCAGGTCCACCAGTACGACGTCCGCCTTCTTCCCCACCTCCAGTGATCCGATCCGATGCGGCTGACCGAAGGCGTGCGCACCCCCGCGACAGGCCATCCAGAGCACGTCCTCCGGCAGCAGCGCCATAGCGTCGAGCGTGCTCACCTTGCCGGAGAGGGCTGCGGTCTTCAGCACCTCCAGCATGTCCTGGCTGTTGTTGCTGCCCGGGCCGTCGGTCGCCAAGGCCACAACGATGCCGCGGCGACGCATCTCCGGCACGCGTGCCATGCCCGAGGCCAGGTACATGTTGGCGACGGGGCAGTGCACCACGACGCCGCCATATTGCTCCAACAGGTCGAGTTCATGGTCGTTGAGCCAGACGCTGTGCACGAGCTGCACGTCGGGGCCGAGCACGCCGAGGTGCGCCAACCATTCGACGTGGCGCATCCCACGTTGCTCCAGGTTCATTTCGACCTCTTTGCGCGTCTCGGCGATGTGGATCATGCAGCCGACGCCCCAGGCCTTGGCCTGAGCGTAGGTGCGACGCATCGTCTCGTCGGAGCAACCCCAGGGAATCAGCGGCGCAAACTCGATGCGGATGCGGCCGTTTTGGCGGCCGTGCCAGGTTGTATAGAGCCGCTCCATCTCCGTCATGATCTGGTCGGGCGTCTCCATGAAGGCGGGATGATAGCCCATGTCGGTCCAGCCGCGCGCCAGCAGGAAGCGCACGCCGATCTCTTCGGCGGCGTAACAGACGCCGTCGTCGTTGCGCGGGTCGGTGTGGATGTAGTGATGGTCGATCACGGCGGTGGCGCCCCCGCGGATGTTTTCCACCAACCCCAGCTTGGCGGCGACGTAGGCTTCCTCCTCGGTCAGCGCCTGAGCAGTGGGCCAGATGGCGGCGGCCAGCCACTCCAGCAGCGGTTTGTCGTCGGCCAGCCCGCGCAAAAACGTCTGAAAGAGATGCGTGTGGGCGTTGACCATGCCGGGCATGACTGCCATCAGGGTTGCGTCGATGCGCTCTGCGGCGGCGTGACGCAACTTTTCCGGTGCAGCGCCCGTTCCGACGGCGGCGATGCGATCTTCTTCAATGTAAACGTAGCCTGGCTCGTAGATCTCGTTGGCGTCGTTCAGAGTGAGCACGGCGCCGTTTTCGATCAAAATGGAACTCACGGATCTCCCCTTTAACTTTCACTGAAGAGTGACATGATCGATTCACCAACTCACGTGCGCCACCCGCTGGGGGTCTTGAACCGGCGCAAAGACGACGCCGCCCATGAAGCCCTGGGCGCGGTGGCCGGCGACGATGAACTCTGCGGTGACCGGCATCCCCAGCCCAATGCGGCGCGCATAGTCGGCTAGGGCGGAGCCGGGACGCAGCTCCACACCGACGCGGCTCCACGCAGCGGCTCGAATCAGCTCTATCACGGCGGAAGATGGGGCGGGAGGCGTCGCATCCGCAGCGGGGGCGGCTGCGGCCTGCGGCCCTGGGGACGATTGCGCCCCGCCGGAGACAAAAGGAAGGAAGATGGTGTAGTCGCCGGGCGAAGGCGGCTGCGGAGGCTGTGGGCCAGGCTCGACCGGCGGCTGCTCCACGCGCACCGCCTGCCAGACGACGAAGATAGAGATGTGTTTATTGGCCGGCATGCCGCCGCCGCACATCACCTCCGCCGGAAGGCCGCGCGGCGTCCAGCACCAGGGGCCCTGCTCGCCCCGCTCCGGCACGTAGCTGGAGCCGAACATGACGATGTTGCCCCAGCCGGAGCGCTCCTTGGTGATCGGGTAGCGATGATCGCCCGGGCCGCGCGCGTAGCCGTCGTAGGTGGGGTCGCCGAGCTTGTCAAAACCGTCCGACCAGTACAGCAGCTCCTGATTTTTGATCTTATTGCCGTGGACGTCCAGCACCAACGAGAAAAGATGATGGTCGGCGCCGGCGTCGTCAAAATATTCCGGATCGCCCACCGGCTTCAGATAGGCCTCGCGCGCCCACGGGTCGATGCTCCCGTACACGTCGGAGGGCTCCCAACTGCTGTCGCGCGTGGTGAAGACGTCCTTGATCAGATAGACGAGGCCGTCCGGCCCCGGCGCGGGCCGGTCTGGGCGCTCGGCGATCGACTTGATGGTTAGGTTCATCGGACCCACCCAGCGTCCCAGCCGACGCTCGAACGGGGGGGACGGGGAAGGGGGCGGCTCGGGCGTCGGCGGCTGGGGTGCAGGAGGTTCGGGCGTCGGCGGCTCTGGCGCAGGCGGCTCTTCTGCGCCGGCTGTCGTCTGTCTCCACACCGCAAAGATCGAAATCGTCTGTCCATCTTCAGGAAGGCCGCCCCCGCACAACACATCCGCTATACCTTCCGGCGCCCAGCACCATGGCCCTTGCTCGCCGTTCTGAGGCCGATAGACGCTGCTGGGAAAAAGTGTGTAGGTGGCCCAGCCGGTGCTGTCGGAGGTCAGACGCCGGTCCACAAAAGAGGGGTCGTAGCGATTGGTGAAGCGGATGACGTGTTGACCGATCAAGGCGCCGTTGGCGTCGAGCACCGCCGCATAGAGGTGGTTGGTCTTTTGCAGTTCCATCATCATGGCCGGGTTGGCGTAGGCTTCCTTCGCCCATTGCGGAATCGCATAGCGGCCGCCGGTGACCTCCCACGATCCGCCGATCGTCGTGAAAAGATCGACAAGCCTGTAGAGCGTTGTTCCAACAGGAGGTGAGTCGACCGGTTGGATGTTGAGATTCAGAGCGTCGAACCATTCAGTCAGACGGCGAGTAACGGCGGTTGTGCTCATAACGGCTACTCCTAGAGGGTGGATAAGACCCGGCGTCGCATGGGTGGCGTTGATGTGTATGGATGCACGAATAGCCAAAATATTTTTCATCATAGCCAAAGCGGGCGCACTTGGCAAAGTGTGGTTTTGGAAGGCAACCGCCATCATTTGGAGAACCTTCTATGATACAATAGCAGCCATAAGATTGTCAGGAGCAAGTTGGGGAGTTGAGCCTTCCTGACGTCAGTGATCGTCTCTTAGCATTTAACAGGTGAACGCGCATGTTTGAACCCGAACAAGAGAATCGCCCTGGCATCGTCCAGGTCTCCGGTGCCGGCCGGCCTTTGTTGATCACCTGCCTGTCGATCATTGTTGCCGTAGCCCTGTTTCTGGGCGGGGTGGGTGTCGGTTTTGCAGCCGGAAGGTGGGGAGGCGCGCCTGTCGCCGCCGGGCAGGATGACGGGCCAGCGGCTGCATTGCGGGCGGAGTTTTCCCTCTTCTGGGAGGCGATGGATGTGCTCTACCGTGATTATTACGGGGAGCTGCCCGATCCCAAAGAAGCCACCTACGCCGCCATCCGCGGGGTGCTGAGCCGTCTGAACGATCCGAACACCGCCTTCATGACGCCAGATGAGGCGAACTTTTTCCGCACCAACCTGCAGGGCAGCTTTGAGGGCATCGGCGCGCGCGTGGATTGGGATCCGAACTTCAACACGGTGCGCGTTGTCGAGCCTTTTGAAAACCAGCCGGCATGGAAGGCGGGCATTCGACGCGACGACCTCATCACCCACGTGGACGGCGAGTCAATCGTTGGCACCGACTTGACCTCTGCGGTCGAAAAGATTCGCGGGCCGAAGGGTACCACCGTCGTTCTCACCATCGTGCGCATGGGGGAGGAAAAGCCCTTCGACGTCGAAGTCGTGCGCGACCGCATCGAGATTCCGACAATTGAATCGAAAGTTGTCGCCGGCGACATCGCCTATATTCGCCTCAACAGCTTCAACGAAAACGCCGGCAAGCTGGTGCGCGATGCTGTGGCGGCTGCGCTCAAAGACAAGCCTTCCGCCCTGATTTTCGATCTGCGCGGCAATCCGGGCGGACTGTTGCGTCAAGCGATCGAAGTCGCCAACGCTTTCCTGCCCAAAGGCGAAACGGTGCTGATCGAACGCTTCGCCGACGGCCGCGAGCAGATTTACAAAACCGAGGGCGACCCGATTACCGTGGACTTGCCGATGGTTGTGCTGGTCAACGAGGGGAGTGCCAGCGCCAGCGAAATTGTCGCCGGCGCCGTTCAGGCGCATGGGCGCGGCCAGATCGTCGGCGCCACCACCTTCGGCAAGGGCAGCGTTCAGCTTCCCCAGACGTTGAGCGACGGTTCGATCCTGCGCGTGACGATTGCGCGCTGGTACACGCCGGACGATCGCAGCATCGACGGCTCTGGGCTGGAGCCGGACGTGAAGGTGGAAGCAACGGATGCGGATCGAGAGTCGCAGCGCGATCCGCAGCTCGAAAAAGCCATTGAACTGCTGGGCGGCGAACCGGAGCCGCTGCCGGTGCAATAGCCGGTGCAATCATCGTAAAAACACAGGATCAAGGACGCTCTGTGGCGAAAGTCAAAGAAGCCATGCACGGACCGCGCACCGTGGCGACCAATCGCAAGGCGCGGCATGAATATTTCATCGAGAAAACTTACGAAGCAGGCATCGTCCTGACAGGCACCGAGATCAAGTCGGTGCGCGCCGGCAGGGTCAGCCTGCAAGAAGGTTTCGTGCTCATCAAAAACGGCGAGGCCTGGCTGATCAACGTGCACATCGCCCAATACGAACAGGGAAATCGCTTCAACCATGAAGAGCGCCGCGACCGCAAGCTGCTTTTGAAACGGCGCGAAATCCAAGAGCTTTATGGCGCAGCGACGCGACGCGGCTACACGATCGTGCCGCTGCGCATGTACATCAACGAGCGCGGCCTCGCCAAGGTTGAGATCGGCCTGGCGCGCGGCAAGCAGCTTCACGACAAGCGCGAGACGATCGCCAAGCGCGAGAGCGAGCGCAACCTGCGGCGGGTGTTGAAGGGTGAGTGGTGACGCCTGCGCCGCCCTCGAGCTGCCTCACGGCTCCCTGCCGTTGCCCGCCTTCCTGCCCGACGCCACGCTCGCCGTCGTGCGCGCGGTGGACAGCGCCGACCTCGAGGCGGTGGGCGTCGATGCGCTGGTGATGAACACTTTCCACCTCATGCAGCAACCGGGGACGTCCACGATCCAGTCGTTGGGCGGACTCCATGCCATGAGCGGCTGGCGACGCCCGATCCTCACCGATTCCGGCGGTTTTCAGGCCTATTCTCTCATCCGAGAACAGCCGCGGCTTGGCGCGCTCACCGACGACGGCATCGTCGTGCAGCCCGAAGGCATGAACCGTAAGATTCATCTGACGCCGGAAAAGTGCATCCAGCTCCAGCTCAGCTACGGCGCCGACATCGTCATGTGCCTGGACGACTGCACGCACCCCGACGATCCGCCGGAGGTGCAGAAACGGTCGGTGCAACGCACCATTGCCTGGGCGAAGCGCTGCCGAGTGGAGTTCGATAAACTTCTTGCGCAAAAGAAAAAGTTGGCGCGTCGACCTTTGCTATTCGCCGTCGTGCAGGGCGGCGCGTCGGAGGCGCTGCGCACGCGCTGCGCGGAGGCGCTGCTGGAGATCGGCTTCGACGGCTACGGCTATGGCGGCTGGCCGCTCGACAGCGAGGGCAATTTGCTGAAGGAAATGTTGGAGCTGACGAGGCGGCTCATCCCGGCGCGTTTCCCTCTGCATGGTCTGGGCGTCGGCCACCCCCTGAACGTTGCTGCGGCGACTAGGTTGGGCTATCAAACCTTTGACAGCGCCTTGCCCACGCGCGATGCCCGCCGCGGCCGCCTGTACACCTTCGCCGGTCAGGCGACGTCCCCCTCATCTCATTGCGGGTCGTCGTGGTTCCGCTTCCTCTACATCACGGACGACAAGTACATCAAAGACCCGCGGCCGGTGGACGAGCGCTGCGACTGCCTGACCTGTCGCCGCTACAGCCGAGGATATCTGCGCCACCTCTATCGCGCCAACGAGGCGACCTTTCAGCGGCTGGCCACGATCCATAACCTGCGTTTCATGGCGCGGCTGATGGAGCTGTTGCGCAATGGGTGAACGACGGAGCGTTGCTTTGTCCGGCGATGGGCTACAGCCGAACGCGATGGTGGTGGAGAGCGTTGTGCAGGCGGTGTTGGCAAGCCCTAAGTACGCAGCGCTTGATCCGGCGCTGGTGGCGAGCCTTGCCGCACAGGAGCTGCGCAAGGGCAGGCGCGTCAAAGAGGCGATCAAAAAAGTCAAGGACCGGCTGCACCAGAGCGCAGCCTCCTACTGGAAGGTCCCTCCGCATTATGCGCGCTGGCGCGTAGCTCTCGAAGCCGCAGAGGATGAGCCTGTGTTGAAGGCGCAGCTGCAGTCGATCCTGCAAACCCATCACTCCTCGCGCGAACGGCTGCCTTTCCTGGCCGACTTTTACCAAACCATCTTCGCCGGGCTGGCGTCTTTGCGCAGCGTGCTCGATTTAGGCTGCGGCCTGAATCCACTGGCGCTGCCGTGGATGGGGTTGCCGACGGAGACGGCTTACTTCGCCTGCGACATCGATCGGGAGCAAGTGGCGTTTCTGGACTGGTGGCTGGCGCGGCAAGGGCGGCGCGGCCGGGCTTTTGTGTGGAATTTGCTGGCCGGCGCGCCACCGGTTGAGCTGGTGGACGTGGCACTGTTGCTTAAGATGGCGACTTGTCTGGCACAGCTTGACCCTGCGGCGCTAGCGAGATTACTTGACGAAGTGCGTGCGTCGGTGTTCGTGATTTCCTTCCCGGCGCAAAGTCTCGGTGGACGAGACAAAGGGATGGTCGCTCACTATGCGGCGACCATGGATGCCCTTCTCTCCGGACGCAACTGGCGGGTCGAGCGTTTTGACTTTTCCACCGAGTTGGTCTTTCGCGTGCGCAAGGATTGACGCGCTCGTCCGACAGAGTTTATTGTCCGTGCGGTGACCGCTCCGATCGTCGCGGGACGGGGATGTACTCCACCGAAGGTCGGCGCTGCGCCGTCTGTGGATAGAGCGCCATCATTTCGTAAATGATTTTGGGCATCTCTGTGCTCACCGGCAAGCCCAACGCTCGCGCCTCGTCTACGGTGATCGGATAATCATGGGTGAACACGCCAGTCGAAAGCGTCGTCGCCACCTTTTCCGCCTTTTCCGCATCCATGCGGCCGTGCAGCAGCTCCAGCACCGTCTGTTTCACTTGTCGGAGCGCCTTTTCCGCAATATCCGCCATGATCAGCGTGTCGTCGTCGATCTCGCTGATCGGTTTGCGTTCGAGCACCTTGAGAATGGACGCTGCAGGTTGATGGCCCAACTGCGGATCCACCGGCCCGAGCACGGCGTTTTCGTCCATCACAATCTCGTCGGCTGCAAGCGCAATCAACGTGCCGCCGGACATGGCGTAGTGCGGCACAAAGACCGTCACCTTGGCCGGATGGCGCTTTAGAGCGTGAGCGATCTGTTCGGCGGCGAGCACCAACCCGCCTGGCGTGTGCACGATCAGGTCAATAGGCACATCGTCATCCGTCATTTTGATTGCCCGTAGCAGCGCCTCGGAGTCGTCGATGTCAATATAGCGCGCCAGTGGAAAGCCAAGGAAGCTCATCGTCTCTTGCCGGTGGATCAACGCGATCACGCGGCTGTTGCGCTGCTTTTCCAACCGTTCCATCGCCCGCATGCGCTCCATTTCCAGCATCCTTTGGCGAATCACCGGTTGCAGCGAAGAAATGATCAGAAAGAGCCACAGCAGACCAAAGAAATCCATAGACGCCTCCAGAAAGTGTGTTGAGATTGGTGCGCAAAATTAATGATCGACGGTGTTGCCTATTGCAAGGTTGGGGGTGCGTGTTTCGTGAGTTAGCCCCAAGAAGCACGCACTACGCAACATCCAACCATCACCATGGATAATATTCATCGGTATAAAAGTGGCGAACGGGTCGACGCACGATGAAGAGCCGCACCAGCACCATGCCGGCGACAAAGCCGCCCACATGCGCCCACCAGGCCACGCCGCCGACGTCCGGCGGCGCCAGCGCCGAGGTCATGAATGCGCTGACCAGTTGCCCGGCGAACCAGACGCCGATAAAGAAGATGGCCGGGATTTCAAAAAAATAGGGGAAGAAGAAGAGCGGGACCAATGTGATCACACGCGCAAAGGGAAAGAGCACCAGGTAGGCGCCCATCACGCCGCTGATGGCGCCGCTGGCGCCGACCGTAGGAATCATCGAGCTAGGATTCATAAGCACATGCACAAGAGCCGCCGCCGCGCCGCAGAGCAGATAAAAAATGAGAAACCGCACCGGCCCCATGCGATCCTCTACGTTGTCGCCAAAGATATAGAGGGCCCACATGTTTCCGAGCAGATGGAGCAACCCGCCGTGGAGAAACATCGAGGTGAGAATCGTCAGCCACGCCGTTG
>CALFWA010000247.1 GCA_937928035.1 uncultured Caldilinea sp. | reverse complement strand
GGCAGGAGGCAGCATTGTTCTGGCGGCGCCGGAGAGCGTGCAGGAGGCGCCAGCCGCCGCCGAGAGCGAGCATGGCAAGTTTATCCCGCTCTTCCGCGCTCCCAGCGCCGATCTAAACGTCACCTTCGCCCTAGCGATTTCGACCATGGTGATGGTGCAAATTTGGGGCGTGCGCTTCCTGGGCGGCAGCTACTTCCATAAATTTTTCAACTTCAGCGGCCCGAACCCGTTTATGAAAGGCATCAACGGCTTTGTGGGCATCCTGGAGCTGGTATCGGAGTTCGCCCGTGTGATCGCCTTTGGCTTTCGTCTTTTTGGCAATGTCTTTGCAGGCGAAATCGTGTTGGCGACGATGGCTTTCCTGGTCGCCTTCCTGTTGCCTGTGCCCTTTTATGTGTTAGAATTGTTCGTCGGCTTTGTGCAGGCGTTGGTTTTCATGATGTTAGCCCTGGTCTTCTTCCACATGGCGACCATCAGCCACGGCAGCCACGACGAACATCATTAATACAGTTTTTCGTAGCTTACGTCATCTCACAATAAAAAGGAGCTTGCAAAATGGATATCGATGCGATGAAACAGCTTGGCGCGGCGTTGGCGATGGGTTTGGGCGCGATTGGGCCTGGCATTGGCATTGGTCTGATCGGCTCGAAGGCCATGGAGGCGATGGGGCGCAACCCGGAAGCCGCCGGCACAGTGCAGACGAACATGATTCTGGCGATTGCTTTCGCCGAGTCCATCGGCATTTTCGCTCTGGTGATTGCGCTGTTGCTCAAATTCGTCTAAGTCCAGGCGCAGCGATTACAGAGCTCCGGCCGATGTGATCGCAAGGTGAAGAAGGAGGCAAATTCGTGGACGCACTTGGAATTGAATGGTCGCTGCTACTGGCGCAGATCGTCAACTTCCTGTTGCTGATCGTGCTATTGCGCATGTTCCTTTATCAGCCGGTGCTCAACATGCTCAACGCGCGCAAAGAGCGCATCGCCCAGAGCATGAAGGACGCAGAACGCGTCAGCGCCGCCGCACGCGAGGCAGAGCAGGAGAAAGCCAAAATCCTAGAGCAGGCGCGCCGTGAAGCGCAGGAGATTCGCGCCCAGGCCACGCGCGACGCAGAGCGGATTGCACAGGAAATTCGCACCCGCGCCGAGCAAGAGGCGACCGAGATCCGTATGAAGGCGCAGGCCGAGGCCGCCAGGCAAGTCGAGATGGCGCTGGCGGAGGCCAACAAGCAGATCGCCGATCTGGCCATCATGGCTACGGAAAAGCTGCTCGGTCGCGAACTTGCTAATAAAGCGGAACAGCATCGCTTCGTGGCGGAGTTTTTGGCGAACGCCGGGGGTAACAAATGAGCAGCAAGCAGGAGCGGGTGAACCGCTATGCGCAGGCGCTTTGGCTGGCGCAGCTGGAACGCTGGCGGCAGGCTTTCGAGCAGGTGCAGCAGGCCCTGTCCGATGAAAAGCTGGCAGCTTCCCTTGCAGACAGCAGCAAGAGCAGCGCCGACAAGGCGGCCGCTCTGGAAAAGGCATTGCCCGCCGGGACGCCGGTGGAAATTGCCAATCTTTTGAAAGTCATGGCCGACGCCGGCGATCTCAATCTGGTGGAAGACGTGGCGGCGCGCGTCGCCCAGGTCGCCTCCGGAAAAGCAGAGGCCACCAAGGTGGAGGTCACCAGCGCCGTCGAGCTGACCGAAGACGAAAAGGAGCAGCTGCGCAAACGGCTCACCGAGGAACATGGGCCTGGACTGGTTTTCAGCTTCAGCGTAGATCCGTCGTTGATGGGGGGGCTGCGCGTGCGCGTGGGCGACCGGCTGATCGATAACTCGATCGCTTCCCGTTTGGCGGCTTTGCGCGAGTCGATTGTGTCGGTGGTTCGTTAACAGGAGGAAGTGATTCAAATGGCTGTGCGCATCGATGACATCACAGCGTTGTTAAAGCAACAGATCCTCAACTACACACCAGCACCTAGCCAGATCGACGTCGGCGAAGTCTACGAAGTCGGCGACGGCATTGCACTGGCCACGGGCCTGACCAACGTCATGGCCAGCGAGTTGGTGGAGTTTCCGAAGACTGGCACCCTCGGCATCGCCCTCAACCTGACCGCCGAAAACGTCGGCATCATCATTATGGGTGAATACCAGCATATTGAGGAAGGCGACCTCGTGCGGCGCACCGGTCGCATCGCCTCGGTGCCCGTGGGCGACGCCATGATCGGCCGCGTGATCAACGCCGTCGGTCAACCGATCGACGGTAAAGGCCCTATCAAGTCGGACAAATATCGCCCGGTGGAGCGCATTGCGCCTGGCGTCATCAAGCGACAGCCGGTGAACACGCCGGTGGCGACCGGCATCACCGCCATCGACGCCCTCATCCCCATCGGCCGCGGCCAGCGCGAACTGATCATCGGCGACCGACAGACCGGCAAGACCGCCATCGCGTTGGACACCATCATCAATCAGAAGGGCAAAGACCTGATCTGCATCTACGTGGCAATTGGTCAGAAGCAATCCTCGGTGGCTCAGGTGGTGGGCACGCTTGAAAAGTACGGCGCAATGGAGTACACCATCGTCGTCAGCGCTTCGGCCTCCGACCCCGCTGCGCTGCAATATCTGGCGCCTTTTGCGGGCTGCGCCATCGGCGAGGAGTTCATGGAGCAGGGGCGCGACGCGCTGATCGTCTACGACGATCTTTCCAAACACGCTCAGGCCTACCGCCAGGTCTCGCTGCTGCTGCGCCGCCCCCCGGGTCGCGAGGCGTACCCCGGCGACGTCTTTTACCTGCATAGCCGTTTGCTCGAACGCGCGGCGCGCCTGGCCGATGAATTCGGCGGCGGCAGCCTGACTGCGTTGCCTGTAATCGAGACACAGGCAGGCGATGTGTCGGCATATATCCCGACCAACGTGATTTCGATCACCGACGGACAGATCTTCTTGGAGTCCGATCTCTTTTACGCAGGCATCCGTCCGGCGTTGAACGTCGGCAT
>CALFWA010000246.1 GCA_937928035.1 uncultured Caldilinea sp. | reverse complement strand
AAGCAACATCAACAGGATAAAACGGATGCGCGCGCCCGGCGACAGGCTGGCATACCATTCTCCGAAGCTACGCCGTCTGCGCCGCAGCGGTTCCGTCGCCGGCGCCGCCTGTTGACGCCGACGCGATGGCGCCTCCGCCGTTGCGCCCACAGGGGCGGATGCAGGGGGGACGTAGCCGGGCGTCTGCGCCGTTTCGCTCAGGCGTTGGGTGATGATGCGGGTGAGGCTGATCGCAAGCGCCGGATAGCGCTTCATCAGCATGTCCAGGTCTTGCTTGCTCAGCGTCCACACGTCGACGTCGGTGTCGGCGCTGACCGTGGTGTTGTGCGGCTGTTCGGTAATCAGCGCGCGCTCGCCGAACGACTCCCCTGGTCCCAGCAGATAGGCGCCACCTGTCAGCGTCTGCACGCGCACGTTGCCACGCTCGATTAAGAAGAGCTTATCGGCCGGCGCGCTGGCGCGATAAATCAACTCGCCGGCGCGGTAGCGCATGGGGCGGAGCAGCGGCGCAATCTGGCGCAGGTCGCCGGCGCTGAGGTCGGCAAAGAGGGCGAAGCGCCGCAGCCCTTCTTCCTCGGCGCTCTGGGCGCCGGAAAGTCGTGCGGCCAGCCCCTGGCTCAGCGCCTTGCCGATGGCCGGATTTTGCGCCGCAAGCGCATCGAGATCGGCCTTTTTCAGCACCCACAGGTTCGTGTTGCGCACCGCCGTTGCGTCTTCCACGCGGATCTGACCTGTCAACAAGCTCAGTTCGCCGAAGAAACCATCGGCGCCCACGCGCCCGATTTCTTCAACGACGCCGAGGGCGTTTTCGGCGGTCAACTCGACCTCGCCGCTTTCCACCAGGTACATGGCGTCGCCCAGCTCACCGGCGCGATAGACGCGGTCGCCCGCAGGCGCGTGCTGCAGCACCATGCGCTGGGCGATGGCCTGAATCGTCGCCGGCGGCAACTGGGAAAAGATCGGCATCTGGGCAAGCCGCATCACGGCCTGCATCTGATCGCTGCGGCTCAAGCGGGCGCTGACGTTGTGCGCCAGGGCGCGTCGCAGCCCCGGCTGGCGGCTGGCGATGGCGTGAAAATCATCGGTGGAAAGCGCCCAAACCAACGCTTCCTCCCGGGCAATCGCCGTCGCCGTCTGCGGTTTGTTGGTGAGCAACGCCAGCGCGCCCAGCAAACGTCCGCTCCCTGCTTCTTCCCGGTCGCCGTCGCCTGTTTCCGGCTGA
Source organism: uncultured Caldilinea sp. (assembly GCA_937928035.1). GTDB lineage: Bacteria > Chloroflexota > Anaerolineae > Caldilineales > Caldilineaceae > Caldilinea. Next base: position 5,870 of record CALFWA010000246.1, on the reverse strand, counting down.
ATCTCGATGCGTCCGCTCTCGATTAAAAACAGTCCGCTGGCTGCGTCGCCGGCGCGGTAGAGCACTTGGCCGACGGCGACCTTGCGCGGCTCCAGGTGATCTGCAATCGCTTGAAGCGTGTGCGGCGGCACCCCTTTCAATTCCGGCGTTTTGCTCAATTGCCGGATCAGGTAATCCTGCATCTGCGCGATCAGGCTGCCGAAGTTTTGACTCAGCTTCAGACCAATCGTAGGAGTTTGCAGGATGATGGCGCGCAGGTCTGCGTCGGATAATTTCCAATATTCCAGGTCAGATGCGGCATGAGCGCTCACGTCATAAGGAACGCCCCGATAGAGGCTATCTTCACCGAGCACGCTGCCCGGGCCCAACGTCGCCAGGGTGGCGCCGCTTGCGGTGAAGATGCGCACGAAGCCTTTCCCGATCAAATAGAGGCCGTCGGCGACGTCGCCGACCTGGAAGAGGACGGCGCCTGCTTTGGCCGTCTGCGGAGAGAATTGTTCAGCGAGATGTTTTTGCTCTTCCGGCGCCAACCCTGCAAAGAGCGGCGCATATTGGATAAATTCTTCTTTCAATGACCTGTCTCCGTCGTTTTGCATGGCGCAGGGCAGTCATTCGCATCGCGCTTCAACTGTCGATTATCGCACGGAGCCAGGCAGCCTGCAAAGCCTGCACCAAACTGGATTGAAAACTGATTTCTCCATGCATCTATGCGTGTTTCCTATGCGTGATGGCATGCACGCTGGGTCGCTAATAGTTGCGCTGGAAGGTCACGCTCCAGCTATAGTGCCCATAACAAGGCGGAAACGGAGAATCGATCCAAGCTCTGCACGCCGCCTCATCGGCGCAATATTGTCCTGCGATCAGATACTCGAACGGAATGGCGCGTGGGTCGGTGGTGAGGCCGTAGGCGACGTCTGAAGTGACTTCGCGGCCGTCCACATCGCGAATCACGGCGACGTCCTGTCCGCCGCCGAGGACGAACTCCGCCTTGCCGTCGCCTTTGCCCTGCGCGCCGGTGACGATGATTTCGCGGGCGCCGAGCTGGGCCTGCACGGCCACGCCGTTGAGGGGGTTGCCGTTGGCGTCGCGCACGAAGACATGCAGCTCGCGCTTTTCGCCGCAGCGCACGGTTGGGCCATCCTTGCTGCCGCCGTTTTCATAGACGTCCCAGAGCCGTTTCTCGACGAGGCGAAAATCCGGCCCGGCGGGCGCCGGCGCAGGCGTCGGCTCCGCTTGCGCCTCAGGTGCGGGCGCCTCAGCCGCAGGAGAATCGGCGACGACCACCGGTGCAGGCGTCGGCGTAGGCGACTCGGGGATATTGGCGGCCACCGCCACGGCGCTCACGTCGCCCTGCGCCTCCAACAATTGCGCAAAGACCCAACCGGTTGCGCCGCCGGAGGTGCGCACTTGCCACCAATCGCCCGCCGGCGTCTTGCCGATCAGTTCGACCAGGTCATTCTCCGCCAGCGAGGCGACGATCGCAAACGTCGTGCCCGGACCGCTGCGCACGTTCACCAGGCCGGTGGAGCGTCCCTGCGGGATCGACGGCGTCGTGGGCAGCGGGGTCGGCGTCGGCAACGCAAGCTCCCCTGCCTGCTCACTCGCCATCCCCTTCTCGGCAGCCGGCGCCTCTGACGCCTCGCTTGCCTCCGTCCTTTCCACCGTCGACGGCGAAGGCGTGGGCGTCGGCGCTGCAGCGACCGCATCGATGGCAAAGGTTGGCGTCGGCTCAAGCAGCCCCTGACGCTCCGCGTAGGCGCGGATCACGTTGGATTGGATGTTGAGCGCCTCGGTCAATTTGACCATGCTCGCCGTCAGCGTCGGTTCGGCGCCCTCGGCGATCATCATCTCGGTCTGGAGCATGAGCCATTGCCGGGGATTGGCGACCCCCAATGCTTCGAGCGCCGCCTGCGCCTGGGCAAGGTCTCGATCGACCTGAAATTGCTGGGCGATGCGCCGCGTCTCTTCAATCAGGCGTTCTTCGCTGCTCCCCTTTCCGCCGGGCGCGCCGCATGCGGTCAACGCCAACGCAGCCACCAACAGCCCGATCCACAGCGCCGGGCCGGGTGAAAAAATTTTGATAGTCGGGAACAGACGCGACAGGTTGAGAAAGGGCCAGGTCAGAGGGAATGAATTGATTCTTTTCATCTTAGATTTCCATTGCGTCGTCATGGTTCGCAGTTGCTTCATATCCGAACCAGTGTACCGACTCTTCTCATCGAATGCTGGACCGCAGGCTATCCCTTTTCCTACGCAAACATGTTTCTATGAAGCTCGTCGCCCCTGCTATAATCGCTCTGGATGTTGGTGCAGAAAGGCTGGAGGATGCACAAATGCAATTGAGGAGGGCGAACGCAAGCGTTTCGTCTGCACGGCGGCGGTGCATGTCCAGCGTTGAGGATCATGCACCCAATGAGATGCTGATAAATGTGCATCGGTCTCGTTTTGAGTGCCGAAGGTGGGAGTCGAACCCACACGGGTCACCCCACACGATTTTGAGTCGTGCGCGTCTGCCTGTTCCGCCACTTCGGCGCAAATCACACCGACCATCGGTATATTGTCCAGTATACTAAGTCGGTGAAGAAACGTCAAACCAGGACTGCAAAATTGGCAGATGGACATGCGTAAAGCCCACGACGCCTCACAGATCGATGAGGCCGCCCTGATTGCACAGGCGGTGGCCGGCGATCTCGGTGCGTTTAATCAGCTTGTGTTGTTATATCAAAACCTCGCCTACAGCGTCGCCTATCGGACATTGCAGGACGAGGCGACGGCCGCCGACGCGGTTCAGGAAAGTTTCATCAAGGCCTTTCGTTCGATCGCAACCTTCCAAGGCGGCAGCTTCAAAAGCTGGATCATCCGCATCGTAGCCAACACCTGCTACGACCTGCTGCGCTCGCGCCAACGCAAAGTCACCGACAGCCTCGACGATCTGGTCGAACAAGAAGAATACTCACCCCATCTGGAGGATGGATCGGCCGATCCGCACGCCTATGTGGAACGGATGGAATTGACCGAGCTGATCGAGCGCAGCTTCGCCGAATTGCCTCCCGACCAGCGCATGGTGCTGACGCTCTGCGACGTACACGGATACTCTTACGAAGAAATTGCCGAAATCACCGAAACACCGATCGGAACGGTGAAGTCTCGCCTCAATCGAGCGCGCACGCGCGTGCGAGACTTTCTGCTTCGGCGTCCGGAACTATTGCCGCCTTCGTTCCGTCCATAATAAAGAGATCTTGCTATTCCCGCCCGGCGCGGGACAATAGCAAAACCATCACAAACCATGACGACATCACGGTATCCAGAGATCACGGACGAGCTGCTGTCCGCCTACATTGACAACGCTGTGAGCGAAGAGGAACGTGCGCTGATCGAACGAGCCATCCTCGACGATGCGTCGGTGGCCTGGCGGCTGGCGACATTGCAAGAGACGGTGCGCCTTCTGCGCAATCTGCCGCTTTTGCAGGCGCCGCGCTCCTTTGCACTGACGAGGGATCAGGTGGGGCAGCCCCTCCATGAACCTGCTCCTGTCGTCGGCGTTGTGACCGCAGAACCACCCAGCGTGGCGGACGCGCCTAGGAGGACGCCTTCGCCTCGACCGGGGAAATGGAGCGAGTGGGTCGAGGGCTGGCGGCGCTTCTGGCGGGCGGGCAGCCCGGTCTGGCGCAACGCCATGGCCGCAAGCATGGCGCTGCTGCTCGTGACGTTGATTCTCCCCACCTTTTTGACGCTAGAACAGCCGCCGGCCGCAGTGCTCTCCGGCGCAGATGTTTCGTCAGTCCCCGAGGCGATGGAGATGGCGCAGCCTGCAGCGCCGGCTGCGCTCGATCGCCGCAACGAAACAGAGGCGACCGCCCGCAAGATAGATAGCCCCGCGCAGGAGGCCTCTCCGGCGCTGCACCCCACCGAAGCAGCCGTGAGCGCCGTTGCGGTCCCCGCAGAGACTGTCGAGGAACCCTCCTCCATGGTCGCCAGCAGTGCAGCCCCAAACGTTCAGCTGCAAGGTGCCGCGCTTCCGGCGGCGTCGGAGGCGGAGGGCGCTGCGTTTGGCGGCACCTACGGAGATCCGCTGCAACCGATGAGAACCGGGAGTGAAATGGCTCCGATGCACACCGAAGGCTCCATCGCCTCTAGCCCAGGAGAGGTCCGGTCGGCGGCTGTTCCGCCGGCCGTAGCGCTCGCAAGAGAAAGCGCCCAGGATGTGGCGGCGGAGACGGCGCCACAAGCCCTGGAAGGCGCAGCGCCAATCGCCTCTCCCATGATAGCCGAGACGGCCCAACCCGTTCTGACGCCCGAAGCGGAGCACGCACCGGAACAAATTGCTCCCGCCCCGGCTTCGGAGGAAGCGACCGCCGGTGCAGAAAGTCTCGATCGCAGCGAGGACTTCGCACCGCCGCAAGGGTCAACGGCTGCGTCCGTCGAGGAAAGCGCTGAGACGACGTTGACCACAGGCGACACGCCGGCGAGCGGCGCGTTGACCACCCCGCCAACGTCACAGGAGAAGCAGACGGCGGTCGCATTCTCATCTGCAGCAGTTGTTGCGTTCTTGCACTGGCTGCGTCTAGGGGCGGCGGGCGCACTGGTCGTCTTTGGCCTGCTTTGGTGGCGCAGCCGACGCAACTGAGCGCAAAGGGCGAACGCCCAAGCGGCGCGCTGCTGCACACTGTTTTATCGTCCGTTGCTCTCCACAACACATAGAACCACGAAACATCGCTTCCCATGCCGGAGCTACCCGAAGTTGAAACCTACGTCCAGGAATTAAAGCCGTTGCTGAACGGCCGCACCGTCACCCACGTACAAGTTTTCTGGCTACGCACCATCGCCTTGCCGGACGCCGCTGCGTTCGCGACGCAGATGGCCGGCCAACAGTTCGTCCGGTTCGACCGTCGCGGCAAGTATATGCTGCTTCATCTCGCAAGCGGCGCAACGTTGATCGTCCACCTGCGCATGACCGGTCGGCTCTATTTGATCGCAGCCGACGCTTCGCCTGCGCCACATACGCACGTCGTGATGCATCTGGACAACGAGCAACAACTGGTCTTTCAGGATGCACGCAAGTTTGGACGCATCTGGTTGACCTCCGATCCATCCATTGTTCTGGCGAAGCTGGGACCGGAGCCGTTCGACCCTGCCTTCACCGATGAGGCGTTGGCAAAGGCGCTGCACGGCCGTTCGGCGAGCGTCAAGGCGCTGCTGCTGGATCAGAGCATCGTGGCCGGCGTCGGCAACATCTACGCCGATGAGTCGCTCTTCCGCGCGCGCATCCACCCGGCGCGGCCGGGCGGATCGCTGCGCAACGAGGAAGTAAGGGCGTTGCGCGCAGCCATTCAGCAAGTGCTCGGCGAGGGCATCGCCAGTGCAGGCAGCAGCCTGGGGACAAGCGGGCTGCAGAATTACAGCCGCCCTGGCGGCGCGCCCGGAGGCTTTCAGGAGAAGTTTAACGTCTTTCGCCGCACCGGACAGCCCTGCCCGGTCTGCGGCACAACGATAGAGCGCATCGTGGTGGCGCAGCGCGGCACGCATTTCTGCCCGCGCTGTCAGCCGTTGGAGCCGGGCGCATGACAAAGGATGCGTGTTTCGTGTTGAGTGTTTCGTGTTGCGTGGACAATTCACCCATCACGCATCACGCAGCATTCAACACTTTCCCGATTACGCATCCCTCTTTTGTAAATCCGCCAGCCGTTGCCGCAGCTCCTGTTCGCGCGCAGCGGCGGCGCGACGCCCCTCCTCCAGGGCGAAATCGAGTCGGGAGCGGTAGTTGGCGTCGTACGTCGTCCCCGGCGCCGGCCCCAGAAAATAATGCAACGCTGCGGCGATGGCGGCGCCGGCAGCGGCGCCGATCCACAGATAAGCTGTCCGATTCATCC
>CALFWA010000245.1 GCA_937928035.1 uncultured Caldilinea sp. | reverse complement strand
AAGGCGCTCTCGGCGATGACGACCGGCTACGTTCCTAAAGAAGAGGCGATGATCGAGCATCCCAAATGGGTGGAGGAGCTCGAACATCAATCGGCAAGCAGTAAATCTTTCTGATTCTTCAAATTCTCTTGAAAGAGGGGTAAAGAAGTATGTCCAAACGATTCACTGCGCTCGTTAGCATCTTGATGATTCTGGCGTTGCTGGCGGGCGCTTGTGGCGGCGGCTAGCAGCCCACGCCGACGCCGGCGCCGCAGGCGGTGTTGGCCGAAGCGACCCCGACGCCTGTGCCGCCCACGCCGACGCCCGTTCCCACGGAAGCTCCCACCGAGGAAGCGGCTGCATTTGATCTGACGGCGGCGCTCAATGAATTCGCCTCCAACCTGCCCGAAGGCTGGATGGCGGTCGGCAAGCTCGACGACGTGAAGGCGCTCATCGAAAATAACATCTACCTGGTGGATGTGCGCGAGCCGAACGAATACGCCGAAGGCCACATCCCCGGCGCAGTCAACATCCCGATCCGCACGTTGACGCAAAACCTGGACAAGATTCCCGCCGACCGACCGGTCTTCATCTGCTGCCTATCGGGCCATCGCGCCGGCCTGGCGCTGACGGCGCTCGGTCTGCTCGGCTATGACAACGTCAAATCCTTCCCGCTCGGTTGGAAAGGGTGGAGCGCCGCCGGCGAGGAAGCCTCCACCGAAGCGGTGGAGCCGACCCTCGTGACGCCGAAAGAAGTGAATCCGGAAATGCTGGCCCCAGTCGAAGAATTCCTGGCGAACCTGCCTGAAGGGTACTTCGCCCTCGGCGCCGTGGAGAAGATGGTGGAGGCCGTCAACGCCGGCGCCCAGCCGATCGACGTGCGCGAGGCGAGCGAATATGAACAGGGGCACGTCGCCAGTGCGCCCAACATTCCGCTGCGCACGCTGGTCCAGAACCTGGAGAACATCCCGACAGACCGGCCCGTGGTCGTCTACTGCGCCTCCGGCCATCGGGCGGCGATTGCGACCGCCATCCTGCATCTGGCCGGACTGAACAACGTGCGCTCCTTCCCGCCCGGCTACGGCGCCTGGGAGGCGGCTGGCGAACCGGTCGAATAGACGTCGCTGAACATTAACCAAACTGCATCGTCGTCCTTTTGTCACCCTGCCTCTGCGTCATCAGGCAGGGTGACAAATTTTGGGAGATACGCAGTCTCCGGCGACTCGGTCGGCGTCAGCGCTTGCGAATTTCTCATCCTCTCATTTCGATCGCCGAAGGCGCCGCGAGCGTCCGGGCGAGATGGTGAACCGCTAAGACATCAAGACACAAAGGGCGCTCAAAAAAAGACGCAAATCCTCGTGCTTCTTGGCGTCTTCATGCCTTTGTGGTGATATTCTGCGCGCCTGGCCGCCAGGCCGGCGACGGAAGAGAGACAAGAGGGGCTGGGCACAAGATCGAGCGTCCTCTGCGTAACCGTGAGTTTGAAAATTCCATTAAATTCTGGACGGTGAGCGCCGTAGTTGCAGCGCCCTTAAAACGGAAGTTTCCCGTCGTGAAATTGTCCGTTGACAATCCAAGCCATTGCTCCCCACAATCTGGAATATGACTCGCCCGATTTCACGCCGAACGTTTCTGCAGGGATGTTCTGGTTTCGCCGCGGCGGCGGCCATGCGCGGCTTTGGCATCACCAACCTGCTCTTCGACAGCCATGCGCCGCATCGGTTGACGGCGTCTGCACCTGCAGGCGTCGCGTTTTCGCCTCAGCAACCACCTGTTCAGCGCGATCTGCTGGTGCTGATCTTCGTGCGCGGCGGGCTGGATGGGCTGAATTTGCTTGTGCCTTTCAACACCGGTGCGACGGATCGCAACTTGTATTACAACAAACTGCGCCCTACGCTGAGCGTGCCGGCCCCGAACTCCGGCGCCACGCGCAAGGCCATCGACCTGGACGGCCGCTTTGCCCTCCATCCCGACGCAGCGCGCGGCGCGGCGGGCGTCAACGTCCCCAACGGCCATGCGTCCGACACAGGCGGCCTCTATGCGCTCTTTCAGCGCAGAGACCTGGCGATCGTCGACGCCTGCGGCTCGCCTGATGTGACTGGATCCCATTTCGACACCGAGTTGTACGTCGATTTGGGGGGCAAAAACAATCAGGGCGGCTGGTTGGCGCGCTATCTCGACGCCGCAGGCGAACCCAACGATGCGCTGGCGGTGGCGCCGCAATGGGGCATTCCGCCCTCGCTCCTTTCGCTGACCGGTCGCAGCGCAGTGGCGGTTCCCGACCCGGAAAACTTTGGCCCGCAGTGGAAGACGCGACAGTGGACCTCGCACGAGAACGCATCGGCCCTGGAGGCGGCGCAGCGGACCCTGTTGGAGCAGATGTACCGGCGCGGAGAGGATTTTATCGAGCAGGTGGGCCGCTCCGCCCTGCAGAATTATGACATGCTGCGCGACGTGCTGGAGACAAGCTATACGCCGGCGGCGGCGTACCTGACCGATGCGTCGCATGTGGCGGATTACGGTCATTTCGGCCATTCGTTGAAAACCGTGGCGCAACTGGCAAAAAGTTCGCTCGCCAATCCGCTGCGCGTCGCCACCATCGACGTGGGCGGCGGCTACGACACGCATGACAACCAGGGCGTCGTGGACTGGAGCGGCAACTCTCGCTATTGTCGCCTGATCACCAACCTGGCCAACAACATCAAGGCGTTTTGCGACGACATGAACGCCGACCCGGCCTGGCGCGGGCGCTTTGTGGTGGTCGTCGTGAGTGAATTTGGACGCGTGCTCTATGAAAACGCCAGCGGCGGCACCGACCACGGCGCCGGCAACGTCATGTTGGTCGTCGGCAGCCATGGCAACATCCGCGGCGGGCAGGTCTATGGCGAATGGCCGGGGTTGAAGCATTTCGGCTTCAACGACGGCCTCCAGATCACCACCGACTATCGCCGCGTGCTCGCCGACATCCTCACTGCGCGCATGAACGTCGGAGTGCAGCAGGTCAACAGCGTGATCTTCCCCGGCCTGAATTATGCGTCTGGCCTTGGGATCGGCGTCCCTCGGTAGGGTACATACAGCTATGCGGCCACTACATAATAGAAGATCATCAGGCAGGCAAGACCGTCAGAATAAAAGAATGATGCGCCGGAAGCGAGTCTTTGCTGTCATCATGCTCGTTGTGTTCGCCTGGTGGCAGGGGCGAAGTTTGAACGCCGCGCCGCTCGCACAAAATTCATTGCCGGCGTGGGGCGCGCCGACGCCGGTGACGGTGGACGAGTGGCCCTCTCTTCAGAGCGAACCCTCGGTGGCTCTGGCCGGCGAGCGGACGTTGGTCGCCTGGATCGACTCGCGCAATGCAGCTCCCGATCTCTACAGCATGATTTGGAACGGCGAGCAGGCCGTCGCCGCCGAAGCGCGCGCGACCAACCTCACCCCACACTTCGATGTCCAGCGCCCCTTCGGCGCGTCGGCGACCGTCGAAGCGAGCGGCCGCGCCTTCGCCGTCTACGCCGATGAGCAGCAGGTACGCCTCACGCGCTACAACCCTTCCACCAATCGCTGGAGTGCGCCGATTCAGGTGACGCAGGGCCTTGAGGACTGGATCGCCGTGGCGCGATACCCGCAGATCGTCGGTGACGGATCCGGCGCTCTCGTGGTCGTCTGGGAAGACTACCGCAACCTAGACTGGAGCGACGACTGGCGCAACAGCAAGGGCAGCGACATCTACGTGACGCGCTGCAACGGCGCAGCGATGACCTGCGACGCCGTCAACGTCAAACTCAACAGCGACGACGGCCGCGCCGACCAACGTCGCCCGCGCATCGCCCGCCGCGGGGAGCAGGTCGCCGTGGTCTGGGAAGATCATCGAGAGTATGGCGCCGAGGCGCCGCAGGTCTATTCTACACTTTCCTATGATGGAGGCCGCACCTGGGGGCCAAACGTGCGCGTTTCTCGCCCATCCACAATGGCAGGTCGCATTGACAGCGCCACGCGTCCGGCCGTCGCCTTCGCTGCCGACGGCAGCCTCTTCGCCGTATGGGAGCATCACGCGGGCGCAGCGACAGCCGCGGCCGACATCTACGCGGCGCGCTGGAACGGCTCCGGCTGGGATGCGCCCCAGCGCGTCGACGCTGCGCCGCCGCGCGTGCGCTCGGTTGCGCCTGCCATCGCTGGCGGCGCCGCCGGGCTTTTTGTGGCGTGGCAGGACTATCGCAATGGGGCGAGCAATCCGGACATTTACGCAGCGCGTTGGAACGGCGGCGGATGGGAAGAGCAGCCGGTGACGACGGCCCCCGGCATGCAGATGGCGCCTGCGCTGGCTGCGGATGGAGAGCGCGTCCGCATCGCCTGGCAAGATGCGCGCAATGGCGACCACGATATCTATATGGCCTCCTGGCAGGGCGGGAGCTGGTCGGATGGCGCAGCGGTTAACAGCGCCGCCGAACGCAGCCCGTATCAAATGGCGCCGTCGCTGGTCAGCTTCAACGGCTCGACGCATCTGGTCTTTCTCGACAATCGCCGAGGCTACAACGAGCTGTGGTCGAGCGCATTGCCCTTGGGCGCAACGACCTGGACCTCTCCTACGCGCCTGCCGACCTGGGCGAACGCCGGCCATGTCGCCGCGCATGGCGCACAGATCGCCGTCGACGCTGCGGGCAGGATTCATGCGGTGTGGAGCGAGTATCTCTGGCCCTATGGACGTCACATCCTATATAGCGTCTTTGAAGGCGGCCGTTGGAGCGACCCAAAGCGACTGAGCGGAGACGAAGATGATGGCCGCGAGCGCCATCGTCCCGCCATCGCTGTGCGCAATGGTGTCGTCGCTGTGGCGTGGAGCGAAGCGCGCTGGGATGGACAATCCTGGACTCAGCTTTATGCGGCATGGAACTCGGGTGCAGGCTGGACGTCGCCGCAGCCGGTGCTTCCGGCGACGATGGTCGATCGCTGGACCGTGCCTGTGACGATAGCGTTCGGCGATGCGCACATCGTCGTCGCCTGGGGCGAATGGGACGACAATGGACGTGGCCGTCTGATGACGGCGCGACGGAGCCTGCAAGGCGGCGGCTGGAGCTATACGCAAGTGAATCCGCCTGTCGCCTCAAACTGGTGTTTGCAGCAATATCCCCAAATGCGCAGCGACGACGGCGGTCGCCTGCACCTCGTCTGGTCCGGCTGTGCGTTGCGCAATCCGCCGGACGAATGGCCGCACGACAGCCTTATTTTCTACTCCATGTCCGACGATGGCGGCGTCACCTTCAGCGCGCCTCTGCGCGTTGGATTCACCGTTGCGCAAGAGGACGAAGAGCACCATAACAGCACCGCCAGCAGGCCGACGCTTGCCGTCGGCCCCGATAATGAGGTGATGGTGCTGTATCCTTCGCGCATCGAAGGAAGTTGGAATTTTTACGCCGCGCTGATCCGCAATGGAGCCGTGGCAACCGTCCAACGACTCGGCGAGGCGACGACGAACTGGGCTGCGGAGGGGGACTACGACGGCCAGTGGTACGAAGGCGACAGCGCCGGCGCCGTCGTTTATGACGCGCTCCGACAGCGGTGGATGGTGGTCTTCCCGACGCGCAGCAACGGCCGCTCGCCGACGCTCGTCGCAGCGACGACGGAGGGCGTTCCGATCGATCTTTTGCAAAAAGTTTACTTGCCTTCCGTCCGACGATGAGCGCAGTGAGCACCAGATCTCTTTTATTTTGAAGAGCGTCGGAAGAAGAAGCATCCGCAAGAAGATGAACGCCATGAGCATTGATTTTCCTGCCACACCGCCCGGCGAGGCGCCCTCGCTAGCAAGGCTGGCGTACAACCGTCTGGGTTTCGGGCCTCGCCCCGAAGACCTGGCGAACCTCTCCGCTTTTGACTTCGCTGGCTATGTGGACGCCCAGCTTGCGCCGGAGAGCATCGACGATTCGGCCTGCGAAGCCTACATCGCCGGACTCGACCGCACCGATCCCCAGGGCATCGCCGTACCGCCGCCGGAAGCTTCGCTTGCGGAGATTGAGCGCTATCGCCAGGCCAGCGAGGCGGCGGGCGGCTGGCCCAACGGCAACTTGCAGCGCCACCTGTGGACGGTCACCTATGCTTGCGCGTTGCTAAGCAAACGCCAGCTGTTCGAGGTGATGGTCGATTTCTGGACCAACCATTTGCAGACGAATTTCCAAAGCCGTCTCAAATATTGGGAAGATTATCACGTCATTCGTCGCCATGCGCTGGGCAATTTCCGTGACCTGATCGGCGCCAGCGCCAAAAGTCCGTCGATGCTCTACTTCCTCAGCAACACCTACAGCGACGGCGCCAACCCGAACGAAAACTACGCACGCGAGCTGATGGAACTCCACACCATGGGCAGCTACAGTCGCGTGCCAGGGCCGGGCTTTCTGACGCAACCGAATTACACCGAGGAGGATGTGCGCACCGCTGCGCAGATCCTCAGCGGCTGGACGACGATGGGCTCGCCCGACGACGCCTATCGCTTCAACGCCGGGCGCGCCTGGCCGGCGCATCACTGGCATGAAAAACGCATGTGGCTGGGCAACGACGACTATTACTACTTCCCCTACGGCGGCGAAGAGCAGGGCGAGCAGTTGCTCGACATTCTGGCGGAGCACCCCAGCACCGCCTATTTCATCTCCTTCAAGCTTTGTCGGCGCTTCATCAGCGACTTCCCCGACGCCTTTTGTCCGGACGCCATCGAGGCGGGCGCGCAGGCGTTCTTGAGCACGCACGGCGAGATCCGCGCCACCGTGCGCGCCATCCTGCTGCATCCGAAATTCGCCGCGAGCTGGGGGCAGAAAATCAAACGCCCCTTCGAGTTCCTGATCTCGACGATGCGCGCCTTGGGGCTTCGGGAGATGATCAACTTTTTGCCGGACGACTGGCATGACGCGCTCGGCGCGCGCTTCTTCGAGAGCCAGATCGAGATGCTGGGGCAGAAGCTCTTTGAGTTTTCGGCGCCCACCGGCCTGCCCGACGTGCGCTTCGCTTGGTGGAACACGAACCAGGTCTTTGGTCGTTGGACGCTCGCCAATGCGCTGATCAGCCGTTATTTCGGCGATCAGACGGAAGTGGACAGCGCCCCCGCCAACGCTGCGCTCGACCAGCTCATTGCCGCGCCAGCTACGGCCACCCAGGTCATCGATCGCTTACTCGACCGGTTCGTAGGCCGCAGGATCGATCCCCAGGACCGCAGCGCGCTGATCGACTACTTGGGCGCGGGCGATCCCCAGGCCACGGTGACGAGCGCCTCCCCGCGGCTGCGTCCGGTGATCGGCGTCATCGCCGCCTCGCCCTACGCCCAGTGGCGGTGAGGGGCGCAGTGGGTCTTCACCCCCTGCCCCCTCTCCCAATGCTGGGAGAGGGGGAGCGCCTGCGCGAAGGCGTCGGTTTCATCGTGGGTGCGGCTCTCAGCCGCACGTTCCTGAGGGCCCGCAAGTGGAGGCCCTCACCCCC
>CALFWA010000244.1 GCA_937928035.1 uncultured Caldilinea sp. | reverse complement strand
GGTGGGAATCAGGCTGCCGTCTGACCAGCGTTCTGGCATCGTCAGCGCGGCGGTGAAATTGCCGTTGGCGTCGCTTGTGGCGCTCTGAATCGGCGGCGCGGCGCTGAGCGCGCTGGCGCGCACCACGCTGCCCAGGTAGAGGTTGATGGCGCGATTGGCCGGGAAGCCGCCGCCGCGCACCGTGACCTGCGTGCCGGGGCCGCCGGAATCAGGGTTGATCTCGACGTAGGGATTCGGCGCCAAGGTGGGCCGTGGCTGCGTCACATCGAAGTCGGCGGCGGCGCTGACGCGAAAATCTGCAGTCGCCACCAGCAGCGCCAGCTTGCCCGGCGACACCGGGCTGCCATCCGGCCAGGTGGTCGGCACTGTGAAGCGCAGGCTGCCGTTGCCGAAGCGGTCGCTGCTGCCGCTGGCGTAAACTGTGGCGCCGGCCGCCTGGGCTGCGCGCACGTAGGCGCCGAGATAGAGATTGACCGCCGTGTTGGGCGGGAAGCCGCCGAAGCTCACTGTCACCTGTTCGCCGACCGGCCCGGAGGAGGGATTGGCGTCGGCGAAGGGATTGGGCGTGGGCAGCGGCGTGGGGGTTCGGGTCGGCGTCGGCGTCGCCGTGGCGGGGAGACGCTCCCACCAGAAGGTGATGAAGGCTGCGCCCCGATTCTGATAGTACTCGACCACGATGTGATGGCGCCCGCCCAGGCGACGGTCGGCAGTGTAGGTAGTGGCGCCGCTCATGTCGCGCCACTCGTCGATGATGCGCTGACCGTCGACGTAGACGCGCACGCCGTCGTCAGAGCGCACGTGGAAGCGGTAATCCCCGCGGGCGAAGTCAAGCGTGCGCGACCAGCGCACCGAATATTCCACCGTACCCAGCCCAGGCGCAGGCGAAATGTTCGTCCAGTTGAAATCGATGGCGCGGTCGTTGCGCACATGCACCGGCGCGCCGGACAGATGGCGGTTGTTGAAGTACTCTCCACGCCAATCTGGGAAGGAGGGAGGGGGCGTTGGTTCGAGCCGCGTCCAGCCGAAGGTCATATAGGCAGGCTGACGGCGTTGGCCATAGTCGATGTAGATGGTGTAAGAGCCTTGCTCGAGCCATACGTCGGTGCTATAGGCGCCGGCGACGCCGCTCCACCGATCGAGCACCAGGCGGTTGTCCACCCAGATGCGCACGCCGCCGTCGCTCTCGCCGAAGAAGCGATACGTTCCGGCGGCGAAGTAGAGCGGCCGCGACCAACGCACGGAGAAGCCCGTGGCCGGAAGGCCGGCCGCTGGCGCGCCGAAGCCCCAGTTGAAATGGACGGCGGGGTCGTGGCGCACGAGGCGCGGCGCGCCCTGCAGCGACGGGTTGTCATAATACTCGCCGCGCCAGGCCAGCCCTGCCGGCGGCGTCGGCGTCGGGACGGGCGTACGCGTTGGCGTCGCCGAGGGCGGAAGCGTCGGCGCAGGGGGCGCAGCCACCACCGGCGGCGAGCCGAGATAGTCGGTGAAGGCGCGCGAGACCCAGCCGCGCGTGCCGTCCCGCAGTTGACCGAAGAGCCACGTTCCCGTCGCATCCTGTCCGAGCACGCCGATGCGCGTGCCGTAGGTCAACGTGCGAATGACCGGGTAAACCACGCCAGGGCCAGCGCGCATGTTCAGCCCGCGGCTGGAGACCATCGCGACGCCGTAGCCAAGGTCTTGCACGTCGCGCGTCGCAGTGGCGGAAGGAACGGTTGGAGAGGGCGTCGGCGTGGGCGGGGGCGTAGTGGTCATCTCGCGCACCAGCAGCTCGAAGGGCGCGGCGGCCGAACGATCCCCGCGCAGCGAGCGCGCCACCACCTGAAGGTCGCTCACGTCTCGCCAGAAGAAATCCAGCGGCGTCACAAAGACCAGGAAAAAGCGACCGTCGGCGTCGGTGGAGCCGCTGACCAGCGTCGCCTGCACGGGTTCTCCGTCCTGAACGCCTTCTAGGTTGACGAACACAACCTCGTTTGGCTCCCAGCCGGCGCCGGAGACCGAGACCGTCTCGCCGGAGGCTGCCGCAATCGGAGCAATGGCAATGATCGGCCCCTGGTCGGAAGGCAGCGGCGCCTGCTCCAGTGGGCCGGCTGCAATCGGGCGAATCACACAGCCGCTGAGCGTCGCAGCCAGCAAGAAGAGACTTGCCAGCGCTGCCAATCGCAGGCGCGCTATCACAATGGCCAGGCTGCTTGCGCAGCCGGAGATCAGGCGACTCCATTGGTTTTTCATAGGCTCACCGTTCTTTTTGGAGCGATCAAACGAACGCTGTCACTACACAAGACGTCCGGCGACGAGGCGAAGTTCCGAGAACTTTGCGGCGTCTGGAGCGTTTCAGCCGCCGGCTCAGGCTCTCGCAGAGAGTTTAGCCGTCGGTGTTGCACGCCGTGTCAACCGAATGGTTTCAAGGCGAGGCTCAACGGTAGAAATCGATCCAGCGCAACGAAAGCACAGGATGTTGCGCGTCGAGGAAGCCAGGAGGCAGCGTGACTTCGATGTGCCCTTGTCGCAGTGGAATGGTGGGAAGGTCGCTGTTTTCGGCGACGATTTTGACACGCGCCCAGAAAGGGTCGTCTTCGCTGAGGGGTAGGACAACACCCTGTTGGGTGACCAGAGACTGCAAAACCGTGGAAGGATCTTGGCTGAAGAGCGAGATCTCCAACTGTTGTTCGCCGTTATCGAAGACCGCCTGTTCCAGCCCCTGTAGGTGAAAAGCTACCACGATTGGCTTGCCGACCTGACCCGGGAAGCGCACCTGCGCAGCGCCAATACCGCGTTCACTATGAACGTCGATGTGAACGCTCTCGTCTTCGACGAAAACGCTCACCTGGTCGCCCTGCTCCACCGTCTCCACGACAGGCGCCGATGGAGCAGGCGGCGGGGTGATCGGTCGGCAGCCCGTCACCAGCAGCGCCATGCAGCAGGCGTAGAGCGCCAGATGAATCGGCGCCGGGCAAAAGGTGGAGTGGGTCATGAGATTACCCTCGAATTGTGAAATCGCGAAATTCTCCTGTTGCGTCCAGCCAGTGGAGGTCGACGAAATCGACGCGTGCGGCGGGCGGGCCTTCGTGTAGCCACGCTGCGAATTTGCGTAGATTGGGCTCCGATCCTTCGGCCACCACGCGGACGGTGCCGTCCGGGCGGTTGGCCACCCAGCCGCGCAGGCCGAGCAGCTTCGCCTGGTTATTCGTATAGTAACGAAAGGCGACGCCTTGCACGCGCCCGTGAATCGTCGCCTCAATGCGTCTGTCCATCGTCGCTTCTCTCTCAGAGGTCATGTGCAACTAAGTTTCAGCGGTTATGCACCGAATTGATTTCCATCGGCTTGCGTCCGAATTTGGACAGCGGTTGTGCGCTACTATTCACACATTGTAGCGCAGAGGTTCGTTTTTGCTTGTCTTGAGCATCAATGTTGCGATTATAGTCTCCGGCTTTCAATCTAGGAACGGTGTGTAAATGGATGGCAATTGTTTTTGGGCGTCAGGCTCAGGTCAGCTCCACCACCGGAACTCCCGCCACCCGCGCCGCATGACGCAGCGCCTCGCGATGGTCTCCATACGTCAGACTGACATGATGCTCCAACCCGATGCGCATAATTGCGTCGAAGACTTCTATGGCCGGGCGGTCGAAACGGATGACGCCGCTCGTGCCCGAGAAACTCTTCTCTGCGCGCAGCATCTCCCCGCCGCCGATCACAAGCGCATAGCTGGAGCTTTTCCTGGCGTCGTCGGATGCGCCTGCGTCGGAAGTTTCGACGGGTCTGCGGTGGAGCCGCGCCAGGGTGACGCGGCCCGGCTTCAGCGGGAATTCAAAGAGCAGCGGCAGTTTCCGGTTGCTGTGGATTGCGCCCAACACCTCCGCCTCGGGGTCGGCCATGCTCATCGGCGCCAGGCCGCAATGCCAGAACACGCCGCTGTTGTCGGACGCCTCGATCGAGACCAGGTCGGCGATGAAGGCGGGTTCGCCGCTCAACGCCTGCAGCAGCAGCGACGTGACCGTGCCGTTGACGTCCGCCTCGCAGCTGGCCGGGCAGCGCTCATCGCTGAGAACGCTCATGGCGCCGCAGGCCGCGCAGCCCAGCTCCGTGAAAAATTCCGGCCAACAGCGCACCGCCACGCCGGAAAGCCCCTCAGCCTCGACGCGACGCCGCAGCGCAACGTAGACGCCCGCCGTGCCGCGCACCGCCGTTGCATCCAGCGCATGCAGATTCGTTGCAGCGGCGGCGACCCGCGTCACGAATCGCTCGCG
Organism: uncultured Caldilinea sp.; assembly: GCA_937928035.1. GTDB lineage: Bacteria > Chloroflexota > Anaerolineae > Caldilineales > Caldilineaceae > Caldilinea. The sequence goes on along the minus strand of CALFWA010000244.1, from coordinate 5,287 downwards.
CTCCGCCGCCGGCGCAGCGGCGGACTCCTGCAACACCTCGTTAAGGGCGATCCGCTCGACGCGCACCCCGAACAGGGCCCAGAGGTCGTCGACGTCGTAGGCGCAGGTGTCAAAACCGGCGGGGTGTTCTCCGACCAGCCCGATGACGGCGCCGTTGAGCCTGCGCAAAGCTCGTCCGGCGCGTGCCAGCGTGATGATCTTGGTGAGCGCCGCCGGGTCGTCGGGAGGCGCCAGCACGTAGTCGTAAGGAATGCGGCGCAACGTCAGCGCATGGCCCGCAAGATTGACGCCGCACAGGCTGTTGAGGCGCAGCCTGCCGCCCGTGCGCGCCTCCGGCGCCGCCCACAGCAACACGGGGATGCGCCGCGCCGCCGCTATCTCGGCCAGCGCCGCCGCCATGCTGCTGTCGGCGAAGCTGGCCTGCAACAGGATGAGGAGATCGCACTCCAGGCTGCGCAGCGCATCTTGCATCTGCGCAGCGCCGTCGGCGTCCATGATCAAAGAGGTGCGGGTTCCCACCACGCGCAGCCCGCTGCGTTCCAGCCGCGCCGCCGCTTCGTCGGCGACCGACTGCGCCAGCGCAACGTCGAACGTAGGCCGCGCGAGCGCCGCCATCGCCACGGTCAGAGGCTCCATTGCATCTCTCCTCATGCGCTCTCCTCCTCCAGAAACGCTGCCACGTCGATGGGCTTGCCTGTCTGCGCCGAACGGTTGGCCGCCAGCACCGTCGCCGTCGTCATCAGCCCATCGCGCAGGGTGGTGCGCACCGGCGAGCGGTCGCCCGTGCGCACGGCGGCGATGAAGGCGCGGTTGATGGCGCGATGCAGCGGCTCGGTGTTGGGCCAGCTTTCGACGCCAGCCGGGGTGTAGCGCTGCACCTGTTTGTCGGTGATGCGCACCAGACAATCGCGCAAGGCGAAGTCCGCAGTCGGCGCCAGCGGAATCTCCGGAAAGAGCGCATAGGTCCCTGCACAGACGCCCACTGCGCCGCGCCCAAAGTGCAAGGTCAACGCGTAGCCATCCCAGTTGTTGAACTCCGGCTCATGGTTGGCCTGCCGCTCGTTGTACGCGGCGTAGACCGCCTTCACCCCGCCCGCCAGCGCTGCGCCGACGTCGATCAGGTGAATGTTTTGATCGACGATCTGCCCCCCGGCCTCGCTGCGATCCCACATCCAGCGGATCGGCGGCCGCGTCCAGTACCAGCGCAGGTTGACCAGCGCAATCGCCGCGCCGTCCAGCATCTCTTCCGCGCGGCGATAGGCCTCGGTGTAGCGCCAGTGAAAGCCGGTCATGGCCAGCGCGTTGCACGCTTCGGCCTTTTCCACAAAGCGCCTGGCGCGGCGCAGGTCGAGGTCGAGCGGCTTTTCAACGTACAGCGCAACGCCGTGCTCCAGGCAGTCCAGGCCGAGGTTCGTGTGCGCCCGCGTGGGCGTGCAGATATAGACGGCGTCGAGCGGCGTTGATTCCAGCATGGAGCGATGGTCGGTGAAGGCGCGACCGCCCCATTTTTGCACGAACGCCTCCGCCCGTGCAGAGTCGATGTCGGCTGCGGCGACGATCTGCACGTCCGGCTCTTCGGCGATCATGCTGGCGTGCACGGTGCCCATGCGCCCGGCGCCGATAAATCCCACTCGTAGTTTGGAGGCCATGGTGTTTAACTCCTCGATTCAAATAGGTTTGACGCCCGCCACGCGCTCCGGCGCCACCGGTTCGACGTCGGGCACTTCGACCGGATTGGCAAGATATTGTTTGAGATAGCGCTTACTAAGCAGCAAAGATTGCAAAATTTCCCCCTCGCCGCGATCCCAGGTGGCGTCTTCATGTTCAATGCTCAGGCAGCCGAGGTAATGGACGCGGCGCAGCTCGGCGAGGAGGCGCGCCCAGTTCAGCTCTCCCCAGCCGGGCAGCGTATAGCGCCACCAACCTTCGCCGTCGACGCCCTCGCGGGCCAATCTCGTCCGGTCGACGAGCGCGTCCTTGACGTGCACATGGCGCACGCGAGGCGCATATTCGTGCAAGGCGGCGTAGGGGTCGATGAACTGCCAGACGAGATGGCTGGGGTCGAAGGCCAGCATCAGCTCCGGCAGCGCCTTGTCGAAAAGCTCTTGCCACATGGCCGGGCTGGTGGCGATATTGCCGACGGCGGGGCAGTTCTCCACGGCGACGGTGACGTTGCCCGACCGCGCCAACGGCAGGACTTGCCCGGCGAACCATTCGATCACGTCGGGCAGGTTGGCGCGCAAGCTTTTGCCCGGGATGCGCCCCGTCGCCAGCACGACCAGCGGAATCCCTTCGCCGCCGGCGAAGCGCACGCGCTCGAGCACGTTGCGCTGATGCAGGGCGCGCTCCTCCGGATCGCCGGCCAGCACGTTGCGGCCGTAGGTGAGGCAGAAAATCTGCGCGCCGATGCGTCGCGCTTCGGCGAAGTCGGCGGCCTTGAGGGGCACGGCGGGGCCGACCTCCAACCCGTCGAAGCCGTTTTCCACCGCCCAGCGCGCCAGCTTGGGCAGGCTCCACGGTTGAAAGCCCGGGAAAATGGTCAAAATGTTGGTGTGAAAGGCGATGGGCGGGCGAAAACCGGTGAACAGCGTCATGATTAGTCTCTCCCTGTGCAGATTCTATGTCTTGCGCTTGTTCGCTGTGCGGGTTGAAAAAAGATTTCGTCTTTGTATTTTACACGCTCCGGCGGCGAACCGTCATTTGCGTATAGGGATGGGGGAGTTCTGGGCCATTACTCGACCCTCAGTTGACAAGCTTCAATCGCTTGGTCTACAGTATCTCTGAAAATCCTACAAACGCCGGCGCTGAATCTCCCTGATCTTGAGGACGATGAACCGCATTTCAACTATCGCAGGAGGAGCAGATCATGTATGATATTGGCGTTGCCATCACCGGCACAGGCTTCATGGGGCCAGCGCATACGGAGGCGCTGCGTCGTCTCGGCGTGCGCGTGGTGGGCGTGCTCGGCTCTTCGCCTGAAAAATCGCAGCGCTTCGCCGCTGCGCATGGCATCCCCAAAGCCTATGCCTCTTTCGATGAAATTTTGGCCGATGACGACGTGCAGGCGGTGCACATCACCACGCCGAACCGCTGGCACTACGAGACGGCGAAAGCAGCTTTGCTGGCGGGCAAACATGTGCTCTGTGAGAAGCCGCTGACCATGAACTCGCGTGAGTCGGCGGAACTGGTCGAGCTGGCGAAATCGGTCAAGCTGGCGGCGGGCGTCAACTATAACTACCGCTTCTATCCAACCAGTCTCGAGGCGCGGGCGCGCGTGCGCTCCGGGCAGATCGGCGAGGTCGTCTCCATCTTCGGCAACTATGTGCAGGACTGGCTGCTCTATCCGACGGATTACAACTGGCGCGTGCTAGCTTCCGAGGGCGGTCGGCTGCGCGCAGTCGCCGACATCGGCACGCACTGGATGGACCTGGTGCAGACGATCACCGGCCTGGAGATCGTCGAGGTCTTCGCCGACCTGCGCACCGTCTTCCCCACGCGCTATCGGCCCAAGGGGGAGGTGGAAACGTTCAGCGCCAAGACGGTCGTCCACCAGGAGACGGAGGCGATCCCGATTGAGACCGAGGACATGGGCGCAGTGCTGCTGCGCTTCAACAACGGCGCTCGGGGGGTGCTGTGGGTTTCGCAGCTGACGGCGGGCCGCAAGAACTGCCTGCGCTACGAGATCGCGGGCACGCAGCACGCTATTTGGTTCGACGGCGAGCGTCCGAACGAACTCTGGATCGGCCACCGCAATCAGCCCAACGAACATCTTTTCAAAGACCCCAGCCTGATGGACCCAGCGGTGGCGCGCTACATCGACTATCCCGGCGGCCACAACGAAGGATATCCCGATTCCTTCAAGATGTGTTTCCGCGCGTTCTACGACTACATCGCTGCCGGCGACTTCAGCGCTGCGCCCTTCTTCCCCACCTTTGAAGAGGGCCACAAGGAGATTTTGCTCTGCGAAGCGATCCTGCGCAGCCATGACGAGCAGCGCTGGGTGAAAGTTGGAGAGTAAGAGTGTTGCGTGGAGCGTGGTGTGTCATGCGCCACGCAACACACGAAACACGCACCGTGCACCCCACGAAACATTGCAGAATGCATTTTTCGTATAGAGATTACCGCTCAGGAGGCGCCAATGAAACTTGGATTTGTCAGTGCGATTTTGCCGGATCTTTCGCTGGAGGAAGTGGTGGCCTTCGCCGCCGAGACGGGCTACGGCTGCGTCGAGCTGATGTGCTGGCCTAAAGGCAAGGCCGAGCGTCGCTACGCTGGCGTGACCCACATCGACGTCGTCGGCTTCACCGCTGACGACGCAGCCAGGGTGAAGGACCTCATGGCGCAATACAACGTCAGCATCAGCGGGCTGGGATATTATCCGAACCCGTTGGCGCCGGACGAGGCGGAGGCGCAGGTTTACGTCGAGCACATCAAGGCCGTGATCAAGGCGGCCAGCTTGCTCAACGTTCCGGTCGTCAACACCTTCATCGGCCGCGATTGGACCAAATCGGTCGATGAAAACTGGCCGCGCTTCCTCAGCACCTGGAAGCCGCTGATCGCCTTTGCAGAGGATCACGGCGTCAAAATTGCCATTGAAAATTGCCCGATGCTCTTCACCCGCGACGAATGGCCCGGCGGCAAGAATCTGGCGCATTCGCCCGCCATCTGGCGTCGCATGTTCGAGGACATTCCTAGCAAAAATTTTGGCTTGAACTACGATCCTTCGCATATGATCTGGCAACATATGGACTACCTGGCGCCGATGCGCGAGTTCAAGGATCGTCTGTTCCATATTCATGCCAAGGATGCGCGCATCGATCGTCATAAGCTCGACCAGGTCGGCATCCTCGCCTTCCCCAACCTCTACCATACGCCCAAATTGCCGGGCCTGGGCGATGTGGATTGGGGCAAGTTCTTCTCGGTGCTGACCGACGTCGGCTACGCGGGACCGGTGGCGGTGGATTGGTCCATCGCCACCGGTGTGGACCTCGGCACATTGAGCATCACCGTGCCACAGACGGTCACCCTCGTCGGTGGGCCAAATCCGATGAATCTCCAGCCCGGCGACCGCCTCACCATGCGCGATGCCCTCTACTCCGCACTGCTCGGGTCAGACAATCTGGCGGCGCTGACGATCGCCGATCACGTCGGCCGTGAAATTCTTGCCCGCCGTGGCAAAAGAGGCGAGCCGGTTGCCGAGTTCGTCGCGGAAATGAACCGCCTGGCCAAAGCCATCGGCATGACTCAGACACGCTTCGCCAATGTCCACGGACTTGAGCGCAAGGGT
>CALFWA010000243.1 GCA_937928035.1 uncultured Caldilinea sp. | reverse complement strand
GACTATAAAGTGGAAATCATCGACGCCAATGCGCTGCGCATGGGGTGGGAAGAATTTGAGAAGCGGTTGGACCAGCTGCGCCCCAAGTATTACATGACGCAAGTGACCGCCCCCACGCTCCGCAACGACATGTATGGCGTCTTTCTGGCCAAGTCGTTGGGCGCCAAGACCATCGCCTTTGGCACCCATGTGACGCCGATGACGTTGGAGACGATGCGGCCTTTCCCAGCGTTAGATTTCGTGCTGCGCGGGGAGCCGGAGATGACGCTGCGCGAGCTGATCGACGCGTTTGAAGGCAAGAGGCCCTCCAACCCGCGCGTGGCGAAAATGTTGGCGGAGACCAGCATGCCGCAGCGACGGCGCATCGGCTCCCGAGAGGTCGTGGACGAGTTCCCGGTCAAGGAGAGCGACAACCCCTGTGCACGCATCCTGGGGCTGGCCTGGCGCAGCGGGAACGAGATTGTTATCAACCCCGATCGCCCGTTTATCCCCAATTTGGACGACCTGCCCATTCCGCTGCACGAGATGCTGCCGCTCGACAAGCAGCGCATGCCGATGATCAAAGGGCCGTTCACCTTCATCGTTACCAGCCGCGGCTGTCCGGCCGGTTGCAAATACTGCATTAAGCATGTGAGCTATCAGAACTCGGTGCGCGTGCGCTCGGCGGAGAACATCGTCGAAGAGCTGGAGTATCTCAACCGGCTGGGCATCACCAACATCCACATGTACGCCGATCTCTTCACGGTCAATCGCGACCATGTGGTCAGCCTTTGCAACCTCATCCTTGAGCGCGGCCTCAAAATTCGTTGGACGTGCAACAGCCGCGTCGATTACGTGGACGAGGAGATGCTGACCTTGATGGGCAAGGCCGGCTGCTGGCTCATCTCCTGGGGCATCGAGAGCGCCAATGAGATGATCTTGAAGCGAGCGCGCAAAGGATACAAGAAAGAACAGGCCTTCAAGGCGTTGAAGTGGGCGAAGGCCGCCGGCATCAAAAATTGGGGATACTTCATCATCGGTCTTCCGGGGGAGACAGAGGAGACGATCCAGGAGACCATCGCCTACTCCAAAGCGCTGCCGCTTGACATCGCTCTCTTCCACATCGCTGCGCCTTATCCCGGCACGCCGTTCTTCTACGAAGTGGTTGAAAACAACTGGTTCCGCCCTGGCACCAAGTGGGAGGAGGTCGATATGGATCAATCGACCGTGCTCGATTACGAGAACCTCACGGCGGAGCAACTGGAATACTGGCAGAAGCGCGCCACGCGCGAATGGTCGCTGCGCCCCGGTCCGATTCTGACTTTCCTGAAAGGGCTGAACACGTGGGAAGGCGCCAAGAGCGCTGTGAACGTTGGATGGCAGATGTTGCAGTTCTCGAAGACGTAGCAGACCGTTGCCTGCGCCGCAGCGCGGAGACGGAGAAAAAGGGTGGTCGCCTGACCACCCTTTTCTGTTGTATTGAGATTATGTCGCCTCCTTAGCCCCGTCGGAGGTTTGCCCAGAGAAGAGCGTCATCGGCTGTCAGCACATTGTAAGTTATGGAGGGTTGTGCGGGTGCTATAATTTTTCCAGATTTGCCAGGGATGTGGGCCGAAAGTCTGTAGAAGTTCGTATAAACCTACAGACGCATCGCAAAGACGGATTTAGTGCATGGCTTCAAGAGTCGATGTAAGAAGAGCGGATGAGCAGAGCGGAGGTTTCGGCCCCGAGACTTTCGTAAGGTTGCAGAGCGCTGTTTTGGGAGCGAATTACGGGTTCACCCTGAGCCTATTTACGGCGACGGTGGTCGCAGTTTGGGTTGCATACGACGAAGACAGAGCGATCGAGCGCTTTTTCTTTTTACTGGGTGGTTTTGTGGCTGTATTGGCGGCGCCGCTGCTGGGCAAATATTGTTCGATGCAAATGACCGTCCGAGTTCTGGGAGGAGGAGTTGCGCTGGCGGGGGCGTTCGTCTCTGTGATTTATCTGGCCCAGTTTGTGGGTGCAGGGTTGCGTGCATGGAACATTGCGGCGATATGGCTGCCGACTCCCAATCCCAATCTGACCGCTCAACTGTTGGCGATGGCCATCCCTGTGCTGGGAGCTATATTGTGGATTGTATGGACGCGAAAACGCGGAAGGGCCGCTTTGCTGGTCGGCGGGTTGCTTGCGTTGAGTTTGATGGCGCTGGCGTTGACCGGCTCGCGGGGAGCGTTTTTGGGGCTGGGCGCCGCCGGCGCGGCGGTGGGCTATGGCTGGCTGCACGGAGCGCTGAAGCGTCGTTTTCAGACCAGGTGGCTTTGGCTGCTCGATGGCGCCGCATTGTTGGGCGCGGCTGGCGCTGCGTTGGTTTATCTCGCCGTCATCGCCTTGCCAAGGCTGGATACGCAGCTGGGCATTCAGGATGCATCGGCGCTCAGCCGATTGGACCTCTGGCGCAGCTCGCTGCCGTTGATCGCCGATTACTACTTCACCGGCAGCGGCCTGGGCACAGCCGTGATGGTCTACGCAACCTATGCGTATCTGCTCCATGTGCCTTATCTCTACCACGCCCACAACTTCTATCTGCATCTGGCCCTCGAGCAAGGGTTGGCGGCGTTGTTTGCATGGTTGGGTCTCATTGCAACGACGGTGACCTACGCCGTCGTCGCCTTACGCATCGCCGAGCGCACAACTCGCATTTTGCTGATCGGAGGGCTGGCGGGGCTGGGCGCCTTTCTGGTGCATAGTCTGTTCGAGGCGGAGCTGTTTTATAGCCCGCTGGCTGCATTTGTCTTTTTCACGCCCGCGCTTCTGCTTTGGAGCGCTTCCACGGCCTACGAGGCGGCCATAGAAGGCGTTCAGCCTGTGCTGTTTTCGATCGCGCCGATCGGGGGTGGGCTGGTCTTTGGCCTCGCGGCGCCGTTGCTGCTGGCGATGCTGATGTCAGGCGGTGCCGCCGCCCGCTGGGAAGCCAATCTCGGCGCCGTGCTGCAAACACGCGTTGAGTTGGGAACGTATCGGCGCCCGCCCTGGTCGTTTCAGGATGAGGTGCGGCGCCAGCTTCGCGCGGAGCTGACGCTGGCGGAGCTCCATTTTGAAGCAGCGTTGGCGCTCGATCCCTTGCAGCCCACGGCGCGTCGTCGGCTCGGCGCCATTGCACTGGCGCAGGGAGCGTTCGATCTGGCCAAAGCGCACTTGCTCGCCGCCTACGCTTCTGCGCCCCATGACCGGGCGACGCGCCAGATGCTGGGCGAAATTTACGCGCTGGAAGGCGACGTCGACGCTGCAGTGCAGATGTGGCAGGGGCTGGATTTCGGCCAGGGGCAACTGATGGTGCGTGAATGGTGGTATCAGGCGTTGGGCAAGCCTGAGAAAGTGGAAAGGTTGAACGATGCAATCCGCGCCTATCAACGGCTCCGGTGAGCCGCAGGCCGCAGCAGACTTTTTCGTGCACCCGACTGCCGATGTCTCGCCGCAGGCGCACATCGGCAAGGGTACGCGCATCTGGAATCGCGCGCAGGTGCGCGAAGGAGCCGTGCTGGGCGAGCAGTGCAACGTCGGCAAGGATGTGTACATCGACTTCGGCGTGCGCATCGGAAATCGCGTCAAGATTCAGAACAGCGCGTTGATCTACCACGGCGCAGTCATCGAGGATGGCGTCTTTATCGGTCCGCAGGCGTGTCTGACCAACGACCGTTATCCGCGCGCCATTAATCCCGACGGTTCTCTCAAGGGCGCCGACGATTGGGAGGTGGGACGGACGGTGGTGCGTTACGGCGCGTCGATCGGTGCAGGCGCCATCATCGTGACAGGCGTGGAGATCGGACGTTTTGCGATGGTGGGAGCTGGCGCAGTGGTGACGCATGACGTGCCAGCCCATGGCCTGGTTCTGGGCGCGCCGGCGCGACTGGCCGGCTATGTGTGCGCCTGCGGCGCTCGGCTGGAGATCGACGACCATGGCCGCGGGCGCTGCCCCCGCTGCCAGAGCGAGATCGAGATCAGGGCGGCGGAAAGGGAAACAGAGACAAGATGATCCCGATTGCAAAACCGTTGATCGGCGAAGAAGAGAAGGCCGCCGTCCTGGAAGTGTTAGGCTCCGGCCAGCTGGCGCAGGGGCGCCGCGTGCGCGAGTTCGAGGAGCGCTTCGCCGCCTGGGTCGGCGCGCGCTACGCCGTGGCCGTCAGCTCCGGCACCACGGCGTTGCACGTGGCGCTGCTCGCGCATGGCGTCGGCCCTGGCGACGAAGTGATCACCACGCCGTTCAGCTTCATCGCTTCGGCCAACTGCATCGTGTACGCCGGCGCGACGCCCCGTTTCGCCGACATCGAGCCGGAGCACTACACGATCGATCCGGCCGCCATCGAAGCGCAGATCACCCCGCGCACGCGGGCGATCCTCCCGGTGCACCTGTTCGGCCAACCCTGCGACATGGACGCCATCGCCGCAATTGCCGAGCGCCATGGCCTGGCCATCATCGAGGACGCCTGTCAGGCGCACGGCGCGCAGCTCAACGGCCGGCCGATGGGCTCCTGGGGAACAGCCTGCTATTCCTTCTACCCGACCAAAAACATGACCACGGGCGAAGGAGGCATGATCACGACCGACGACCCGGCGCTGGCGGAGCGCATGCGCATGATCCGCGAGCACGGCATGCGTCAGCGCTACGTGCACGAGACGCTGGGCTACAACTTCCGTATGACCGACATGCAGGCCGCCATCGGGCTGGTGCAATTAAGGCGGGTGGACGGCTGGAACGAGCAACGCCGACGCAACGCCGCCTTACTGACGGCGCTGCTCGCCGACGCCGCCGACGTGGAGACGCCCAAGGTGCGTCCAGGCGCTTTGCATGTCTTTCATCAATACACGGTGGCGGTGGAGTCACGCGACCGGGTGATCGCTGCGCTGACCGAGCGTGGCATCGGCTACGGCATTTACTATCCGATCCCGATCCACCGACAGCAGGTGTATCAAGAGCGAGGCTACAGCGACGCGCTGCCGGCCGCCGAGGCGGCGAGCGCACGCGTGCTCTCTTTGCCGGTGCATCCGGTGTTGACGGAAGCGGACGTGAAGGCGGTGGCCGACGCCGTGATTGCAGCGACGCGAGAGCCTGTTTTGACATAGGAGGGAAAGATGGAACGAACGCGAATCGGTCTGCTGGGCGCCGGACGCATGGGGCGCAACCATGCGCGCGTCTTTTCGACGCTGCGCTACGCCGACCTAGTGGGCGTTTATGATCCTGCGACCGATGCAGCGCGCAGCGTCGCAGCTCAGTACGACGTCGTCGCCTTCGAGAGCCTCGACGCCCTGTTGGAGCAGGTGGACGCCGTCAGCATCGCCACGCCGACGCCGACCCATTTTGAACTGGTGAAGACATGCCTGGAGCGCGGGCTGGATGTGTTCGTCGAAAAGCCGTTCACCGAGACCTGGATGCAGGCCCAGGCGCTGACAAGGCTGGTGGAACAGACGGGGCGCATCGTGCAGGTGGGGCATATCGAGCGCTTCAACCCGGCCTACGGCGAGCTGAAGCACGTGCTCGACAACATGTCGCCCCTGGTCGTCAACTTCCGACGGCTCAGCTCCTACGTGGGCAGCAACACCGATGTGGACGTTGTGCTCGACCTGATGGTGCACGACCTGGACCTGGCGCTCGATCTGGCGGGCGCAGACCCGATCCAGATCGAGGCCGATGGCTTCACCGTCTTCAGCGGCGCCATCGACTACGCCAGCGTCACCCTGCGCTTCGCCCGCTGGCCCCTGCTCACGTTGACTGCGTCGCGCGTCACAGAGCAGAAGGTGCGCGCCATCGACGTCACCGCGCTGGAGGCCTATATCGAGGGCGACCTACTCAACAAGTCGATCCAGGTGCACTATCGCACCATCGGCGAATACATTCACCACAACCACGGCGGCGTTAAGTATCGGCAGGAGAGCGTCGTGGAGCGCATCCATGTGCCGATCGCCGAGCCGCTGTATGCGGAGCTGGAGCATTTTGTCCACTGCGTGCGCACGCGCCAACAGCCGCGCGTCACCGCCGAGCATGGTCTGCGCACGTTGCGCCTGGCCGAGGCAATTCAGGAACAGATTCGGCAGCGAATGCTGGATGCTCGCTTTGCACATGCTCGCACTGTGGCTGCGGCGCCCAACGTTGCGAGCGCAGTGATTGCATAGCAGGGATTGCATAGTGGAAAGGACATTGAACGACGTGTTGCTTTCGATCGTCATACCCTGTTACAACGAGGTAGACAACGTAGACAAGCTGTTGACCGAATTTTTGCCGGTGGCCCAGGGGTTGGTGGGGACGACGCTGCCAACCGGCGAGACGGTCAAAGGGGTGGAGGTGATCCTTGTCGATGACGGCAGCAAAGACGGCACCTACGCCGCCCTGACGGCTGCGTTTGGCGGGGTCAATGCGCCGGGCGTCGCCTTTCGCTTTGAGCAGCATGAGGTCAACCGG
>CALFWA010000242.1 GCA_937928035.1 uncultured Caldilinea sp. | reverse complement strand
CGTTTAGCGGTCGCACACGGATTTTGTCCAGCACGAGCACTTTGTCATCGTTCGGACTGAGAGGGTTCCGATTATTGTTGACTTCAGAGCCGTCATTCTCGCCGCCGTGGTCGGTGTCGGCGCGGCAGGGCTGCGTGCCCAGTTGCAGCTCCTGATAGTTGGTCAGGCCGTCGCGATCTGGGTCGGCGTTGCGATCGTCCTGTCCTACAATCAGTTTGCAGCGTTTCTCCCACTCGTCCGGCATGCAGTCGTTGTCTGTGTCGTCGGGACCGCCGCACCGTTGCAGGTCAGGCCGCGGGCCTTTGATCCAGAAGCCGCCGTTCCACTCGCGCCACAGAAAGTTCGAAGGGTTGGCCGGATCTTTGAAATACGCCAGGATGCGCACGCTATACCCGCCGCCGTAGGCCGTCTGGGCAAATCGTGCAGCGTAGATGTTATCTCCGGCGACGCCGTCGTTGCTTACGCCGTCGTCTTTCAGCGGTACGATTGTATTGCCAGCAGGTCCTTCTACCAGCGCCGCAATGACGGCGGCAGGAATTGCGCCGTTGCGATCGAGGAGCACACCCACGATGGTCACTTCGTCGCCCGCCGCCCCCTGGTTGGCGTCCAGGCCGAGCAGACGTCCTTCGAGCTGAATGTTGGACTGCACCGAAACGTTCATAAAGAAGTCATAGGGAGCGCCGGTGGCGGCTTCTGCGCCGTCGACGGCGGCGCTCGCAGCCTGGGCCTCGTCGGTCGCATCGCTGGCGGCCAGCGGGATGCAGACATTCGGATAGTAGTACGTGCGGAAGCTCCAGAGGCCTTTTTCGGGATTGTTCACGATCAGCACGTCGTCGAAGCGATTGTTGCGGACGGTCCAATCGGACGGCGTGACGCCGGTGAGAGGTGGGCTGATCGGAATCCATCGTTTTTGCGGATCGCTGCTGGGGGGCATCACATCGACTTTGCGGATGTCGCTGACGGTACAGCCTTCATCGTCAGGCTGTTTGCCAGAGACCACCAGCCGCAACTGATTGACGCTGGCGTCCACGACGATCGCAATCTCCTTGACGCTGCCACCCGCCGGATAGGCAGGCACGTTGGTGTAGTTCATGTTGATGACGCGCGCGGCTCCTTCCGCCTCGGTGTCGAAGTAGTCATAGACGTTCGCCAGGCCGAGATGACCGGGGAGGTAGGAGGCTGCCATCACCGCCGAGGCATCCACCGGCAAATCGAGCGCCTCCCATCTGGCCATCTCTTCGGCGCTGGCCGCCATCACGCCGGAACCGGCGCTGCCTGTCGCCACCGGACGATAAACGCCGCCGGTATCGGCTGCGATCTGCGCCATCAGGTTCCCCGGCGCCTCTGGACCGAAGGCGATCGTGTTGACGACCACGCCCGACGCAATCAGGTCACTGCGGATATCTGCATACAGAGGACGGACATTCTCTTCACCGTCGGAGAGCAGAAAGACGTGTTTGGGGTTTGTGTTGGGGCTGCCGCCCAGCAAAGCGTTCTTGGCGGCGTCAATCCCACCGCCGACCGGCGTCCACTCGCGTGCGCTGATATTGTTGATCTGTGTGCGCGCCTGGCTGATCACTGTGCTCAAGTTGCCGGCAGTCAGCTCGGTGAGCGGCAGCAGGGTGCGAATATCCAGCGGGCAGTTGCCGTCGCCGACAGGCAGGCCACAGCCGGGTGGCGAGTTGAACGCCGACCAGTCCTGCACGACCAGGCGATCGCCTACGCGCAGCAGGTCGGCGACGACCTGACCCGCGCGCTTAGCGTTGGTCAGCCGTGTGCCTTCGCCGGTGGTGTCTTCGGTGTCCATCGAGCCACTGGCGTCGAAGCTCATGGCAATGTCACTGTTGCCGGGATTCACGTAGAGCAGAGCATTGGTTTCTGTGTCGGAGATGCTGGTATGCAGCGTCACTCGAAAGTTGACGAAGGTGGTTCCGGCCGGCTTGACAGGCGGCATCAAAATGGCCCAGTATTCGTTGCCGACTTCCTGGAAGGCGCCCGGCACCAGGGTGACCGGATCGCCGCCAGCGTCGAAGGAGAAATCCGTGGCCTGCAGGCCACGCACCGTGCTGGCGCCATCGCTCACCGTCCAGCGTGCGAGAAATGCGATCGGGCTGGAGGGGTCGCCGACGAGGGCGAACTTGACCTGTCTCGGCTCCAGAATGTTCACCGCTGGAGTGACGCAGGTGAACTTAACCGTGTAGCTGTAGTTGTTATTGAAGCTGTTTACTGCTGCCACCAACCGGTTGTGGGCGCCTGCCGCTGCGAAGGTACGCACGAAATCCTCGCCAATTTTGGCCGAACGCAGCACGCGTGTGGGTGCAGTGGTTTTGGCCGCCATCAGGTTAATGCCAAGCTGGGCGCCGGAGGAGCCGTCCACCTCCATTTGCAGATACGAGCATCCCGCCTGCGGCGTCACCTGATAGTAGCGCGCCGCCCAGTCGTCCGGCGTACTATCGGAAAAGCTCTGGCTGCCGCTTGACATGCTGATGTTCTGCGTAGTGGGCGCCAGATTGCCGTAGGGGCTGGCGTTGTCGTCGAGATAGACCAGTTCGGGCTGGGTCACCGGGTCGGCCCAGTCTTTGGCCCAGTTGGCGGCGAAAAAGTTGAGGAAGAATTCCCGTTCTGTCC
>CALFWA010000241.1 GCA_937928035.1 uncultured Caldilinea sp. | reverse complement strand
AGAGGGGCGTCCTGGTCTGCGAGCCGCACCAAATGCTCAGGCACAAAGGCTGCGCGCGGTACCGCTGCAAAGGCCGCGCGCACGCGCGGATCAACGATTTCCGGCCACTGATCGGCCCAGGGAAACGGCTTTGGTATGCGGTCAGCCATGTTCACCCACCTGAGCATTTTTTGCCACATCCATGCGATTGTACCATCGACGCCTGCGAGTGGGAAAGCGTGTCCGCGGACATCGCTCGCTTTGGGGGCCGCGCAAGCGACGCCCAACGATTGTAAAGGAAAGAGAGCGTCAAGCGCTCAACAGCTCCGGCAAGATTAAGTCGGCCATGCGATGGCGCACCGGCGGTGCATCGACAAAACCGCAGTGACCCCCTGTGGGGTGAATCTGGACATCCAGCAACGGATGGGGAGCTAGTTCGTAGAAATCGATGACCGGAATGACGGGATCGTTCTGCGCAGTGAGGATGGTGGTGCGCACCGTCAAAGTGGTCAGCGCGTCGCCGAGCACGGCGTAGGCTGCGAAATACTCGTCGGCGTTGCGGAAAGAGACTTCGCCTCTTGCGGCCAGTTGTCGGATGAAGCATTCGGTCATGTCGCGCACCAGAGGAAGGCGCTCAATTTCGTCGAGATTCAGGAGATCGGGATAGAAGGCATGTTTTGCGCGCAGCGAACGCAGCCAGCGCGTGCGGTAATAGCGCCTCGTGGCCAGCCGACGATCGAGTGCATCCATGGCGCGCGCCGGGTTGATCGCCGGACAGACCGCCACCACCTTGGTCAGGTTGTGAAAAGGCGTCCGCTCGCTGTGCCATTTGGCCAGCCGCAGGGCAAAATTTCCTCCCATCGATGCGCCGACGATATAAAAAGGGCTGTTGCCCGCCATAGTAGCGACCTGGGCAGTCGCTGCGGCCGTCTCTTCGATCAACGTTCCGAGAAAAATCCCTTTGTTCAACGTATACTGATTGAGATGCAACCCGGGTCCGTGGTCGCGCAGGTTCAAGCGAAAGGTGGCGAAGCCTTTCTCCACCAGCCGCTGTGCCAGAATCACATTGTAAGTGGAATGGCTGCATCCTTCCCAACCGTGGATGATCATCACCAGCCCTCGCCGAACGCCCGGCACGCGGCTGGGATTGTAGTAGCCGTGCAATCGCACCGTGCGTCCCGGCTCGACGCCGGTGTAATCAGGGCCGGCGTCGAGCAGGACGAGCTGCTCATCGCGCGTGATGTCGATCCATTTGGGGCGCATCATCGCCAAAACGGTCTGGGCGCCGGCGGAACGGACCAAGGGATTGGGGCGAAAAGGCGTGCGAGGCGCGTACGTATTGTTCATAAGCGCAACCCTGACAGGCGCTAGCTGAGCGCCACATCCAAAATCATCATGACGACAAATCCGAACAACGTGAAAGCCGTCGCCAAATCTGCGTTCATTCCCTGTTGAGATTCAGGGACGAGCTCTTCCACCACGACGAAGATCATGGCGCCGGCGGCAAATGCCAGTGCATAGGGCAAAAGAGGCGCCACGAGCTGCACCGCCAGTGCGCCGACGACGCCGCCGATCGGTTCGACGAGCGCCGAAGCTTGTCCGGTCCAAAAAGCGTCGCTGCGGCTAAATCCTTCACGACGCAAGGGAATGGAAATCGCCATCCCCTCCGGAAAATTTTGCAGTCCAATGCCGATGGCAAGCGCCACCGCCGCCCCGAACGTGGCGACAGATTGTTCGGTCGCCAGCGCGCCGAAGGCCACGCCCACGGCAAGTCCTTCCGGCAAATTGTGCAACGTGATCGCCAGCACCAACAAAATGCTGCGCTGCCATTCGGTCTTGATGCCTTCAGCCTGCGCCCTGGGAAGGCCAAGATGGACGTGCGGCAGAATTCTATCAATTGCGGCGACGAAGAACCCACCCGCCAGGAAGCCGACCGCCGCCTCGAACCATCCCAGGCCGCCGTTCGACTTCGACATCTCGATCGCAGGCGCCAACAAAGACCAGAAGGAGGCGGCGATCATCACCCCGGCGGCAAAGCCGAGCATGCTGTCGAGCACTTTGCGATTGACGGTTTTGAAGAAGAAGACCATCGCCGAGCCAAGCGCTGTGACGCCCCAAGTGAAGCAGGTTGCCGCAAGCGCAAACCAGACGGGGTTAACCTCGATGAGCCATGTCGGTGTCGCCATATTCGTCCAAAGTATACCTACAAGGCGCACACCGCTAAAAACTTGCGGGGACAACGTCGACAATCGCAAGAGATTCATGTGCATTTGTGGGCGTTGAGACCATGAGTATAATTTCAATTGCCTCATGCATGATCGTGCATCGTTGCACGGTGAGCGCTCCAGTCATCAACAGATAATGTCGCCCTTCACCCTTGCGTCGGCTTTGCGCTGGGTGGCTGAACGAGCAATCGTGATTCTGGAGGAACGGCGTCTTCATTCTTCTGTTCACATCAAATAAGGAGAGCAATTATGAAAGTCCAACAACCTCAAATCTTCCGGCGTTGGATGCTAGGATGGGTGTTGGTTGCGCTGTTGGTTACGGCATGCGCACCGGCTGCACCTGGCGCCCCTGCCGCTCCGGAGCAGGCTGGCGCTCCTGCCGGCGAAGCGGTGACCCGGGCGAACACGCTCATCTTCGCCGCCGACATGACCGACATCATCACGCTCGATCCCGCAGTCGCTTACGAGTTCGGCGGCATCTTGCCGGTCGGCAACATGTACGAGACGTTGCTCTCTTTCCCTCCCGGGGAGACGGAGCTGCAGCCTGTGCTGGCGGAGTCATGGGATGTGAGCCAGGAGGGCGACATGTGGAAGCTGACCTTTCGGCTTAATCCGAACGCCAAATTCGCCAGCGGCGCCCCTGTGACGGCGGAGGATGTGGTCTTCTCCTGGAGTCGCGCCATCGACATCAACAAGTCGCCGGCCTTCCTCTTAACCGACGTCTGCCAGATGACGAAAGAGAACATCCGCGCCGTCGACGCCGGCACGGTTGAGCTGAGAATCCCGGGCGAGGCCAGCCCCAGCGTCTGTCTTTCGGTGTTGACGTTCACGGTGGCAGCCGTGGTCGAAAAGGCGGCGGTGGAGCCTAACATGGGCGACGACATGGGCGAATCCTGGCTCAACGACCACTCGGCCGGCAGCGGCCCCTATGTGCTTGACCGTTGGGATCGCAACGTCAGCGTGACGCTCAACGCCAATCCCAACTACTGGGGCGGAGTCACCCCGGCGATGAAACGGGTCATCTTGCAGAATATGCCGGAGGCTGTCAACCGCCAGGCGGCGATCGAGACGGGCGACGCCGATATTATCCAGGACGTCGGCCCGGAACAGGTGGCCGTCCTGGAGGGCAATCCCGACATCAAACTGGTGAAGGCTTTGAGCACGCTGCTGGTGTATGCAGCGGTCAACGCCTCGATGCCGCCGTTTGACAACCCAGACGCTCGCCAGGCATTGCGCTACGCCGTCAACTATGACAACATCATCACGTTGCTCGGCGGCAACGGCGAACTTGTGCAGGAGATTATTCCCATCGGCTTCCTTGGCCATACGGGTAAAAATCCTTTCAAACAAGATCTGGAGAAGGCGAAGGAGCTGTTCGCCAAGGCAGGCGTTGCGGAAGGGACGGTCATCCCCTTCACCGTCGCTACCGGCACGGCGCCGGGCGGCGTGGAGTGGGCCACCATCGCCGCATCGATTCAGGCGGACCTGGCGCAGATCGGCATTGACCTGGAGATTCAGCAACTGCAACAGTCTGAGCTGCTCACCAAGTATCGTGCGCAGGAGCTGCCGATGCTGCTGATGAACTGGGGGCCGGACTTCCCCGACCCGGACGGCAACGCCACGCCCTTCGCCAACTATGAGGCGCGTTCTCTGGCCTGGCGCAATAGCTGGAACGATCCGCAGGCGATCGAGCTGAGCAAGCAGGCGGCGCGCGAGACCGACCCGGCCAAACGCGTCGAACTCTATGCGCAGTTGGTGGAGTATGTGCAGAACAACGGGCCATACGTGATGCTCTACCAGCCGACGCAGATTTACGCCGTGCGCAACAATGTCGAGGGCTTTGTCTATGACCCGAATGACACACCCTCGATCAGCCTGTGGTTGATCACCAAGCAATAGAGAGGAAGGGAGAGAGGAGAGAGGGTGAAGCGGCGCATCGCATTTCTGTGAAGGAGACGCCGTCAGGCGCTCGTTCTCGCCTCGTCTCCTCTCTCCGTCAATCCAATTATGACGCGCTTTATTCTTCGCCGTCTTGGCGGCTTGGTTTTCGTCCTGTTTGGCGTTTCGATCATGACCTTTTTCCTGGCGCAGATCGTGCCGGCGGATCCGGTGGCGGCGGCGCTGGGAACTAATGCCCGCGAGGCGCAGATCGAGGCGTATCGGCGTCAGTTGGGGCTGGACCAACCGGTCGTCGTGCAATATGTTCGCTATATGGGTCGCCTGCTGCAAGGAGACCTGGGCGCTTCGATCCGCACCCGTCGCCCTGTCGCCGATGATCTGCGTGACTTTCTGCCGGCGACGGTAGAGCTGACCCTCGCCGCCATGTTGGTGACGATCTTGGTCGGCATTCCGTTGGGCGTCGTCGCTGCGCTCAGGCGCAACACCTGGATCGACGCAGCGGCCCGCATCCTGGCGTTGATCGGCGGGGCCATGCCCATCTTTTATGTCGGTCTGTTGCTGCTGGGCGTCTTTTATCGCCAGCTGCGTTGGCTGCCAGGGCCAGGGCGGCTTGACTCGACCTTGCAGCCGCCAACGACGCTCACAGGCCTATACACCGTGGACGCGCTGCTCACCGGCAACTGGCCGGTGTTCACCGATGCGCTCGCTCATTTGGTGTTGCCGGCCATCACCCTGGGCCTGTATTCCACGGCCGTGCTGTTGCGCATGACGCGCTCTTCGATGCTGGAAATGCTGGGGCAGGATTTTGTGCGCACCGCCAGAGCCAAGGGCTTGTCTCAGCGCCTGGTGATCGGCAGACATGTTTTCAAAAACGCCTTGCCGCCCATTTTGACCATCCTCGGCGTGATTTTCGGCAGCCTGCTGAGCGGCGCCGTCCTGACCGAGACGATCTTCAACTGGCCTGGCATCGGTCGCTACGCCACCACTTCGGTGACGACGCTCGATTATCCGGCGGTGATGGGCGTCGCCCTGGTGGCGGCCGTTATTTATCCTCTGGTCAACACGCTGGTGGATATCGGCTATTCGGTGATCGATCCACGCGTCCGCACGAACTAAAGGTGCGCTTCTCATGCAAGCAACTGCGTCCGTTCCATCGATCCGCGGCCAGCGCATTCAATCTCCCAACGCGCTGCTCTTACGCCGTTTTCTGCAGGAGAAAACGGCGGTCTTCGGCCTGATCATCATTCTCTTTTTTGCCGCCCTGGCCTTGCTGGCGCCCACGTTGTCCCCGTTCGATCCGCTGGCGCAAAATATCCCCAACGGCCTGGCCGCGCCTTCCGCCGAGCATTGGATGGGCACCGACAAGCTAGGGCGCGATATTTTCAGCCGCATGCTGTACGGCGCTCGCATTTCACTGACGTCGGGATTGACCGTAGTGGTGATGGCAGCCGTCGTAGGGACAATCATCGGCCTGGTCGCCGGTTATGTGGGCGGTTGGCTCGATGAGGCGCTCATGCGCATCACCGACATCTTCTTCGCCTTTCCCAGCCTGATTTTGGCAATGGCGATCGCAGGCGCCTTAGGCCCCAGCCTGCGCAACGCGTTGATTGCCGTCGCCGTGGTGACGTGGCCGGTGTACGCCCGCCTGGTGCGGGGGCAGGTGCTCGTGCTGCGCGAGCGAGAATTCGTGCAGGCGGCGCGCGCCGTCGGCGCCGGACATGGGTTGATCTTGCGCCGACACCTCTTTCCCAACACCCTTTCGCCCCTGCTCGTGCAGGCCAGCTTCGACATGGGCACGACGATTCTCTCGATCGCCGGCCTGTCTTTTATCGGCTTTGGCGCGCAGCCGCCGACGCCGGAGTGGGGGGTGATGATCAGCGAGGGGCGCAATTACATCACCACGCACTGGTGGCTCACCTTCTTCCCGGCGATGGCGATGCTCTTCGCTGTGGCGGGCTTCAACCTCGTCGGCGACGGGCTGCGCGATGTGCTCGACCCAAGGCTGCGTCGCTGAGAATTCCCGCTGTAAAGAGTCTTTTTCATTGCGGAGAATATGGAGCGCAGGGGCGGTTGCCATAAATCTCTGCACTCCGTATGCGCACTCGTGCGTTTTCACGGCGCAGCTATACAATATCGAAAAAACAATAGACACATCGAAGCGAAGTATAGAAGCAAAGTATAAGGGAATCCACATGACGCAAATCATCGTTTCGTCGGGCCGCCCTCTTACGGGCGCCTGCTCCGTTCCCGGCGATAAATCCATCAGCCACCGCGCCGTCATGTTCGGCGCCATCGCCGAGGGAGACACGCACATCCGCAACTTCCTGGACGGCGGCGATTGTCGCTCCACCGTGGCGGTGATGCGAGCGTTGGGCGTTCAAATCGACGTGATCACCCCGACCGAGCTGATCGTCCACGGGCGCGGCCTGGACGGCCTGCAGGAGCCAACCGACGTGCTAGATTGCGGCAACTCCGGCACGACGATCCGCCTGCTCACCGGTTTGCTCGTCGGGCAATCATTTACGTCCTTTCTCAACGGCACTGCGCAGATCCGACGCCGTCCGATGGGACGCATCGTGCGACCGCTGCGCGGGATGGGCGCCGACATCATGGGGCGCCAGAACGGCGAGTACGCGCCGCTGGGCGTGCGACCGGCGCGGCTACGCGGCATCGACTATGCGATGCCCGTCGCCAGCGCGCAGGTGAAGAGCTGCCTGCTGCTCGCTGGCCTTTACGCGCACGGATTGACGCTAGTGACTGAGCCGGGACCCGCGCGCGACCACACCGAGCGCATGTTGATGGCAATGGGCGCGCCGATCCAGCGCTACGGCGACAAGGTTTCCAGCGAGCGACCCCGGTCGCCGCTCAAGCCGCTCGACCTCACGGTGCCGGGCGACATGTCCTCGGCGGCATTTCTGCTGGTGGCGGCCGCCATCACCCCAGACAGCCACATCACGATTCGGGGCGTCGGCGTCAATCCCACGCGCACCGGCCTCGTGGATGCCTTGATGGAGATGGATGCTTCGATTGTCTTTGAAAATCAGCGGGAGGAGGGCGGTGAACCGGTGGCCGACCTCGTGGTGAAGACGTCGGCTTTGCGCGGGGCGACCTTCGGCGGCCAGCAGATCGTCACCATGATCGACGAGCTGCCGATCCTGGCCGTCGCCGCCACGCAGGCGGAAGGACGCACCGTCGTGCGCGACGCGCATGAGCTGCGCGTCAAAGAGACCGACCGCATTGCAACCACCGTGAGCGAGCTGCGCAAACTCGGCGCCCGCATTGAGCCGACCGCCGACGGCTTTATCATCGACGGCCCCACGCCGCTGGTCGGCGCGCCGGTGGAGTCGCACGACGACCATCGGCTGGCGATGGCGATGACGGTGGCGGGCCTGGTTGCGCGCGGGCAGACCGTCGTGCATGGCGCCCAGGTGACGGCCGACAGCTTTCCGGGCTTCGAGGTCACCCTGCAGGCGCTGGGCGCCGACTTAACTGTCGAAGCATAAAACCATCTGAGAACGATGTTTCGCTTTTCTCAAGCGCCGATTTCCGCCAAAACCACGCTCGTTGGGCTGATCGGCTGGCCGGTGAGCCACAGCGTCAGCCCCGCCATGCACAATGCTGCGTTCGACGCCTTGGGCATGGACTGGCGCTACGTGCCGTTGCCGGTGAATCCGGCGCTGCCCGGTGCAGTGGGCGACGCCGTGCGCGGGATGCGGGCGATGGGGATGCGCGGGATCAACGTCACCGTGCCGCATAAGCAAGCGGTGCTGCCGTTTCTCGACCGCATTGCGCCGGCGGCGACGGCGATGCGCGCCGTCAACACCATCGTCGTCGAGGAGGATGGCAGCCTCACCGGCGACAACACTGATGCACCGGGCTTCATCGCCGACCTGCGCGACCACGGCGTCGAGCCTGCGGGGCTGCATGCGCTGGTGCTCGGCGCCGGCGGCTCCGCGCGCGCCGTCGTCTATGGGCTGGCGCAGGCGGGTGTGCAGCGCATCACGGTCGCCAATCGCAGCGTCGAACGTGCACGTCAGCTTCTTGCAGATTTGCGACCTTACCTGGGTGCAATCTCATGTGCGGCTGTTTCGTTGCCGGAGGGGCTGACGGAGGTCGTGGACGCACCTTTGATCATCAATTGCACGTCGCTGGGCATGACGCCGCACCTAGATACGACGCCCTGGCCTCGCGAGCTTGCGCTGTGCCCCGAGCAGACCGTCTATGACCTGGTCTACAATCCCCCCGACACCTTGCTGCTGCAGCACGCCCGCCACCATGGCGCGCGCGCCATCGGCGGATTGGGAATGCTCATCTGGCAGGGCGCTTTAGCCTTCGAGCGTTGGACGGGAAGGCCGGCGCCGGTCGATGTGATGCGCGCTGCGGCGGAGAAGCAGATGTGCATGCACAAGGGCCAACCGCCCTCTCCTGGAACGACGAAGGAGGTTCTTGTCCGCCTTGCGACGCCGGCGGATGCAGACGCCATTTCTCGTCTCCACGCCATGTTGCAGTCCTATCACGCCGAAGCGCTTCCCGCTTTTTTCAAACAGCCGCCCATCGCCGCCTTTTCGACGCCCATGGTGAGAGATTTGCTGGCGGAGCCATCGAATGTCTTCTTTGTGGCGGTCGTGGATGAGACAGTGGTGGGCTATTTGTACGCTGACGCCATCCCGGCGCAAGAGACGTCGATGACCTATCGGTTGGAGCGGCTGTGGATTCATCATATCGGCGTGGAGCCGGGCTTCCGTCGGCAAGGGATCGGAACCGCTTTGATCGACGCCGCTAAATCGTACGCGCGCAGTCGCAAGATCGACACTTTAGCCCTGAGCGTGTGGGCGTTTAATGAGGCCGCCTTGCACTTTTTCCAGGCGCAGGGCTTCGAGGTTTATAATTATCGAATGTGGCTGCACCTATCCCGGCTTCCCTCTTAACGCAGTTGGGTGTTGTTTTCGTCTCTGCTTCCCTCCTGAATTGTATAGCAAACATTGGTCTTCTCTCATGAGGCTTTCATCAAGCCGTGATAAGTTGATGAGGTTGTGGGTGAGGAGGGCAGCGTTGCTCTTCTCACTCCCTCATTCGCTGTGAAGTGGAATACATCCCTTCTGTTGTGTTCTTCGATGAAATTCTGTCTGTTTTCATGTACGATCAAATGCGTCGGATGAATCAACGTTCGCTGTGTTCCCCCGGTTCAGGATAGATTGTGGAGGACAGCGATGGACACCCTAACCGTTTCGCTCTTCGGGCGGCTTTGTTGCACGGTCAACGCTCGACCGGTCGGCGGCCTGGAGGCGCGCAAGGTGCAAGAACTATTCATTTATCTTCTGTTGCACCGCACTCGCCTCTGCACGCGGGAGTCCCTTGCGACGGTGCTGTGGGGCGAACGGGACGAGGTGCACGCCAAGAAGTATTTGCGGCAAGCGCTCTGGCAACTACAGAGCGCGCTCGAGAGCGCCTGTCATCCACATCAGCCGCTGTTGTTGGTGGACAACGAATGGATCGGGATTCATTCCGAGGCGCCGCTCTGGCTCGATGTGGAGGCGTTTGAAAGCGTCTACGCAACGCTGCGCGCTCAAGGAAACCGGGTGTCGTCTCCTCAGATGGCCGAAAGGCTCTGTCAGGCGGTGGCGCTCTATCAGGGAGACCTGCTCGAAGGATGGTATCAGGATTGGTGCATATTCGAGCGCGAGCGCTTTCTCCAGATGTATCTGGCGATCCTGGACGCGCTGATCGACCACGCCGAACAGACGCAGAGTTACGCCGATGGCGTTCATTTCTGTGAACTTGCGTTGCGCAAGGATGCAGCGCGCGAACGCGTACATCGGCGGTTGATGCGCCTTCACTATCAGGCGGGCAATCGCAGCGCAGCCTTGAGGCAGTTTGAACTTTGCACGGAGATTTTGCAGCGCGAGCTCAACGTTAAGCCATCGAAAAGCACGCTGGCGCTCTACGAGGAGATTCGCAGCGAATGCCTTGAAACACCTGCTCATTCTCCGGACTCAACGCCCGAACTGATTGAAATGCAGGCTGTATTGGATGAGCTCACCCATTTGCAGAGCACACTTTTGCACACGTTGCAACAGGTTCATTGCAACATCGAACGGATGGAGCATCTCATGCGACGCCATCTGGCTACGTAGCCACCGAAATTCCCAGCCGTCGATTGTCTTCCCCCGATGTAGCTCGCTGTTCTGAAGCACATCTTTTGCTTGAGAATCGATGGCTCTGCAGCGATTGACTTCTCTTTTGATGCCCATTACACTGGCTTCACAAGCTACGCATGACCGATGTCCTTTGCCGAACGCAGATGCGCATCCTTCTGTTGGATTGGAAAAGTTTGAGCGCGCTGCGGCTTCTTCTGTAAGTAGGATGTTTGACACACCTGCTGTAGAATTAAGCGCTTATGAATTTCGGTGCATTTATCGAGCAGCTGTGGCACGCTGTGCAGACTGGCCAACTGCCTGATCTGGGCAATTGGAGCTATGTCATTTTAATCGTGTTGGTCTTTATCGAAGGGCCGGTCGCCACCCTGGCGGCCGCTACGATGGCGGCCAGCGGCATTTTGCGCGTCGAGCTGGTCTTTCTCTTCTCCATGCTTGCCAATTTCATGGCGGATGTCTTCTGGTATCTCCTCGGCTATTTTGGCGGCAGCCGTCGCCTTTTGCTGCGCATCGGGTGGGTGCGCCGTCGTTGGTTCACGATTCGTCGCATTCAGAGAGATTTGCGCAATCGCGCCGCCAAACTGTATTTGCTCACCAAACTATCCATGGGCCTGTTGACGATTCCGATTTTGATTGCAGCCGGGATGTCGCGCGTGCCCTGGCTTCACCTGGCCGTAGTAGGTTTGATCATCGAACCGCTATGGAACGGGCTGCTGGTGTTCGCAGGCCTGCACCTGGGCAAATATGTTGCTCAACTGGAGCGGGGTTTGCAGATGTGGGCGTTTGTCGGCACGCTGGTTGTCTTTTTTATCTTGTTGACCCTATACCGTCGGATGTTCACTCGCATTGCGCATACGATGGGCGTCGATTTAAGCGAAGTGCCGTCTCCGGAGTCCTCGCGTCGACGAGAACCTTCCTCCCCTGCGTGATTACTCTGAAAGGCGCTTCAGAGTTTGTGCAGGCTCCGTCTCCTGTTCTTCAGGGCGCATCAGCTCTGCAAATCGTTTTAACGCATCCTGGCCGCCTATGACAGCCAGGATGTCTCCAGGCTGCAGCGCTTCAACCGGTTCAGGGGGCGCAATCAGGCGTTCATGACGCAAAATGGCGACGACGCTGACACCTGTCCGGCTGCGCACCTGGGCGTCGTTCAAAGAGCGCCCGATGAGTGGGCTTTGCTCCGGCAGAGGCACCCAGTTGAATGCAAGCACGCGCTGGGCGCGCATCAGCGTCTGCACGTCGAGACGATGTTCTGGAGACCCTTGATAGATCGGTGCATAGAGGTTGCGACGCACTTCGTCCACATAGCGAAGCACTTCGGCGTCCGGTATGTCAAGATGGAGCAGCGCCTGCCGGGCGATCTCCAACCCCGCCTCGAATTCCGGTTGCACCACCTCGTAGACGCCCAGGTTGTGCAGGTCGCTCAATGGCTCCACTCCCTCGGCGCGGGCGACGATGTGCAGGTCGGGCCGCAGCCTGCGCACCTGGCTCACGATCTCCAGGGCGGTTTGGAGCGTAGACGTTGTAATGAGCGCCAGGCGCGCCTGTTCAATCGCTGCAGCGGACAGCACAATTTGGTTGCTTGCATCGCCGTAAATCACCGGAATTCCTCGCCTTCGACATTCCTCCACGCGCTGTTGGTTCAACTCAATCGCCACGACGGGCACGCTCATGGCATGAAGCATGCTGGCGACGAACTGGCCAACTCGACCTGCGCCTGCGATGACGACATGGTCCTTCATGGTGTCGAAAGATGGGGTTTCCAACGTACAAGCCGGCTCTGAACCGAAGAGTCGTCGCTGCAGCGCATAGAGCGGCTCGATCAGGTGAAAGGCGGGGGGCGTGATCAAGATCGAAACGAGCGCTGCGCTTAGCATCAGCGAATAGTCATCCGAGGAGAAAACGCCATCTTGCAAGCCGACGCGTGCCAGCACGAACGAAAATTCTCCGAACTGAAAGAGCGCCAGTGCGGTCGCCAGAGGGATCACGTTGCGATAGCCAAAGGCAAAGCTTAGGCCGCCAAAAATGAGCGCCTTGCCAAGGGCGACGGCGGCCACCACCGCCAGCACCACGCTGAAATTGGCGATCAGGAAGACTGGATCTAGCAGCATGCCCACGGAGACAAAAAAGAGCATGGCGAAAAGATCGCGCAGCGGAATCACCTCGCTGAGCGCCTGATAGTTGTAGTCCGATTCACTGAGCACCAGGCCGGCGAGAAAGGCGCCGAAGGCGAACGAAAGCCCGGCCAGAAACGCCGAATAGCCGATGCCTAGTCCCAGCGCCGTGACCGTGATCAAAAAGAGCTCGCGCGACTCCCAGCGCACGACGTAACGCATCAGCCAGGGGATCAAACGCGTGCCGAGCAGCAACATCGCGCCCAAGAAGAGCGCCGCCCGCAACACGGCCCAGGCCAGCGCGCCGAGATCGAATTGATCGCCGCCGATGTAGGGCAGGATCAACATCGCCGCCATCATGCACAGGTCCTGCACGACGAAGATGCCCAACATGACGCGGCTGGACAGCGTCCCCATCAGCCCGCGACCGGCGAGCAGCTTGAGCACGATCATGGTGTTGGAGGTGCTGATAACGGCGCCGAACCAGAGCGAAGCCACCCAATCTAACCCCAGCATCTGCCCGATGCCACAGCCGAACGCGATCGTCAATAGGATCTGCAGCGGCGCTCCCAGGAGCGCAATGCGACGCACCGGCTGCAACTGCTTGAGTGAGAACTCAATGCCCAGCGTGAAGAGCAGCAGCGCCACTCCAATTTCGGCCAGGAGCGCAATGTCGCTGGGATTGCTGACCGTAACGCCGCCCGTAAACGGGCCGACGGCGACGCCGGCCAGAATGTATCCGACAATGAGCGGTTGGCGCAGCCACTGCGCAACTAGCCCGCCAATCTGTGCAGCGACGATGATGATGGCAATATCGGCTGCGATTCCCGTGCCGTTCCCTTTCGATGCAAATCATGATGAGTGGATTTTCGCAAAACTTCTACAGAGGCTTCTCTCTTCGATTGTCTACATGTTAGGATATGCCTTTGCGAATCAAAAGCTGAATGCACCTTTCGGAAACAATCCTTTGAGGTCTCGACGTCCGTATGACATTCTTTCAAATCACAGCGCTTCTCATTATCGTCATTACGCTGATCGGCGTGGCGATCGGACGTTGGCCCTGGCTGCGCGTGAACCGCGCCACCATCGCCCTGACGGGCGCCACGGCTCTGATCGCACTGGGCGCCATTTCCCTGGAAGACGCCTACGCTGCGCTCGACCTGGACACGCTGACGCTGCTCTTCGCCATGATGATCATCAACTACAACCTGCGCCGCGCCGGCTTCTTTCAAGTCGTCGCCAACCGCGTCATTCATCATGCGCACAGCGCGCGGCAGTTGTTAGCCTATATCATTGTGGCTTCCGGCGTGCTGTCGGCCATCTTCCTCAATGATACGATCGTGATCGTCTTTACGCCCCTGGTGCTCGACCTCTGCACAGCGCTCAAACAACGGCCGATCCCTTATTTGATCGCGTTGGTGACGGCGGCCAATATCGGCTCGGTGGCGACAATTATTGGCAACCCACAGAACATGGTGATCGGCGTCGCCTCCGCCATTCCGTTCAACACGTTTACGCTGTATCTGGCGCCGGTGGCGCTGGCCGGCATGGCGGTGATCTGGGGCGTGGTGACGTTGCTTTATCGAGAAGACCTGCGAGGGCGACTGGTGAAGGAGCCGCTCGTGCGCGTGCGCACCGAACAGCCGCTGTTGCGGAAGAGCCTCTTCGCCACGGCTGTCATGATGACGGGCTTCGTGCTGGGGTTTCCGATCCCGTTGGCGGCGTTGGTCGGCGCAGCGATCTTGCTGATCAGCCGGCGCCGCGAGCCGGAGGCGGTCTTCCGGGAGATCGATTTGTCTCTGCTCGTCTTTTTCGGCGGCCTCTTCATCGTGACGGGCGCCATCGAAAGCGTAGGGCTGAGCGAAAAACTGTTTGCGCTCGCCCAGCCGCTGGCCGAACAAGGCGTGGCTGCGCTCTCACTGGTGGCGGTGCTGCTGAGCAACCTTGTCTCCAATGTGCCGGCGGTGCTGCTCTTCCGTCCCTACATTCCTGAATTTCCCAATCCTACACAGGCGTGGCTGACGCTGGCGATGTCCACGACGCTGGCGGGCAATCTGACGCTGCTCGGTTCGGTGGCGAACCTGATCGTGGCGGAGATCGCCTATCGTCGCGATGTCAACCTTTCTTTTACGGAATATTTGAAGGCGGGCCCCCTCATCACGGCGATCAGCCTGACGATCGGAATTCTGTGGCTGACGCTGGCGTTCGCCTGACGCAGCGACGCCGATCAGCCGGCGACGACGCCGATCGCCTCTTCCAACACGCCAAGTCCTTCCTCCAGCTGCTCGTCGGTGATGACCAGAGGGACAAGCGTGCGCACGCCGTTGGAGTAGAGACCGGCGCGGATGAGCAGCAGCCCCCGCTGGTACGCCTCCGCCACGACCTTGAGCGGCGCCTCGGTGTTGGGTGTGCGGTCGTTGCGCCCCTGCACGAATTCGATGGCCGTCATGGCGCCCAGACCGCGCACGTCGCCGATAATGGGATATTTCTCCTTCCAGCGTCGGAAATGCGCCATGGTGATTTCGCCGATCTGTTCCGCGCGCTGGTTGAGGTTGTCCCGTTCCATGATCTCGATGGCCTTGAGCGCAGCGGCGCACGCCACCGGATTGCCGCCGAAGGTCGAGCCGAGGCCGCCCAGGTGCGGTGCATCGACGATCTCGGCGCGACCCGTCACCGCCGCCAGCGGCATGCCGGCTGCCAGCGACTTCGCCATCACGACCAGGTCCGGTTCAATGCCGCTGTGCTCGAAGGAAAACCATCGTCCGGTGCGGCAGAAGCCGGCCTGCACCTCATCGACGATCAGCACAATGCCGTGTTTGTCGCAGAGGGCGCGCACTTTGCGCAGATACTCATAGGAGGCCGGAATGAAGCCCCCTTCGCCCTGAACCGGCTCGATGATCAACGCCGCCACCGCCGACGGATCGATCTGGGTGATCAGCGCCCGCTCCAAGTCCTCGAAGCAGGTGAGGTTGCAGACGCCCTCGTTGCGGCAGTGCGGGCAACGATAGCTGTACGGATAGGGCACGCGGTAAATCTCCGGTGCAAAGGGGCCAAAGCCTTTTTTGAAGAGCGCATACTTGCTGGTCAGCGAAAGCGTTAGCAGCGTGCGGCCATGATAGGCGCCTTCATAGGTGAGGATCGCAGGGCGACCGGTGTACGCACGCGCCATTTTGATCGCCGTCTCCACCGCCTCGGCGCCCGAATTGCTCAGGAAAGTCTTTTTGGGGCCGGAGATGGGCACCAGCGCATTGAGCTTTTCCGCCAGGGCGATATACGGTTCGTAGCTGCCGACGATGGCGCACAGATGGATGAGATCACCCGCCTGGCCGCAGATCGCTTCGACCACTTCCGCCGGCGTGTGGCCGATGTTGAGCGTGCCGATGCCGGCAGTGAAGTCGAGGAAGGTGTTGCCGTCGACGTCGGTCACGGCTGCGCCATGGGCGCTGGCCGCCACCACCGGCGTCGAGCGAAAAGACGCTTTGGAGACGGCGGCGTCGCGACGCGCCAGGATCGCCTGGCTTTTGGGGCCAGGAAGGGGAGGGCGAACGTGGATCGTAGGCATCATGGCCTCCTTGCCGGTTTCAGTGGGTTCTCTATGTCGATTAGAACAATCTAGGTTGGAAGTTTTTCTGGCGGCAGGCCGCGCGCTTCCGGCGGCGGATAGCTATGTTCGAGCAGCCACTCCCGCGAAGGCCCCGGCCACCGCACGCGCGCCAGATCCATCCGATGCTCGGCGTCGAACTCGATCCCTTCTTCGATCAGCCGCTGTCGCTGCAACTCGGCTCCCCAGTGATCGGCGCGGGGGCTGACCTTGCCTTGCGCGTTGACGACGCGCTGCCACGGCACGTCCTCCGGCGCAGCAGCCATAGCGTAGCCCACCATGCGAGCGGTGCAGCCGCCGACGATCTCGGCGATCTGCCCATACGTGGCGACCTGGCCGCGCGGGATCAGACGCACGACGGCGTAGATGCGTTCGTAAAGCGGCCGACGCTCCAACGGAGGCGGCCTGCCGGAGCCGGCGGATGGTTCACCACGATGGATGTCAGACATTTTAGCCTGCCGCGGCGAATTTCGCCAACATCTCCTGTGCAGCCTGCTCGCTCAGGTTGACCAGCGGCGGCCGCAGGTTGAGCCATGTGTGGTCGCCTGTGCGCATCGCCATGATCTGCTTGAGCGCAGGAATGGCTGCGTAGTCGCGCGTCGCTGCCCGATAGCGGTCGAGGCGCTCCTGGAGCTGCCCGGCGTTCTCCGCCAGGTAATTGTCGTACAAAAAGCGAATTTTCGCCGGGATGACGTTGGCCATGGCGCTGATCGTGCCGACGCCGCCCAGCCGCAGGTTGGCCAGCAAAAAGCGCTCGGAGCCGGTAAAGACATCGAAGCCGGGGAAATTCTCCAACACGCTCTTCTGATAGCTCCAATCGCCGGAGCTATCCTTTATCCCGACGACGACGCCGGGGTAGGCGGCCAGCAGCCGCTCGATCACCTTCAGCGAGTAGCCCACCACGGCGATCGGTGGAATATGGTAGATGTACACCCGCAGCCGATCGTCGCCGACGCGTTCGATCACCTCGGCCACGGCGCGAAAGACGCCTTCGTCGTCCACATCTTTGTAGTAAAAAGGCGGCAACAGCAACACGCCGCCGCACCCGAACCGGACGGCTTGCTTGGTGAGTTTTACGGTG
Source organism: uncultured Caldilinea sp. (assembly GCA_937928035.1). Taxonomy (GTDB): domain Bacteria; phylum Chloroflexota; class Anaerolineae; order Caldilineales; family Caldilineaceae; genus Caldilinea. Next base: position 729 of record CALFWA010000241.1, on the reverse strand, counting down.
TCGGGAATCGCACATGTGCCGACGCCGGGCATCAGCTGCGCCGGTGGAACGCCGCCCTCAACCAGCGCCTCCAGCATCGACATCCGCTCATCCACTCCAAGCGAATTCGCCTCGCTGGTGGTGCCAAAAGGCGTCAGGCCGGTGCACCCCTCCTTCAGCAATTCTTTGCAGAATGCGACCCATTTTTCCACAGCCGGGCTCAGATCGTCGTTCATCGGCGTGAGCACCGGCGCAAAGACGCCATGAAGTTTCTCTTGCATATTTATTTCTCCTGAAAATTTTTTGTAAAACACCAACGAATGAGATGCCCAGGCTGGCAGGTTTTGTCGCACAGCCGTGTTGCGACCGGAGGTGCAGCTCATCGCTACGCTTCCTCGAATTCCTCAAGACCCTGCGACCCCTCAAGAACGTGCGATTCCTAGCCGCACCTTCTGTCATTGCCGGATGATTTTGTGAAAAATCTGGAGCTTCCCGGAAAAGGAAGCCAACTGCGTAACGTCTATTCTTAGTTTCCATGCGCCTTTCATCGAAGCGGATCGCCTTGCTTTTGCAATCGATTTTGCATGTTCTTGGGTGAAGAGCTGCATCGCCTGGTAAAATATCTGAAGAAGTAGACGGTTCTGATTGTAGCCTGTAGTCTTTCCCAGTGCCAATCTCTCAGAAGAGCAAACGCTTCTCATGTCCGGCGTCATTCGCATCGGCCTGCTCGCCGACTCCGCCGATCCGTTC
>CALFWA010000240.1 GCA_937928035.1 uncultured Caldilinea sp. | reverse complement strand
CTGCAGCATCATGTAATGTGAAGTGAGGACCGGGATCACCACGGCGGTGAATTCGCTGCCCTGGCTCTTATGCACGCTGACGGCGTAGGCGTGGATCAGTTCATCCAGTTCAAGAAACTCATAGCGAACCGGTCGGCCATCGAATACAACCGTCAACGTATGCATCACGGGATCAAGGGCCGCGATGCGGCCAATGTCGCCGTTGTACACATCTTTGTCGTAGTTGTTGCGAACCTGCATCACCTTGTCGCCGACGCGATAGACGCGGCTGCCGACGGTGCGCTCCGGGCGATCGGGCGCAGGCGGGTTTAACGCCTTCTGCAGCGCAGCGTTGAGCGCCGCCACGCCGACCACCCCGCGATGCATCGGCGCCAGCGCCTGAATCTCCTCCGGCGGAATGCCAAAACGACGCGGGATGCGCTCCGTCACCAGCTCGACGCACAGTTGCGCAGCGCGCTCCGGCGTTTCAGTGCGAAAAAGGAAGAAGTCGGTCGCCGCCCGGTTGTCGATGATCGGCATTTGCCCTGCGTTGATGCGATGGGCGTTGGCGATGATCAGCGAGCCAGCCTCCTGGCGAAAAATGGTCTGCAGTCGGATGACGGCTGCGCGGGCGCCGAGGTTCTCCTGACTTTCCAACGCAGCGATGATATCCTTGAGCACGTTGCCTGCGCCCACGCTCGGCAATTGATCGATGTCGCCCACCAGCAGCAGATGCATGCCGGGCGGAATCGCCTTCAATAGATGATGCGTAAGCGGCAGGTCGAGCATGGAGGCTTCGTCGACGATCAACAGGTCTCCCTCAAGCGGGTTTTCTTCATTGCGCTGAAACGCCAGCCCTTCACCCGGCTTGAATTCGAGCAGGCGATGGATGGTTTTGGCTTCCTGGCCGGTCGTTTCCGTCAGTCGCTTGGCAGCGCGGCCGGTGGGCGCCGCGAGCAGCGCGCGCTTGCCTTCTCGTCGGCAGAGGTGCAGAATCGTACGCACAGCGGTTGTCTTGCCGGTGCCCGGGCCGCCCGTCAGCACGGTCACGCGATGCGTCAGCGCAGCCTGCACCGCCTGTCGCTGCTGAGGAGCAAGGGGGAACCCATTGCCAGGCTCGGCGGCAGCCAGTGCACGGGTCCAATCCTCCGAGCGATACTGTGCGAAGATCGCCAGCCGACTCTCTCCTTCGTTCAGGAGGCGACGGAGACGCCGCGCCGCGCCGACTTCGCTGAAATAGAGTGGCGTCAGGTAGACGGCGTTCTCCTCCGCCAGCAGCCGCTGCGCCTCTTCGACCGTATGGACGGCGTACAATTGCCCTTGCTCGGCGACAAGCCTCGGCTCGGCGACGAAAGTCGGCTGCGGCTCGATGGCTTCGCCTCCCGCTCCAGGCGCGACCTTGACCTGCCCCTCGTTCCACAGGCGCGCCAGGCCTAGGCCGATCAAGGAGGGGGGCACATTCAACAGTTCGGCGGTGAGTTTCACCAGCTCGGAAGTGGGCAGAAAAACATGCCCCTCCTCGCTCGCCTGGTTGAGCGCATAGGCGATGCCTGCAGCCACGCGCTCCGGCGCATCCTCCGGCATGCCGAGGAAGCGCGCAATTTTGTCCGCCGTGAGAAAACCGACGCCGAAGATGTCGTGCGCCAGCCGGTAGGGGTCGCTGCGCACAATGTGGATGGCGTCGTCGCCGTAGGTCTTGTAAATTTTGGCGGCGAGGCTGGTGCTGACGCCGTGACTCTGCAGAAAGAGCATCACCTCCTTGATGGCACGCTGCTCGGCCCATGCCTTGCGGATCATCTCTGCCCGCTTCGGGCCAACGCCTGGCGCTTCGATCAAGCGTTCCGGCTGCTCTTCGATGATGGTCAACGCGTCGAGGCCAAATTGTTTGACGATGCGATGGGCGGTCACCGGACCGACGCCTTTGATCAGCCCGCTGCCCAGATATTTTTCCAGCCCGGCGATGGTGGCGGGTAAAACCGGGCGAAACGTTTCGACCTGAAACTGACGGCCATAGTCGCCGTGCACCGTCCACCGCCCGGTCAACTCAACGCACTCGCCCACGTTCAGCCCCAGCATGGCGCCGACGATCGTCACTTCGCGAGCAGGGCCGAACAGGGTGCGCGCCATCGCTTCCGGCGTCAGCTTGGCGACGGTGTAGCCGGTCTCTTCATTGTGAAAGGTGATGCGTTCGACGACGCCGCGCAGCGTATCCATTATCCATAATGTCTATGAGGACGCGCCGCTTCGCTTGCCTGTCGCAGCGATCAGTTGCGCCTTCAGATGAGAACGCCGGCGCAGCCACTCCTTATCGTCGATCTGCCCTAAGGCATGGAGATCGTCAAGCCGGGCGATTTCATCGAGAAGAGCGTTGCGCAACGCCTCCGGATTTTCCGGCGTTGTCGATGCGGCGACCCTCCCCTGCTGGATGGCGAATCCTGTTACAGCCAACAACGCCGCCGCCACCAACGCAATCATCACCCAGGAGACCCACGGCTCCATCGGTGGGCTGAGGGTGGGGCTAGAGGAAGTCGCTGGCAGCCCTGGGGCGGCTGCATCGAAGCGAGGCAGGCCACGGAACAGAACCTCGATTCGTCCGGGGCCAAAATCGTTCAATCTCCACAACTGGTATTCCACGCCCTCGAAGGTCTGGACGCCGTCGAAGCTCATGGTTGGCGCGTCGATGCGCACTCCAGGAACGTTGGTCGCAAGCATGGAGAGCGAATCGGTTGGATACAGCAGATCCTGCGCCAGGGTGTATCCGTCGCCCTCCACAGGGAGGGCGTATTGCACAATGATCTGCTGCGCGTTTTCGCCGGGCATGACGGGCAGCGTGTCATAAATGATGCCGCCCACGCGGCGAAAACGCCCGCCGAGGATGCCCCCTTGCAGGGTGATCTCCTGTGCGTCGAGCGGGACATCGACGCCCACGGTGACCGGCGTCTCCACGCCTTCCACCGTTCGCCCGACGAAGGCGCGGTCGCCGTCGTTGCGAAACAGATAGATTTGGGCCACAAGCAGCGCGCCCGGCCGCACGTCTACAATCCAATGCACGCGGCTGAGGCGAACGCCGGACAGGTCCTCGGTGACGCCGTAGACGGTGATTGGAGCCCCAGCCTGCGGCTGCTCCGGCGTCAACGTAATCAAAGGGCTGGAGTAAGTGAAGCCATCCACCACGACCGTGGTCAGATAGACCAGCTCCGGGTTGACGTCCAAACCATCGAACACAAAGGTGTTGTCGACACCGAGCGTCGTCGTGAAGCTGGCGATGCGCTCGAAATTCAGGTAGGCGTCGAGCGCAACTTGCAGGTCGCCCTCGGGTTGCGGCGCGCCTTCCGCAAAACGCACGGCGCCCGTGATTACGCCTTCGCCGGCTTGATAGAGCGAAACCCAGAGCGGCGCGTAGCTGAAGGTGCGGATGAATTCGAGCGTCGCCTCTCGTTGCGCCTGCGTCCAGTCGGCGCCCAGGTCGGGATGCGCGCGGCGCCAGCCCGCGTCCCACTCGGCCTGGCTGACGAAGGGGGTGTAGGAAAGGTCGGTGAAATCGGGCAGGGCGCCTTCGGCCTCCGGGCCATCGCCTGCGCCTTGCTGGCCGTGACAGGACGCGCAGCTCGCAGCATAGAGCGCGGCGCCCGTCTCTACCTCCGCCTCGGACGTATGCAGGCTCCACGCATACGCCACGGTGTTCCAGATTTCCTCATCGGTCAGGCGATTGGACCACGGCGGCATCAGCTTGTCCAACCAGCCGAACTTGGTCGTGTAGAAGAGCATGGCGGGGCTGCGCTCCCAGATCGCCGAGCGTTCGGCGAAGGCGGTCGCCGGGCCGGGCAGGCTGGCCGCAGTTGGGCCGTCGCCTCGCCCCAGCTCGCCGTGGCAGGGAGCGCAGTTGCTCAGATAGCTGCTGCGTCCGAGCAGCGCCGCCGGAGGAGCGTCGGGAAGCGTCACCTGACCGGCGTCAAAAGGCGGAAGCTCCTCCTGCGCCCATGCCGGCGCGGCGCGCAAGGCCGCCAGTACAACCAACAGAAACGTCAGCCCACATGCCAAAAGCGTCAAACGAGAGGCAAACTGTTTCAACATGCGAGACATCCAGTCGTAGCAAGGATCGGCGAACAGGAAGAGTGTGACGACTCACGGAAACCTATCCTGGCGCTCGCCGTCAACCGCCGCCGCGCAGCGTCTTCCAATGCAACTGCGCAAAGAGTGCATCGAGCGCCGCCTGCTCGCCGACAAAAACAACGGTTGCGCCGCCGACGCTGAGCGAACCGATCTGGCGGCGTTGGGCCGGACGCAGCTCCGCGCGCCAGCCGTCGCCCTCCATCTGGTTTTCGCCCACAGCGCGACCGCCGAGCTGGGTGAGATACTCCTGCATCAGCCAAACCGGCACGCCATAGTAGTCGTGTTCGACGCGCACCATCACTGGGGCTGTCCGCCGCCGACCGGCGGAAAGATGCAGACGTCGGCGTTTTCCGGGATGGTCATATCCAGGCCGCCCAGGTAGCGAATATCACGGCCGTTTAGAAAGATATGGATGTTGGAGCGAAGCTCTCCGTTATTGTCGAAGAACTCTCGCTTCAGCGCCGGCCAGCGCGTGATCATCTCCTCGATCATCTGACGAAAAGTGTCGCCGGCGTCGGTGGCGAGCTGCGCTTCCTTGCCGCCCACGATGGGGCGCAACGTTGCATAGACGCGGACATTCATTGCTACGTTTCCTTGTTCAAAAACCCTTCAAACGAATCCATCCGATTTTCCTCTGCTGTTGGCGTCTCGGTCTCAACTTTGCGCCAAAAATCCTCGTGCGTCACCCATTCATCATAATTGATTCGATCCAATGCACGAAAACGATTCCGATGACCAAAACGAAGCCCAAGTTGCATCTACAAAGAACAATCTCTATGCAAGCCGTGGCCACGCCCGCGTCAGGATTGCGCGCAGGTCGAGGCCGCGCGGCAAGGCGCCGAAGAGGAAGCTGCGCTCCGCCCCCAGCCGGCCTTGACAGAAGGCGTCCGCCACAGCCGACGGCGCATGGCGGATGAGCAAAGCGGCCTGGAGCGCCAGCGCCAACTGCTCAGCTAGTCGCCGCACAGCGACCTCCTCGCTCGCGTCCCTGCGCAACGACTGCTCCACCATCGCCAGATGAGCGTCGTACTCGGCGTTGACGCCAGCCGCCGCGCGCAATTCATCGATGACGATCTCCAACCCCGCCGGCTCGCGGCGCAGGGCGCGCAGCAAATCGAGCGCCTGGATGTTGCCGGCGCCTTCCCACAAGGAATTCACCGGAACGTCTCGATAGAGCCGAGGCATGGGTGACTCTTCGATGTAGCCGTTGCCGCCCAGGCACTCCATGGCCTCTGTGACGACGGCGATGGCGCGTTTGGTGATCCAGTATTTGGCGATCGGCGTCACGATGCGCGCGAAGAGCTGCTCCGCCTCATTCTCCGGCGCAGCGTCGAAGCTACGCGCCAGCCGCAACGCCAGCGCCACCGCCGCCTCGTATTCCACCGCCAGGTCGGCGAGCACGTTGACCATTAACGGCTGCTCGACGAGCAGGCGGCCAAAGGCTTTGCGCTGCGCAGCGTGATGCAACGCCTCGGCTACCGCCCGCCGCAGCGTCGCCGCCGAACCCAGCGCACAGTCCAGCCGAGTGTGGCGCACCATCTCCATGATGGTGGCGATCCCGCGCCCTTCCTCGCCGATGAGCTGCGCCCAGGCGCCGTGGAACTCCACCTCGCTGGAGGCGTTCGAGCGGTTGCCGAGTTTGTCCTTGAGCCGCACGATGCGGAAGGCGTTGCGTTCGCCATCCGGCGTCCAGCGCGGCAGCAGGAAGCAAGAAAGCCCTCGT
>CALFWA010000239.1 GCA_937928035.1 uncultured Caldilinea sp. | reverse complement strand
GCCGTGATCTCTCGCCATCCATACGATCAATTCGTCGCCGGCGTCGAGGCGAAGGACGATCACACGCTGGTGGTTACGTTCCACGAACCGTACGCACCCTGGCTCTCCTCGATCTTCACCTACGTGTTGCCCAAGCATATTCTGGAGCCGGTGATGGAAGCGAACGGCACGCTGGACGGCGCCGACTGGAACCGCAACCCAACCGTGGGAGTGGGGCCATACGTCTTCAAAGAGTGGGAATCGGGCAGCCATCTCCTGTTCGAGCGCAACCCCAATCACTGGCAACAACCCAACATCGACCGCATCTTCATCCGCATTACGCCGGATGACGCCGCGCAGGTTGCCGCCATCAAAGCAGGCGACACCGACATCGGCGTCTTCATCAGCTTCTCCGACGTGCCCGAGCTGGAAGCGCTGGGAACAGTGAACGTTGTTTCGACTCCCTCCGGCTTCATGGAGGGCTGGTTCTTTAACTTCGGCGAGCAGGCCCATCCGGCCATTCGAGATAAAAATGTGCGCTGGGCTTTAGCGCACGGCTTCGACCGCTGGCAGATCACCCAGGACCTCTTGCTTGGCTTGAGCGAGCCGCCGGCGTCGCCGTGGGATCTCAGCCCCTACGCCAGCCCGAATATCCAACCGGTGCCATACGACCCCGAGCGTGCCGCGCAGTTGCTGGATGAAGCCGGCTGGGTGATGGGCGCCGACGGCGTGCGCGAAAAAGATGGCGAAAAGTTGATCTTGCGCTACGTCACCAACATGCGGCGCCTGCGCCTGGACACTCAGGTGGTCGTTCAGGACATGTTCCGAGACTTGGGCGTCCGGTTCGAGCTGATCAACCACCCCAGCGACATCTTCTTCGCCAGCTACGCCGAGGGCGGCGTCATCGCCACGGGCCAGTACGACATCGCAGAATGGTCCAGCCAACCTGAAGCCTACCCTGACCCGGACACTTCCCGTTGGACCTGCCGCGAGATTCCAACCCCGGACAACCCGGCGGGCAGCAACTGGAACTTCTATTGCAACCCTGAGCTGGACGAATTGTTTGCGCGTCAGGCCGTGACGGTGGACATGGAGGCCCGCATCGCCGTCTTTGAAGAGATCGAGAGAATCCTTCAAGAGGACATGGTCTGGCTGGGCGTCTGGCAGGACAACGACATCTGGACCGTCAGCAAGCGGCTGAACAACGTGCGCCTGTCGGGCGCAGACCCCTTCTGGAATGCAGCGAACTGGACGCTTGAGTAAGCAAGGGAATTTTGTGAACCCAGGCGTTGCATAGCCCATCGCATGTGCGCGATGCCGGACGGAGGCGGAGACTTGGGCCGCCTCCGTCCTGGACACCGGCGACGCCTGCACCTCTTCGAGGATGCCCGTGACCCGCTACATTATTCGCCGCATTTTGCAGGCAATCCCTTTGCTCTTCACCATCAGCCTCATCCTGATTGCGCTCATGATGAACATGGGCGATCCGCTTGCCACGCTCGGCGGGAGACAGCCGCCGCGCGGGGAGGATCGCCTTCGTCTCGCCCGCCAGCTTGGGCTTGACCAGCCTCTCCACATGCAATATGTCTTCTGGCTGGTCGGCAACGACTGGATGATGTTCGATACCACCGGCGACGGCGTACCCAATGCCTATGGCACGCGACGCGGCATTCTGCGCGGAGATTGGGGCACCTCACTGGTGACGCGTCGTCCTGTAGTCGAGATGATCTGGCAACGCCTGCCCAACACGCTGCTTCTGATGGGCACGGCGCAGGTGGTGATCATTGTGTTCTCCCTGGCTATCGGCGTCTATTCCGCTTTGCGCCAATATTCTATCGCCGACAACGTGATCACCACCGGGGCGTTCATCGGCTACTCCATGCCGATCTTCTGGCTGGCGCTCATGCTCATGTACATCTTTGCCGTCAATTTCAAAAAGTGGGGATTGCCTTACTTCCCGACGGTAGGTATGTACGATCCTGCCGTCGGGCGCACCTTCAGCCAAGTGGTTTGGCATATGGCGCTTCCGGTGGCGACGTTGTCGGTGACTGCAATCGCCGCCTATAGCCGCTATATTCGCGCCAGCATGCTGGAAGTCATCAACCAGGATTACATCCGCACGGCGCGCAGCAAGGGCTTACCCGAGCGCCTCATCTTGTGGCGGCACGCGCTCAAGAATGCCTCCTTACCTTTGGTGACGCTGATCGGCCTAGACTTGCCGTTACTGTTGGCCGGGGCTGTGGTCACAGAGCGCATCTTTGCTTGGCCGGGCATGGGTCGATTGTTTCTGGATCACGTCGAGCGCGCCGATTATCCTGTGCTGATGGGCATTCTAATGTTGGTTTCTGTGGCGGTGGTGGTGTTTCAAATTTTGACCGACATCGTGTACACCTATCTCGATCCTCGCATTCGCTATAGCTGATGGAGAAACTCCCATGAGTTCGATGGCTGGCCCCGCCCGCCGTCCGGCAGTCTCGACAACAACTGAACCCGGCGATGTCCAAACCAAAGGTAGAGCGCTCTCTCCTTGGCGTCTGGCATGGCGGCGATTTACTCGCCATCGTATGGCCATGGCGGGAACCATCATTTTGATGTTGCTGATCCTGTACGTGATAGTCGGCGCTTTGATCTTCTCCGAAGCTTATGCGAATCAGACCGCCACGTTCAAACGCCTTCACCCCCCTTCATGGGAACATCCCTTCGGCACGGACCCGGTGGGGAGAGATGTTCTGGCACGCACCATCTACGGTGGCCATATCTCTCTGTCGATCGGCGTATCGGCTATGCTCGTATCGGTTGTCGTCGGCGTTCTGATCGGCGCCATCGCCGGCTATTACGGCGGCGTCATCGACAGCATCCTGATGCGCTTCACCGAAGCGGTTTTCAACATCCCCAGTCTGTTTCTCCTCATCGTCATGGCGAAGTTTTTCAGCGGTCGCATCCCCACGGTGGAGCTGTTCGGACGCAGCTTCAGCGGCAGCGTGATCGTAATCATCGTCGTCATCGGGCTGACGAGCTGGATGTATCTGGCTCGCATCGTGCGCGCCAACTACCTGTCGCTCAAGGAGCGAGAGTTCGTACTGGCAGCGCGTTGCCTGGGCGTGCCCAACTGGCGGATCATCACCTTTCATATCTTGCCCAATACGCTCGCACCCATCATCGTGACGGCGACGCTCGGCGTCGCCGCCGCCATCCTGTCAGAAGCTTACGTGAGCTTCCTGGGCCTCGGCGTGCAGCCACCCACGGCGAGTTGGGGAAATATGCTGGACGGCTCCTACGTCTATCTGGAGTCGGCGCCGTGGCTGTGGTTCTTTCCAGGGCTTCTCATCGTCTTGACCGTGCTCAGCATCAATTTTGTGGGCGACGGCTTGCGCGATGCACTGGACCCGCGCAGCCTGACGAAATAACAAGTTCGCTGCTCACCGCTTGCCTTGCGCCAGCAAATAAAGGATTAACCCCAGGACGGTCAATCCGGCGCCCAGAACTCCCCAAAGGCTGGGGAAAGCTGCACTCAACAGGAGCATTTCACCCGCTAGCGCAAACAACACCTCTGCGGCCTGCGTGGCGTCCACCGCCGCCAGCTCGTAGGCGTTGCGCGCCTGATGCCGGGCGTAAACGAAAAGGCTGGTCGCCACCACGCCGGACAAAAGCGCCACC
>CALFWA010000238.1 GCA_937928035.1 uncultured Caldilinea sp. | reverse complement strand
AGCAGGTGCGGCTGTCTGCGTGAATTCGTTGGCCTGCACGTTGAGATGGCGCCCCAGCGTCACGTTGGCGATTCCCTCGATCACGTTGCCGTCGATCAGCAGCCGGGCGAAGACGTCGCTGAAGAATGAAATTGGCCCTTCACCGGGCGCACGTTGACGCAGCTCTTCCAATACAGCGTGGCCGATCGCCAGCCGCACGATCTGATTGCCACGCAATTGTAGAGTCCCCAAAAAAGCACTGACGATCGTCAGTCGCGAGCCGCCCGGTTCGTTTGGCCGGGTGTCCAACCGGAGCAGCTCAGCCGCGGTCTGCGCAATCATTTCCAGCGAAGCGGGCATACCGTACAGACTGATGACGCCGGCGATACGATTGTTCTCCAGCAGAGTGAAGTCATCTTCATCCAAAGTAGCGATGAGATCGGCAAGATTCTGCGCTTCTCGCTCGTTGAGCACACGACGTTTGTCGAGCATCAACGCAGTTCCTGCCCGTGCTTTGATGGCGGAAAGCCTCAGATCGTAGAAAATGTCTAGCAGCGTGTCTGGGCCGACGCGCTCGCTGTTGAGGGCAAAGACAAACTTGCTCACCTGGATGATTTCGGCGCTGGAAAAGAGTGCAGCCGTCTCCTGCGAGTTGAGCACTTCCTGAATCTGTCTTGCCAATCGCTGACGCTCATCCTGATTGATGCGCGCCAACGTTCCCGCTGCGCGCAGCGCAACCGCACGCCATTCCGCCAGCCGGATGCGTTCGCCGGCAAGTGCAAAGAGTTCAGCCAGTTCGCCGACGCCCGCCCGATCGAACAGGTTGCGCAGCGGGAAGAAGGTCTCTGGCAGTGCAGCGGAGAGCCCATTGTTGCTCAGTCTCACATCGTCGCCGTCCGTCACAGCGATGAGCGCGCCGCCAGGGACAAAGAAGTTCCCTTCCATCCGCCCTGGCGCCACAACGCCTTCTAGCGAGCACTCGGCGATGGTGACGCTGGCGCAGCGGTCAAAGCGCAGCGCCGTATCTTCACGGTCGGGTACAAAAGCCAACTCGATCGTCAACCCGCGCACCGCAACGGAATCGACTCCACGCAGCCGCAGCGGTTCGCGCCAAAGCACATGGGTTGCGGCGCCGCAACCTTTGATCTCGATGTGCAGCTTGCGTTCGTCGAGTCCCGGCTCGAAGTCGAAGCCGAAGAATTCATGCTCCCCGCGCAGCAGGCAGAGACAGAGATCGCGCTCGCCTCGCTCCAGCAATGTCTTGATCGCTGTCACCAGGTCGGGGAATTCGCCCCCCGCGCCGACGGTGACGCAACAGCCGCCGCCGCTCGGCCGCGCGCAGAGGATGTCCAGCGCCTCTTGCACGGTGCGCGCCTGCGCCAGATCTGCGCACGCGCCTGGCGCATAGGCCACCTGGCTGGCGCGACTCAGGTTGGCGTTGAAGAAGACGCTGGGCAGCAGCGGCCCGCCGGCGCCGTCCACGAACGGCTTGCCGTCGATCTCGACCAGGAAGGCCTCGACGCGCTGATTCTGCACCGTTGGACCAAGCTGCCAGGTGCAGGAGTAGACGCCGTTGACCCCGCTCGTGACATCCACGCTCTTTGCCGTCCCGCTCGTCCCGGTGAGCTGACCCGCAGCTGTCTGGGGAACCAGGCGGAAACGAACGCGCGCGTTGTTGACCGGCTGCTGTCCGTTTGTGACTGCCACCTGCAGCGGCTGACCCAACTGTGCGCCTGGCATCGCCTCCTGCCCATCTCCGCCCACGCTGTAGAAGTCGATCAGTTGCGTCAGCGGCGGGAAGAGCGTGCGGCAGTCGCTGCGCCTGATCCACGCTCCGTTGGCGAAGTCGAAGAGCGCCAGCCGGCAGTAATGATGCTTCACGCCCGCCGGCGGCTGTGCAATCGGCTGCGGCGGGTTGGCGCCGGTGCGCGGCCATTCGATGTCGGCCATAAAGGTGCGCGCGGGGATCAGCCAGTAGTCGCCGGGCCGATAGACGCCGCTCGTGAGGCGAATTTGCACGCCCAACTCCAGCTCTGTGAAGGCCGCTGCGCCGAGATCGATCTCCAGCTCGCCCACATCGGCGGGCATGTCCCACCGCCTGATCTTGGGGTTCGGTGCAAAGTTACCGTAGGTGATCGTCTGCCCACCTGGGTCGATGGTCAGGACGTTGCCCTCCACCTTGATGATCTTGACGAGCAAGCCGGATTCCCCGCGCTTCTCGCGCGCGTCGTCGGTCAGTTCGACCCACTGATTGGCAGCCAGACCCAGCACTGCATCACGCCCCGTGCTGCTAACGGTGAGCCGCGTCGGGTCGAGATTGTCCTGCCCCGTCCAACCAACGACGACCGAGGCATTTTCGCGCGACCACTTGACGCCGACGCGGGTCGCCGAGAGGATGCGGTGCACTTCGACGCGATAGAGCTGATTTTCTAGCCCGCGAAAGCCGGCTTTGGCCGGAACGATGCATGCGCTCTCGCTCGGATCGTCCGGCTCGGCGCGCGCTGCGAGCATCCCGCTGCTGCCCGCCGTCAGCGCGTCCCAAGCTGCGCTCTGCGTTGCGCAGTCGAAGGCGACGCCCGCCTCGCCCACGCGCAGCAGCTTGACCTGCGCCATCACCTGGGTGCGCGTGGTCGTATCCGGCCCGCCTAGCGCCACTTCGCGAATCGCCGCATCCTCCAGCGCGGTGATGTGACGTTCCCACACGTCGAGATAGGCGACGTAGGCCCCGGCGGGCAACGCCGCGTTCGGCGCCAACCCGGCGACCTGCGCCAGCGACGCCACCGGAAAATCCGGCTGTGCGGTGATGAGGGTCGTCGCCTCCTTTTGCGCCAGGATGCCATCCACGTAGTAACGGCCTTTGGTCACGCTCAGCGTGGCGCCGTCGGTCGTCACGTCGAAGCCGGCCAGCGGATCGCCCGCCGCGTCCACACCCTGGGGTCCGCCGCACAGCCCGATCCCATCCTGCCGCGTCGTGCGCATGTCGTATTGTTCGATGGTGACCTGCTCGTTCCAGTCGGCGTCCAGGGCCACGCGTCCCTGTTGGTTCAGGACGCCGCTGTAGTGTTTGCTGCGGTCGAAGGTCCACCGGGTAAAATCGCCTTGCATAGAAGTTACTCCTTCTCAACGATAATGGAGACTGGAGATTGGAGACTGTACAATTGGAGGATTGTGCGATTGGAAATGGTCTCTTGCCTAAACAATTCCAATCTCTAATCTCCAATCTCCAATCTCTAATCTCCCAAAAATACGCCCGCTTCAAGCCCCACGCGCAGATATTCCTCCAACGCAGAGCGCAGATTGGCAAGGCGCTGCGCCTGCTGCACCAGGTGGAATGCACCCATCTCGCCGCCGTCTTCGGCGCCGGCGGTGATCGCTGACGGGCAGCTTGCACTTAGCTGCATGTAGGCTGGCCGGCCATAACGCAGGGTCGTAAAGGTCGGCGTGACAGTGAGCGCCACCCTATGCGCCTCGGCGTCGGTGAGATCGTCGACTTCCTTGCCGTGTGCATCGGCGTAGGCGGCCAGCGCCAGATCAGGCTGGCAGCGATGGCGCCGCGGCGCGCGCGAGCCTTCGCCCAAAAAACTGAAGCGACTGCAGCCGACCTGCCTGCGTTCTGCCAGCGCCCGACCCAGCACAATGCTTTCCGAGATCAAATCGAACTGACGGGCGCGCACTTCGCCGTGCACTGTGCAGCGCTCGAAGCTGGCCGGCGGTCCGGCGCTCGTCCCATCGTGCGCAGCGTAGGCGACGTTGGCCGGATCGAAGGCATCCAGAATCGTGTCGCTTGCCGTCAGTCCGTCGCTGTCTGCCGCCAGGTGCAGCGCGCCGCTGATGCTGCGCACCAGCTCCAGCCGGAAATCGGGATTCGGCCCGATCGCCAGGATGCTCGGTTGGGCAGGCAGCAGCGCCACACCCTCTGCATCGATGCGCCAGCCGGGCACGAACGTACAGTGCAGCACGCGCAACAATTCCAGGCTGCCCGCCTGCACGCTGACGCCGCCCTCAATCCACAGCCCGTTGAGGGTGAGCGATGTGCGATCGCCGTCCGCGCCGGTGACGATCAAAGCCTGCGCTGCACCGCCGGCATCCTGCAGGCGCAGCAGCGGGCGCTGGCCGTCCGCAGCCTGAATGACAAGCGAGCGTCCGGCTGTCATAGCGATCAGGAGCGGCTCGGTGTAGGTGGCGCTGTCCAGCACGGTGATGACGCCGGCTGGTTCAGCAACGCCAACCCACGCAGCGATAGCGTCGCTCAGCGTCGTGTGGTTGCCGCCGCCGCGCTGCGCCACCGTTGCAGAGAAGACGTCCGCGCCTGTATCCGGCGCTAACGTTTCCAGCCGCGTGTACGGGCCACCGCCGATGTCCGCCAGGAAGCCGTAGGTGTAGTTCACCGCCAGATCGGTCGGGATGACGCCTGTGGGGAAGGCAATGCGCCCGTGATGTGGGTCGACGGCGACCCGGATCGGCAGCGCCTGCCCTGCATATTCCTTCGTCGTGGGCGGACGCCGCCAGTCGACTTCGCCGGGAATGTCCTCCAGGTTGCAGATGAGAATTTCCTCCGCGGGAATCGGCTCCAGCGCCCCCTGCGAGGCGTTCGGGACGAACACCTGAAAGGCGGGGCTGGCGTCCAAATAGGCGCTGGCGGCGGGCTTGCCTGTCGCCAGGCCGAGTCGCTGCGCCTCGAGGTCTGCGTAGAGGACGCGGCGTCGCAACGCAACGGGCAGGTCCGGTTCCTCCGCCAGGTGCACGATCTCCGTCTCCGTGCGCGGGCGGTTGAAGAGCGGGATGTCGTTGCCCAGCGGGCTGAAGCGATAGCGGCCATCGGGCGGGTCGGTGACCGGCTGCGGCGTGACGCCCTGGATGAAATAGGGCTGCAGCCGCCACAGGAACAGCCCCACGTTCGGAATGTTGT
>CALFWA010000237.1 GCA_937928035.1 uncultured Caldilinea sp. | reverse complement strand
GGAGGGGAGGGACATCGCCTCGCAGCCGTTCCTGCACCTCGCGTGGGGTCAACTCCGGCACAGCAATCTCTTCTGGCTCTGGCTCCGGAGAGAGCGGCGTCATCGGCTTGTTTGCAGGCGCCAGCCTGCGCCACAGATTTTTGAACGATTTAAACAAATTCATTGCGCGTGAACAGTTCCTTCTTATTGATCTCGAGATTCATGGCTCGCAAACGGCAAATAGATGGGCGATCGCTTGCGCCTGCAAAGGCGTCGGCGCAGGCCAACGCTCAGGATGCAGCAGCCCGGCCAGAATCTCAACGCCGTCGACGACGCGCGGCCCCGGTCGGCTGAAGTAGGAAGTGGCGTCCACCGCATAAAGTTGTCCACGGGCGAACGCTGGCAGCTCACGCCAAATCGGCAGATGGGCGACGCGCCGCGTTTCCTCAATCGCGCCGGTCAGGTCATAGCCGCACGGCATGGCGACCACAACGGAAGGCTGCGAGGCGGCGACCTCCTTCCATGTGGAGCGCACACTGGGCTTGCCGTGGCACCCCAGCACACAACGCCCGCCGGCGCACTCGATCTGCTCTGGAACCCAGTGGCCCGGCGCAAAGGGTGGATCGAGCCACTCCAGCCCGGCGACCGCAGGACGCTCTTCAAACGGGACCGCCCCCACCGCCGTCTCCACCTGTTCCAGGCGGTCGCGTAGCCTCTGCACCTGCCGGCGGCCGAACGCCAGACGCCCTGTCAATTCGGCAACGGTCAGAATAGTCTCGAAGACCCCCTCGATGTCGATCGGCTCCAGCGAAACCACCTGAGCTGCGCCGCCCCAGCGCGGAGTCAGCTCGCGTACGGCGGCGCGCACCGTTCCATAAGAGACTGCGCAGACGTCGCACAGCTCTTGGGTCAGGATCAGGTCAGGACGGGCGGCCTCGAGCCGATCCAGATACAGACCATAGAGGCTCCGCCCATCGGCAAGCTGTTGAGAGACCAGGGTGTCGATTTCGGCGCTCGTCAGATTGGGGTTGACTTCGCCGGTTTCCTGGGTGACCCCGATGGCGCTGTACGTCATCACCGGAACCGATCGGACGTCAGCCGGAAAATCACACTCGTGGCTGCGACCGACCAGCGCATCGCGCAATCCCAACAGACAGACGATTTCCGTTGCAGAAGGCAACAAAGAAATGATGCGCATCGGTGGCCTTCTCCTGTTCCAGACAAGACATCAGGGCGCTTGCTTCACGCACACCCCAAAGCAATAGGCGAGCACTTCCTCTTCTCCTACGGCGCCGGCGTCAAGCGTGGCGACCTGGCGCCCCTCGCGCAGGACGATCAGCCGGTGCGCAAGCCCCAACACCTCGGGCAGCTCGGAGCTGACCAGCAGCACGCCGACACCCTGGGCGGTGAGGTCGCGGATGATGCGGTAAATGTCCTGCTTTGCGCCGACGTCCACCCCGCGCGTCGGTTCATCCAGCAGCAGCACGCGCACCTCCCCCGCCAGCGCGCGGGCGAAGACGACTTTCTGCTGATTGCCGCCGGAAAGCTGCGCCACCGGCTGCCGCGGGGAACGGCTGCGCAGGCCGAGCCGCGCGCCCAACTGCACCGAGGCGTCGATCTCGCGACGGCGATCCAGCAGCCACCCGCTGCGCGCAAAGTTGCGCAGAAAGGTCAGCGTCGTATTTTCGTAGATCGGCCGCGTCAACACCAATCCTTGGGAGCGTCGCTCCTCCGGCGCCAACGCCAGCCCCAGGCGATAGGCCTCTGCGGGCGAACGAGGGCGAATCGGCTGTGCGCCGTCATCCCCGTGCAGGTGAATCGAGCCGGCGCGCACCGGCGCTGCGCCGAAGAGCATGCGCAACAGCTCGCTGCGCCCGGAGCCGATCAGGCCGGCGATCCCCAACACCTCGCCGCGATGCAGGGTAAAGGAGACGTCTCGGCAAAAATGGCCGCTCAGGCCAGCGACGGTGAGCAGCGGCGTCTGCGTGGCTGGTGCACGCGGAGGATAGATTGCATCGACCGTGCGTCCGGTCATCCACTGCACCAAGTCGCGCTCGGTCACGGCTGCAGTCGGCTGCGTGGTCACGACGCGGCCGTTGCGCATCACCGTAATGCGCTGCGAGATGGCGAAGATCTCGGCCAGCCGGTGAGAGATGTAGAGCACGCCGACGCCTCGCCGTTGCAACGCACGGATGACGGCGAAGAGATGCTCGATCTCCTGATCGGTCAGAGAGGCGGTCGGTTCGTCCATCACGATCAGGTCGGCGTCGGCGGCCAACGCATGGGCGATAGAGACGAGAGTCTGTTGACCTGGAGAGAGACGACTGACCGGAAGATCGAGCGGTATGTCCGCGCCGAGTTGCTCCAGCACCTTCTGCGCATGCATCCGCAGCCTGCGCCAGTCGACGCCGCCCCAGCGACGCCGCGGGTAGGCGTGGCCGAGGAAGATGTTCTCGACGGCGGTGAAGTAGGGGATCAGGTTCAACTCCTGGTGGATAAAGGCCAGCCCCAGCCGCTTCGCCTCCCATACGTGGCGCAGCTCCGCCGGTCGACCACGCACCAGAATCTCCCCTTGGTCGCGCGCGACGGCGCCGGCCAATAACTTAATCAGCGTCGACTTGCCGGCCCCGTTTTCGCCCACCAGCCCATGCACCTCGCCCGCAAAGAGATCGAGCGAGACGTCGTCCACTGCCAGGACGCCGGGATAGCGCTTGCTGACGCGACGAATGGAGACCAGCGGTTGGGCGGACGCAGCTTGAGCCATACGACTTGTCATGATACGCACTCAACGTCGTGAAAAACAGCGTACGCTATTGTATCACAACGCATTATATGGATCGCAACGCTTTTTGCGGCAATCGCAGCGCCCGCGCAATTCCAACAAAACCGGCTCCTGAATTGTAGAGGCGCCGCTCGCAGCTACGCTTCCTTGCATTTCCCAAGATCTTGCAGGCCATGGCGAGCATGCGGCTGGGAGCCGCAGCTACAAGAAACTGACGCCTTCGCGTTTGGTAAAAATCCGCCATTGCCGGTCTCAGCTCCGGCGAAATATGCGTCGCCTCCCAAGCGATTCTTCGGTCGAGAGGAATCGAAGATTGCTCATGCTTTGACCTTGATCGCCTCTTCGATCTGGGCGGTGAGCGTCGCTACGCCGACCGGTTTCTGCAGCCACGCTACGATGCCTTCGTAGGCGTGATGGGAAAGATGGTGTTCGGCGGGATAGCCGCTCAGCACGATCGTACGCAGCGACGGCAGTCGTTTACGCAGTTGTTGATGGAGCTCGACACCGTTCATGCCGGGCATGGCAAGATCGGTGATCAGCAGATCGATCTCCGCCAGCCGTTCGCCATAGCGGGCGAGCACCTCCTCTCCGTCGGCGGCGGGCCAGACCTCATAGCCGTGCAGCGCCAACAGTTCGCAAAATGTTTCCCGCAGAAGCGCTTCATCTTCGACGTAGAGCAATCGCACGGTGGTTGAGGAGCCGGCGAGAAGCGTAGGCGGCGCAATTTGAGGCTCCGGATGAAAGGCAGGCAGATCAATGAAGAAGGCGGCGCCTTGGCCGGGCTGGCTGACCGCCGAGACTTCGCCGCCGTGCTGTTTGACGATGCCATACACCTGCGCCAGCCCAAGGCCAACGCCCTTGCCCACCTCTTTGGTGGTGAAAAACGGCTCAAAGATATGCGGCAAAATGTCGACCGGGATGCCAACACCCGTGTCGCGCACGGTCAACCGCAGCCATTCGCCGTGATGGTCCGTCCTGGGGGCGCTCGCCCCTTCCAACCGTTCGACGCACAGACTCAAAGCTCCGCCCTCGGGCATGGCGTCTTGGGCGTTGAGCGCTAAATTGAGCAGCGCCTGCTTGAGCATCGTGAAATCGCCGTGTACGAATCCTTGGGGCGAAGGGCTTTCCACGATGATCTGGATCTTCTCGGGAAAGGTGCGGCGCAGAAGATTGGCGACCTCATCGATCAGCAACGCGAGATTCACCGGGGCCTTGTTTAGGACGGATTTCAGGCTAAAGTCCAGAATCTGCCGGATCAGGCCAGCGGCGTATTGCGTCCGTTCGGCGATGGTGCGAAGCCGCAGACGACTCTTCTCGGAAAGCGTTGGCTCCAGTTCGAGCAATTGCGTCTGCAGCAGGATGGTGGCCAGAATGTTGTTGAAATCGTGGGCGACGCCGGCCGCTAGTCGCCCCACAGCGGCAATTCGTCCCTGTTGCAACGTTTGCTCAAAGAGATGGAAGCGTTCAACGGCGGCGCCCACTTCCTTGCCGACTGCACCGGCGAGCGCCAGTGCATCCTCAGGCCATGCATCCACGTCCGCTCCACGTACCATCAGCCCGCCGAACGAGCGCCCCTCATGGACGATCGGCGCGGCCAGCCACCGCTCACCCTGACCAGGACTTGCGGGCGAAGAGGCGTCCTCGATGAGATATGCGCTCGTTTGCGTCCGGTCGAAGCGCGCCATCCAGCGCCTCGCCTCCGCTTCGTCGATGCTGGCGACTACAATTTCATCCCTCGCCCACATCATTGCGCCGTCTGCGATCAGCCCTTGCGCCAGCGCCTGAACTGCGTGCTCGAGCAGCGCCCGCACATCGACGGCTGCAGCCGCCGCGCTGATCACCGCATTGATGGCCTCCATATGGTCGGCGCGACGCATCGCCGACTCTTGCGCCTGAATCTGATCGGTGATATCGCGGTCGATCCCGGTCGTCAGCGGTCGCCCATCGACGTCGATGGGCGCTGCGGAATATTCAATGACGTTCAGCTTGCCATCCGGGCGGATCCAAGAGAAGAAGCCCCGGTAGGGAATCTTGTGCTGTCGGATGAAAAGATTTTCCGCCCGCGTGAAGACGCGGCCGATCTTGCGCTGCACCAGTGAGGTGTTGCCGATGGTTAAAAGCTCCTCTCGGCTGCGTCCGGCCATCTCACAGTAGCGGTCGTTGCATTCGAGCAATCGTCGCGAGCCGCTTTCGGGAAGCTCTTCATAGATGCTGATGCCGTCGAAGGCGTGCTCGAAGATCAAGCGCAGCTTCTCCTCCGAGGCGCGCAGGGCGCTCTGCACTCGACGCTGCTCGCTGATGTCCTCCAGCAAACCTTCGCCGTAGATGAAGCCGCTCTCCGGCTCGACCACCCACTCGATGTTGACGCGCGCCCATAACGTTGCGTTATCGGCCCGACGCATGCGGCATTCACCCGAATAGGATGACCGCTGCGCCGTAAAGACGTCTCGCCAGCGGCGCGCTTCCTCCCGATCTGCGAACCAGTTCCACAGCAGCGTCTCCTGCAATAACTCCCTGGACGCCACGCCCAAAATTCTGGCCATGGTCGAGTTGACAACGGTCAGCATGCCTCCGCTTGTGCATCGGAAGAGGCCGATCGGCGCACTGTCGAAGCTGACGGCGCCCGGTCGTCTCGATGTCAGGGCATGGAGCGAAACGTTTTCCAGCTCGAGCAAAAGTCGCACCCGCGACGGCAGACGTGCATACAATCTCGGCGTCGTCAGCATACAATCCACAGCCCCTTCTGCAAGCGCCGCCTCAACCAGCAATTCCTGTTCCGGCAACGCCAGGGCCATGCACGGGGTTTCGGGCAGCAGAAGCTGAAGCCGACGGAATGAATCCAACGGATCGGCGAGCGCGCGCAGATCGACGATGGCTAGACCGGCCTGGATGCGAACGGCGTCGTTCCGCGCACTCAACATGAGCGCGTCGCTCCACAGCATGGACGCGACGGTCAGTGCAGCGGAGCGCAACAGGTTTTCCATTTCCGCCAGTAAGGTCTTATCGGAGCCGATCAGGAGAATTTTTG
>CALFWA010000236.1 GCA_937928035.1 uncultured Caldilinea sp. | reverse complement strand
CGGTCTAAAAAATAGCGGTCATGCGTCACCATCAGCAGCGCGCCCGGCGTAGTCGCCAGATACTCCTCCAGCCAGGCGACGGCGTCGGCGTCGATGTGATTGGTCGGCTCGTCGAGGATCAGCAGGTCGGCGCGATCGATCAGCGCCCTCGCCAGCGCCACGCGCTTGCGCTGACCGCCGCTGAGCGCCGCGACGCGCGCCGTGAAGTCGGTCACGCCGAGCCGGGTCAGGATAGAACGAGCATTGGCTTCGGCCACCCAGCCGTCGCACCGATCCATTTCAGCGTTTAGGCGATGCAGCGACTCCTGAAGCTGTAGGTCTTGCGGACGCTGTTCGAGCTGCGTCACAACCTGCTCGTACGCGCGCAGCAACTGCATTTGCGGAGAGCTGCTGCGGAAGACCGTTTCCAACACGGTCAGGTGATCATCGAGTTCAGGCTCCTGGGGAAGGTGCTCGATACGCACGCCGCCCGGAGTCAGCACTTCGCCGCTGTCGGGCGCTTCGAGGCCGGCGGCGATTTTGAGCAAGGTGCTCTTCCCGCTGCCGTTAACGCCGATCAGCCCGATCCTGTCGCCTTCATTGACCAGCAAGCTGACCTCCTGAAAGAGCAGCCGCTCGCTGTATTGTTTGGAGATGCGATTCAACGTGAGCAGGTTCATGGGGCGTCAGGAAGCAGTTGCTCGGAGCAGGCCGGAAAACGCCCACTTTCCAGGCGCGTGCTGCGCCAGATACAGCGGCACCGCGCGATCGAGGTCGTTGCGGATTTCGTCGGGTTGTTCGCGCAGCCAAATGCCAAAATCGCTGCTGTAGGGTTGACCGGTCTCTGCGGTGAGCAGATGCAGCTCGCCGACGGCGCCGGTGGCCGCCAGCATGCCGGACGCTTCATAGGCCGGGCGCAACACGCTGTGGTCATACGCCACCCGGCGAAAACAGGGCTCCCAGCAATGGACGCCGCGCTCTGCTACGCCGTCGAGGATCAGATACTGGGCGCGTGGGTCGCCATTGTACGGCAGCCCCACGCTGCCGCCGTTGAAGATCGTCCATCCGCCGGTGCGGCGCGCCATCGGACGGTGCGTATGGGCGCACACCACCACCGATTCGGCCACTCCCTGAAGCAGCGCGGCGATCGTCGCCTCGTTCATCTCCTGATAAAGCCCTAAGAACATATTCTCCGGCGTCCCATGAAAAAGCCGAATCGGCGGAAAGGGCTTGAAGTCGATGCGCCGCGCAGGAGGCAGCCGTCGCAGCGTCTGGAGATGGCGCTCATGCAATGTGGAGGCAGTCCACCAGAGCGAGCGATAGCGCTGACAGTCGGTGAAAGGCGGCGGGTTGTGAGGCGTGTGGATGCGCGCCGTCACCAGATCATGGTTGCCGATGACAGAAGGCCATCCCAGATCGGCCAACAGATCCATCACCTCGTTGTTCCAGGGGCAGCGATTGACCAGATCGCCGCCCAGAAAGACCTGATCCGGCGCCTGACTGCGCAGATCGCGCAAGACAGCCTCCAGAGCAGGCAAATTGCCGTGAATGTCGGCGAGAAAAGCCAGGCGTATGCGCTTCATCCCGTCGCCCCGTTGCACAGAGGATCGTGCAGGCGAACGAAATCGCGGCGTCCGCTCTCCACGGCGTACCGTTCGAACGTTGCTTCCAGTCCATCGCGGTCGGGGTCCATGCCGCGTTCGTAAGCCCAGCGATAGAAGTAGATGATCTCCGGCGCCGCCGTCACCACTTCCCAGTAAAAGAGCGTTGAGAACACACCGCCCGCCGCCAGCATGCCGGAGGTCTTGAACGCGTCAAGGACAGGGCGTCGATCGTAGGCGACGTCGAAATGGCGCACGCGCCAGCCGCCGGGCGCATCGGCCTTGGGCGCAGCTTCCAACACGGCGAACTGGGCTGTGGGTCGTTGATTCAAAGGCAGGCCGACGCTGCCCGGGTTGATCACATGCCAGGCGCGCGGGGCGACGGGCATCTGCATGTCGCCGTGCGGATGGGCGCTCAGTTCGCCGGTCAGCGCAGGACGTGAGACTACATGCCGATCCATTTGAACATGGGTGTGCGCCGTCACGAACGTCTGTTCGTGCACTTCTCCCAGCG
This sequence comes from uncultured Caldilinea sp., assembly GCA_937928035.1. Lineage (GTDB taxonomy): Bacteria > Chloroflexota > Anaerolineae > Caldilineales > Caldilineaceae > Caldilinea. Next base: position 10,173 of record CALFWA010000236.1, on the reverse strand, counting down.
CAGCGGCAATCTCTTCATCGGACTGGGCAGGGTGAAGGCCGACTTTGTTGCGGCCGGGCAGCCCATGCGTGATGCGGATGGGTTGCGTGCCGGGCAGGTAGAGCGTGCGTTCGTCCGGCAGCATAGCGAGGTAGGCGACCTGTTCGGGCCGCATGCGCGCGGCCAGCCAGTGAAGCTGCCCCCAGCGCGTGGGGTCCTCGCTGCCGGGAATCGAGCGCGAGGTGCCCAGGTTGAGCAGATAGAACTCGTGGTTGCCGCGCAGCACCACCCAGTCTAACGAGCAAATACGGTCCACAACCTCGACGCTGAACGGCGCCCCGTTGATCAAATCGCCGTTGACGACGACGTAATCCGGCTGAATCTGCTCCAACGCTGCGAGCACGGCCTCCAGCGCAGGTAGATTGCCATGAATGTCGGCCAGGATAGCTAACTTCATCGGAGAAATTTTCGTTTTCCGATCTGAAAAATAAAATCAACACGCAACGCTGTTTTCCCGTAGGTGTGGCCCCCAGCTGCACGTCCTCGACAGCCCCCAAAGATTGCGATGAACCCAAGAAGCGCAGCTACGAGCTGCGCCTACGCAACAACGGTGTTTTCAATCTTACACCTTCTACGTTTACATGCCTTCACCTTTCAAAATGCTGCGCGCGATCACCATGCGTTGAATTTCGCTGGTGCCTTCGCCGATCGACATCAGCCGCGTGTCCCGATACATGCGCTCGACTTCGTACTCGCGGCTGTAGCCATAGCCGCCGTGAATCTGGATGGCATTGCGACAGATGCGCTCGCTGACTTCGGTGGCGAACAGCTTCGCCATGCCAGCCGCCGTGGCGAAAGGCCGCCCTTGATCCTTGAGCCATGCGGCGTGATAGAGCAGGAGGCGCGCTGCGTGCAGCTCGGTGGCGGCGTCGGCCAGCATGAACTGGATGGCCTGAAAGTTGGCGATGGGTTGGCCGAAGGCATGGCGTTCCTTGGCGTAGGCGAGCGCGCGCTCGTAGGCGGCCTGCGCCAGGCCCAGCGCCAACGCGCCGATGCTGATGCGCCCCTTGCTCAGGGTCGCCAACGTCTGTTGCAGGCCGAATCCTTCCTCTCCGACCAGATTTTCGACGGGCACGCGCACGTTGTCGAAAGTCACGGCATGCGTCGGCGAGCCGTTCAGCCCCATCTTCTTTTCCGGCGGACCGATGATGACCCCCGGCGCATCCGTCGGAATCAGAATCTGGCTGAGACTGCGGCTGCCGCCGGCCGGGTCGGTGCGACAGAGCGCAATGATGATGTCGGCGATGCCGGCGTTGGTGGCCCACATTTTGGCGCCGTTGATCACCCATGTATCACCCTCGCGCACCGCGCGCGTGCGCACACCGCCCTGCAGGTCGGAGCCGGCGCCCGGCTCGGTGAGCGCCAGACAGGCAAGGCGTCCACGACCGGTCGCCAGCTGCGGCAACCAACGTTGCTTGAGCGCCTCGGAAGCGAAATCCACGAGCGGGCCAAGCCCCAGGTGGTTATGCGCCGAGACCGCCAGCGCAGTGGAGCCGCAGCCCCAGCCCAGCTCCTCAATGGCGATGGTAGAGCAGACGGTGTCCAGGCCCGCGCCGCCGTATTCCTCCGGAACCTGGAGCCCCAACATGCCCATCGGCCCCATCTTGCGCACGGCATCCCAGTTGAACTCGCCCGTTTCGTCAACGTGACGCGCGCGGGGCCGCACCTCTTTCTCGACAAAGTCATGCACAATGCGCTGAAATTCACGCTGCTCGGTGGTCAAGTCGAAGTTCATGGCGGCTCCCGGCTGACGGCGTTCCTACAGGGATGCAATTCACTGTTCAACAGTATACTACAATGGGCTGTTTTTCATCCATCAGAGCCGTTTCTCGAAGGCCCACAATCTCGGTAATTTTGTTGATTTCTGGCCTCCTCCAGTGTATATTCGACGCGGTGCACCTCACCGTTCCACTCGAACTCCACAGCTTTCACCCACTGTTCACGCTCCAACGACAACAAATACCAGGTTTCTGGGCGAGAGGCGTCTTGATAGTAGAGGATGGACTGACGCTCAGCCGCTGGCCTTGAATCTTTTGCACGCCAACTTGCCGTCTCGACGGAATCCTCGACGCCATCCGTGATGATCCATCGCGTTGGACGGTAAACGGGCAAAACCGGCGTGGTGTTGAGGTTTTCGATGGACATGGTCACGCGAAAGCTGCGATACACCCACTGCTGGACGTTCTCCCCATCGTCATCGGCAAAGGCGCTCATGCTCTGGATGCATGCATACCAGGGGGAAGAGAAGGTTACCGCCAGATCGCGGGCGCCTGCGGGTCGGGGCGGAATATTTGCGGAGACCGGCAACTCGCTTGGTTTCTGATCCAATAAAAAGGCTGCCACCCATGCGCCATTTTCGAGTTGATACCAGTCTCCCGCCTGATTTTGCGCCGTCACACGCAGCGGAGCGCCGGGAACAGCCACCCCTACGCGCTCGTAAATGGTTCCCGGCCCTCGCCGCAGAATTGCATACTCTTTCGCGCGAGGGCCGCTCCACTCTGCGGTCGGCGTAGGAGGCGGCGTAGGCGTCACCGTCGGCCAGACGAAAACGATAGGCGCTGCCGTCGGAGTCGTCTCGACGTCAACGATCGGCAGGCCGTCAGGAAGCGCCCCCACCGCTTCGCTCGGAATCCAGTGATTCGAGTCAAGGAGGAACCAGGTGCAGCCTGGGGTGCAGGCCCGCGGGCGCACTGCGTTGCCCGCCCTCAAAAAACCCACCTGCTCGTAGCTAAAATCCGGCCCGGCGTACAAAAAAACATCTTGCACCACAATGGCAAAGGGCGCCTCGTCGGTTTTCGGCGACGCCCCGACCCCCCTGCTCGATTGCTCCACGTTGAATGCGACGTTGGATGCGACGTTGGCGGCGTTTCCCATCAATCGAAAAGAGATTTCAGTGGATTCAGCCTCTGCGCCGGCGGATTCTGACGCCTCGGACCGGTCTAGGTCTTGCAAAGATTCACCTGTGACGCCATTCGTTGGAGTCAACGGATCTGCAGTAGACTTTGGGATGTTGGTCTCTGGCTCGACCAATAACGATGAAATTACGGAGACGCCGCCGATCAACACGATGCAAAGGATCGAAACGGCCGCCAGAGCAAGGAAAAGGCGTCTCATAATCGTCTCCTTTTAAAACTGGTTTTAAGAAGTTGAAACCTACAAAATCCTAATAAAATTATAAAAATAAACCAACCTCGAATCAACGAAACAAATAAAAAACGCATTTTCGAGAAAACAAACAAAAAAGAAAAATAAACTTTTCTGGAATTAGTGATTTCTCGTTTCAGAGAGGATGTGATTTCATGTTCACCGACGCTGCAAAAAGAGGATGCTTTCGTTTGCATGCAAGCAGCGATCTCAATCTCAAGAGTGGCGCAAAGGGTAGGATAAGAGAATGTGGACTGAAACACTGCTAGGCATCCCGCTGATCTTCTGGGGCCTTTTGTGCCTGGCGATCGCCGTAGCCTACTATTTCTTCTGGCCCAAACCCGGCCCGAGACGACTGACCCCGCGCAGCCTGGGCGAGCACATTGTGCTGCGCTATTTTCACTCGTTGGTGTGGGCGCTGCTTGCCATCGGCGCTTTTCTAGGTGCATTGGGAGCAGGCGCCACAGGACGATGGGTGGCGTTGCTGGCGATCCCGATTTACATCGTCTTTCTGGTCTATGTGGTTCGCGACCGCAACAAAGAAGAAGCGGCCCGCGCCGCCCGACGCGCAGGCGCTGGCAACCGCGACATGGGGGCACCGCTATGAAGATCGACCTAACCTTTCGCTCTCGGCGCAGCAACGTGATGGCGACGCGCGGCATGGTCGCCACCAGCCAGCCACTCGCCGCACAGGCCGGCCTGTCCATCCTGCAGGCTGGCGGCAACGCCGCAGATGCCGCCGTCGCCACCGCTGCTATGCTCAATGTCGTCGAGCCGATCTCTACCGGCGTCGGTGGCGACTGCTTTGCGCTCTATTACGATGCACGCACCGGTGCAGTGACGGCGCTCAACGGCTCCGGTCGCGCGCCCGCCGGCGCCTCTATCGAAGCAATCACCAAACTCGGCTATACGAAAATGCCGACCTACACTGGCCACGCAGTCAGCATCCCCGGCGCCGTGGCCGGCTGGTCTGACCTGCTCGAGCGACACGGGCGCATGTCCCTGGCCGAGGTGCTCCAGCCCGCCATCTGGACCGCCGAGCACGGCTATCCAGTGTCCGAGCTGATCGCGCTCGCCTGGCGCACCCAGGAGAAAAAGTTGCGCCGCGACCCAGACTGGCAAAGCGGCGACCTCGACAACGGCCCGCCTCAACCCAGCGGCTTCGAGCTGCTCCTCAACGGTTGCGCTCCACGCCCTGGCGAGATCATGCGTATCCCAACGCTGGCAGAGACGCTGCGCGGCATCGCCGCCGAAGGTAAACGCTACATCTATGAGGGGGAATTCGCCTCCAAACTCAGCCAGCACGTTCAGCGCTACGGCGGCTGGATCACACCGGCCGACATGGCTGCGCATACATCCACCTGGGATGAACCGATCTGCGCCGACTATCGGGGGGTGCGACTCTATGAGTGTCCGCCCAACGGCCAGGGACTGGCCGCCATCCTCGCCCTCAACCTGGTTGAAGGCTATGACCTTGCCCGCATGACGCCTGCCGACCGTCTGCACGTCTGCATCGAAGCCATGCGGCTCGCCTTTGCCGACGCGCAACAATGGGTGTGCGACCCGCACGTGCATCCCATCCCGCTCGACAGGCTGGTAAGCAAAGAATACGCCGCGCAGCGCCGTCGACGGATCGACCTTCAGCGCGCAGCGCAGCATGTCCCCTTCGGAACGCCGCTGGCTGGCTCGGATACGGTCTACCTGAGCGTGGTGGACGGCGAAGGCAACGCATGCAGCTTTATCAATAGCCTCTACATGGGGACGGGCAGCGGCCTGGTGGTGCCGGGGACCGGCGTCAGCCTGCAAAACCGCGCTAATCTCTTTCAGCTCGATCCGGCGCATCCGAATGCGCTGGCTCCGAACAAACGTCCGTATCAAACGATCATCCCGGCGATGACGCTCTATTGCGAAGGGCCCTTCGCTGGCGCGCTCCACGCCTGTTTCGGCGTGATGGGCGGCTACATGCAGCCGCAGGGGCATCTACAGATGATGATCCATCTGGTCGATCTGCAAATGACGCCGCAGCACGCGCTCGACATGCCGCGATGGGCGCTGGCCGGGCCTGAGGCCGGATTAGGCGCAGCAGAAGCGGGCGGCCTGATTCACATGGAGGAGGGGTGGGAGTTCGGCATCCTGGCCGAGCTGGCGCAGCGCGGCCATCATCTGGCGCCGGTAACCGGCTTTGCACGTTCGCTTTTCGGCGGCGGGCAGATCATTCTGCGCAACCCGGAGACCGGTGTCCTCACCGCCGGCAGCGACCCGCGCAAGGACGGATGTGCGGTGGGATGGTGAAATCACAACGCACACAACAAGGCACACAACAAGGTCGAGAGTGCAAGCTGCGTCTATATATATCAAAAGCTATTGCTTCAAGACAATTCATCACTCCAATCAAGACAACCATTGGAACAAAGCGATCATGACGACACATCAGACAACGGCGTCTGCCTTCGCCGCCTTTGAGCACAAGATGCGCAGTGCGGGACTTTCCCAGACATTTATCGACAATTTTCGCTTTTATTACGAGCAGCTTTTGCAGGGCGCAACCGGGTACATCTCTCGCCGGGAAGCGCAACCTGTGGAAGTGTTGCCCTCTACCCATGAACTCGACGCATCGCTGCGGCGCGCAGGTGAAAAGGCGCTACGGCGCGCCTTTGTACTGAAGCTCAACGGTGGGCTTGGCACCAGCATGGGCATCGACGGCCCCAAATCCTTGCTGCCGGTCAAGGGCGGACTCACCTTCCTCGACATCATCGTGCGTCAGGTGTTGGCGCTGCGCAAGCGCTTCGACGTCTCGATCCCGCTGGTGCTCATGAACAGCTTTCACACACGCGACGCAACCCTGCGCGCGTTGGAGGCCTATCCTGAACTCAAAACCCAGGGCATTCCGCTCGACTTTATGCAACATATGGAGCCGAAGATCTGGAAGGAAACGCTCTTACCTGCAGAGTGGCCTGCTGACCCAGAAAAGGAGTGGTGTCCTCCTGGACATGGAGACATTTACACTGCTCTGATGGACAGCGGCATGCTCTCCACCTTGCTCGATGCAGGTTACGAGTACGCCTTTGTCTCTAACGTTGACAACCTGGGTGCGGTGCTCGATCTTGCCATCTTAGGCTACTTCGCCCACAATCGCATTCCGTTCCTTATGGAGGTGGCGCAGCGCACGCCCGCCGACCGCAAAGGCGGACACCTGGCGCGCAGCAGCGATGGCCGTCTAATCCTGCGCGAGTCGGCGCAATGTCCGCCCGAAGAGGAAGCTGAGTTTCAGGATATTCGCCTCTATCGCTACTTCAACACCAATAACCTCTGGATCAATCTGCGCGCGCTGGCGGAGACGCTGGAGCGTCGCCATGGCGTCTTAGGCTTGCCGTTGATTCGCAACGAAAAACCGATCGATCCGACCGATCCGACGACCCCGCGCGTCTATCAACTGGAGACGGCGATGGGCTCTGCGATCGGCGTCTTTGAGGGCGCGCAGGCGATCTGTGTCCCGCGCAGCCGCTTCGCACCGGTGAAGAAAAACAGCGACCTGCTCGTGCTGATGTCGGACGCATATCATCTCAACGAAGATTACACGCTTTCGCTGGCGCCGGAATGCAATGGGACGCCGCCTGTGGCGACGCTCGACGACCGCTACTACCTGCTCTATGAAGCCATGAAGGCGCGCTTTCCGGCCGGCGCGCCCTCGCTGCGTCGCTGCATCAGCCTGACCGTGCGCGGAGATGTGACCTTCGGCGCCAACGTGGCGGTCGCAGGCAGGGTCGTCGTCGAAGCGCCGGAAGGCAAGCCACTGCGCATCCCCGACGGCGCCGTGCTCGATGAGACAGCATCAATAGGCGAATCGTAGGGGGCGGCTTTCTGGCCGTCTCTTCTCACCGCCCCTGGAAGGAGAAAATCAAAAGAGGCGCAACTGCAAGCCGCGCCTGCAAGGTTGCCTGGGTTGTAAGGATCGATGTCGATTCGGGCCAGAACGACGAGGAATCAGCGATCGATCTCAATGTCTTCCATCGAAATGGGGTCTTCGACCGGCTCCAGGTGCGTGAGAATCGTCGTAGGGCCGGGCAGCGCATGGCGGACGTCGCGTTCGATCTCTTCAAGAAGATTGTGGCCCCGCTGCACCGTCCATTTGCCCGGCACCAGCACATGGACAGAAATGAAGCGACGTTGCCCCGCCTGACGCGTGCGCAACGAATGATATTGCACACCCTGCGGGGCGTAGCGATTGAGAATCTCCGCCACCCGTTGGCGCTCCTCCGGCGGAATCGCCGAATCGAGCAAGCCCAAGGCAGAACGGCGCATCAACTGCACGCCCGACCGGATAATGTTGGCGGCCACTGCCAGCGCAATCAAAGGATCGAGGATCAGCCACCCGGTCAACGCTACTGCAATCACGCCGATGACTACGCCCGCCGAAGTCCACACGTCGGTCATCAGATGCTGGGCGTCCGCCTCCAACGTGATCGAGTTGTGGCGGCGCCCGGCCTGCATCAGCACGCGCGCCACGCCGAAGTTGATCGCCGAAGCGATCACCGAGACGAGCAGGCCGACGCCGATGTTTTCCAGCGGCTGAGGCTCCAAAATGCGCTGGATGGCAGTCGCAGTGATGCTGTAAGCGGCCAGCAAAATGAGCGCGCCTTCGGCTGCACTCGAAAAATACTCCGCCTTGCTGTGGCCGTAGGCATGCTCTTCGTCGGGCGGACGCTCGGCGATGGTGAGAAGCAGAAGCGCCAACAACGCCGCCGCCAGATTCACCAGCGACTCCAACGCATCGGACAACAGACCGACCGAGCCCGTCAAATAGTACGCCAACCCTTTCAGAGAGATGGTCAGGGTCGCTGCAGCAATCGAAAGGTGGATATAACGTCGCAACGATGGTGACGATGTGGAAAGAGTAGGGGCGGTCATGCTGCGCTCCTGCGCATCGGCCAGTAGAACATGAGCATGGCGGCGGTGCCGGTTGCCATCGCGATCAGCGCTGCGCTGTAGGCCTCGGGCGGATAGCGGGCATCGACGCCGGGAAAGAGGCCGATGATCAGCCCCATCCACCATTGCACCAACGCTGCGCCGCCGATGGCGAAAAGGTTGACGGCGGTCGTGGCCTGCGCCGTGACGGCGATGGGAAACACGTAGCGCGGCTGCGCCAGCAACATGATCGTAAGGCCGCCGCTCAGCCCAAAGAGCGCACCCGTCGGCACCATTATCGCTGGCGGCGGATGCAACGCCAACGCAACCTGTGTCGCAATGAAAAGCACAGCGCCCAAAGTCACCAGGTTCGCTAAGCCCAATCGTGTGCTCAGCCAACCGGAAAGCAGAAAACCGACCGTGACGCCTGCGCTGAGCCACAGCAAGACATTGCCGCGGGTGAGCGCATCGGCTGCATACACGTCGTTGAGATAGGGTCCGGCCCACAACCCCTGAAACGCCAACAACGTCCCATTGGTGAAAAAGACCAACAACGCCATCCGCCAGAAACGCAGATCGCCGAACACCCCCTGCAGCGCCCGCAGATCGACGGATTGTCCGGGCCAAGGAACGCCGGGCGGCGCGTTGCGCGTTCCCAGCGCAATGGCGGCGGCCACACCGGCGACCGCCCCTGCGCCGACGCCAAAGACGGCGCGCCATCCCACCGTTTCGTTCAACCAAGCCAGCGGCGTGGCCGCGGCCAGTGCGCCCGCCGAACCGACGCCCACCATCAGCCCGGAGAGCGCCGAATAACGAAGGGGCGAATACCACTGGCTGAACGCCTTTAGCGCGCCCATCAAGACGCCGGCCATACCCACCCCGATCAACGCCCGACCGAGCGCAAGCGCAGCTAGGCTCTGCGCCGATGCGAAAAGCAAGCTCCCCCCCGCAGCGACAAGCATCAGCGTCGAGGTGACCCACCGCGGCCCCAGCCGATCCAGCACGATCCCCAACGGCAACTGAACCGCCGCAAACGCTGCAAAAAAAAGGGCGGTCATCAAACCCAGTTGCGATGCATCCAGAGCAAGCTCCAGCGCCAGATCGGGCGCAATCACCGCATTGGCGGAACGATAAAAATAAGAAAGGAAATAGGCGGCCGTGAAGATAACGAAGACGCGAACATGCGCAGCCATAGGCTGATGATACGTTTGACGGCTAGGGTGCGCCAAATCGGCCTATCGCTGCGCAGCGGTTTATCTCATAAGAGGCGTTATTCAACGGCCAGAATATAGATTTTGGGGTGCGGAACGGTCTCGAACGAGCCAAAATGCGTCTTGAGGGTGGACCCTTTTTCAAGGTGCGACTCTTCCGCCGTCAGCCGTTTCGCCTGCATCACGACCCACTCAAACAGATCGATAAAGCGTTCGGCGTTTTGACGCTCATACAGCTCGGTGCTCTCCGTATGCTCAAAAGGAACGGCCAGCCAGTGCACGATGCTTTCGGGATGGATGCTCTTGATCAGGGCGAACTGTTTCTCCTCATTGCGGACGACGATCACCCTCGGCTCCACGCCGGCGAGAATTCCACAAAACAGACATGCAGTTTACGTCTCGGTCGTCATGGTTCACTCTTTTCCTTCCTGCTTATCCACCTGTCAGGATCATTCGTTCACGGCGCACCGAAATCAGCAGCAGAGCAGTCAAAGCGGCATCGAGCGCCAAAACCGCAAGACCGACCATGGCCAAGGAATTGACCAGCGGTTCACCGGAGCTGCCCGGTTGCCAGAAGACCGCCGCAAAGGCGATGAGCACTAACACTCCGCCGCACACGGTGGTCAAAAAGAGGGCGAAGCGCGCGCTGGGGGTGGAGAGAGCGATCAGCGCGCCTATTGTTACGGCCAGAACGACGCAGGGCGCACCCACAACCAGCAGCCCCCATGTCAGGGTCGCCGGAGTGAGCTGTTCAAAGCCGGCAGCAGGCGCAAACCATTGCTGGAGGATCACCGGCGCCGCCGCCGCCAACAGAAGCATCCAGCCGAGCCCAACGGTGGCGCTCATCTTTCCTAGTAAGATGGCCTGCTCTGAA
>CALFWA010000235.1 GCA_937928035.1 uncultured Caldilinea sp. | reverse complement strand
TCGCGTCTCGCTCAAGGGGCGGTTTTCCCCGGTTGCGTCGAATTCGTCGCTACGCGAGATGAAGGTGCTTTTTAACAGTGTACCATGAAAACGCAAAGAGACCGAAGCAAGCTTCAGATTTTCTGGACGTCGTGCGAACGGCTCTCGCGCACGCCGGCCGCCGAGATTTCGATGAATTCGGCCGTCCGTTGCAGCTCCTCGATGCAATGCGCGCCGCCGTAGCTTAGGCCGGAGCGTAGGCCGCCCACCAGCTGGTGGAGAATCTCCGCCACCTGTCCTCGGTAGGGCACGACGGCCTCGACCCCTTCCGGCACCACTTTGTCCCAGTCTTGTTGCTCTTCGGCGCTTTCGTCTCCGTTCTGCTCTGCGTTGCGCCTTCCGATTGCTGCGCCCAAGGAGGCCATGCCGCGCACCACCTTGACCTTCTGCCCATCGCGGATGACCGGCGCTCCCGGCGCTTCCTCGCAACCGGCGAAGAGGCTGCCGATCATCACCGTGCTGGCGCCGGCGGCGAGCGCCTTCACCAGGTCGCCCGATGTGCGGATGCCGCCGTCAGCGATCACGGGCGTGTCAAGGCCCGCCTCGCGCAGCCCGCGCACGGCGTCCATGATGGCGGTCAACTGCGGCACGCCAAAGCCGGTCACAACGCGGGTCGTGCAGATCGAGCCGGGGCCGATGCCCACTTTGACCGCATCGGCGCCCGCCTCGGCCAGGTCGCGCGCGCCCTCTGCCGTCGCCACGTTGCCGGCGACGATTTGGGCGTCGGGAAAATTGCGGCGCAAGGTCTGCAACATCTCGATGCAGTGATCGGCGTGGCCGTGCGCAATGTCGAGCACAAGCACATCGGCGCCGGCCTTCAGCAGCGCCTCCGCGCGCTGCAACTCTCCCGACTTGACGCCGATCGCTGCGCCGACGAGCAGACGCCCCTGCGCATCCATGCTCGCCTGCGCCCGGTGTTCGATGCGCTCCACATCTCGCGAGGTGATCAGCCCCACGACCGCTCCCTCGCGATCGACCACGGGCAGCTTTTCAAGCCGATGTTCGTAGAGGATGGCGCGCGCCTCCCCCGAGGTGACCGAAGGCCCCACGGAAACGATATGATCGGCAGGCGTCATCGCCTGCGCCACCGTCTGCACGCTCTCCGGGGCGAGCAGCACATCGCGCCGCGTGACAATGCCCACCAACCGGCCATTGGGGTCGACGACAAGCAACCCGCCCACCTCGTGCTGCTCCATCAACTTTTTCGCTTCTGCGATAGCGGCGTCGGCGAAAACCGTATACGGATTCTCTACGATCAGCCCCTGGGCGCGTTTGACTTTTTCCACCTGTCGCGCCTGCTGCTCGATGCTCATGAAGCGGTGAATGATCCCGATGCCGCCGGCACGCGCCATGGCGATGGCCATTCTCCATTCGGTGACGGTGTCCATGTTGGCGCTCAAAATCGGGATCGACAGACGGATTTTGCGCGTCAGATGCGACGAAACGTCCACGTCCATACGCGAGCGCACGGGAGAACGCCGCGGTACGAGCAGCACATCGTCGAAAGTCAATCCTCTGGTCGGTCGAATTCTCATGGCGTCACTCCTTTGTGAGCACAGAATATCGGACAAATCCCCCGACGGCGCCGCCGATCCAGACTGCATTGTCCGCACCGACGATCGCCGTGACATGATTTGACGGCAGCGTGCCTTCCGCCGTTTCCTGGCGCCAGCCGTCGCCTGCATCGTAGAAGAGGCCTGCGTCCTGCGTTCCGACCCAAAGCGAGGTGCCCTGCGCAAGAATTTGTGTGACGGCGCGCTCGCCGACCGCCGGGATCGGCGCGACGGCGCCGTTGCGCAGTTCAACCAAGCCGGCGTCGGTGCCGATGTAGAGCAGATCGCCATCCTTCGCCAGCGCCGTGATCATATCGCTGGGCAGGCCGATATTTTCGCTGGTAAAGACCTCGAGCTGGTTGCGTGCAAATCGATAGAGTCCACCGCCAGCGCTGCCGATCCACATTGCTTCGCCATCCGGCAGCAGCGCCTGAATATTCCCGGAAGGCAAACCGGCCTCCTCCGTCAGATTGACGAAAACGGCGCCGTTCCAGATGCTGACGCCTACGTTGGTTCCCAGCCAGATGCGCCCGCGACCGTCCTCGGCGATGGCCTGAACGGCGCCGTCGAGCAGGCCGTCTTCCGTCGTCAGCAGCGTCCAGCTTCTGCCGTCCCAGACGCCCGCGCCCTCACCGGCGACCCAGAGATCGCCGTTGCGCGCTGCGTACAGTGCACGAATCGAGGCGACACCGGAGTCCGGGAGCACTTCCGGCGGCCGGTTGGGGGCGACGATGCGCTGCACTCCGCCGTCGGTGACCGCCCACAGCGCGCCCTCCGACCCGACGGCAGCGCCGCGCACGGCATTCCCTTTAAGTCCTTCATTGGCTTTGACGAACTTTCTCCAGTTAGCGCCGTCGTAGACGCTGTAGCCGTCGCCGGCCGTCGTAAAATAGAGACGGCCTTCGGCGTCGAGCGTCAACTGTGTGAGGGGAGCGCCGGCCATGCCCTCCTCGCCCTGGAAGGCCTCCACGCACGCGGTCGTGGCCGGATCGAAGCGGCAGATGGCGCCGTCGACGTCGCCGATCCACACGCGGCCGTCAGCGGTGGGGGCGACGCCGACGATTAGGCGCAGCGGAAAGCCCTCGTCCGCCGCCTCTTCGGCGCTGAACACCGTCCACGCGTCGCCGTCGATACGATACAAGACGCCTTCTCCCCCTAGCCAGACGACGCCATCTTCGACCACGGCAACGGCGCCGATGCGGTTATTTTCCAGCGGACTGTTGGCGGCGCTGTAGAACGTGGAGTCGGGGCCGGCGGCGACGGTCACGCCGTCGTCCGCTATAACCCAGATTTGCTCCAGCGCGCCGACGACGGCGATTTTGCGCACGTTGTTGGAGGCAAGGCCGCTGTTGCGGTCGAGGTGGCGCCACTGCCCGCTGCTTGCATCGAAGACATCGATGCCGTGGCGGGCGTATCCGACCACCAGATAGCCGGCCTCTGCATCGCACGCCAGTGCAGAGACGTCGTCGTACCGCAGCTCGCTGTTGCGGCTGTTCAAGTGGCGCCAGCCGCCGGCGCGCGGGTCGATGACCTGCAGGCCATCGTCGCTGCCGAAAAGCACGCCCAGCTCGGGCAAGGGGCAGTTGACCACCGCCGTCAGGCGATTGGCCGTCAGCCCGTTAAGGGTGGTGAACTTCACAGGCGTGGCGCTGCCGCGCGTCCACGCCAGCGCGCCGCCGTCGCTGGCGATCCAGATCGTGTTGCCGATGACGGCGAGATCGTTCATCCAGTTGCCGTCTGAGACCACAGTCCAGGCCTGACCGCTGCGGACAGGAGCGGGCGTCGGCGTGGGCGTCACCAGGCTGGCGATGGCGATCGCCGTCGAGGGTGCAACGGTGGGAGTGGGCGAGAGGGATGCGATCGCTTCCCCTTGCAACGCCAAGGTCGGCGTAGAGGGCGTCGTTTGAGGCGTCGTCCCGGCCGCGACTGCTTCCGGCTCGAAGAATGAAACACTTTGCAGAAGGCGGGTGAACGCTTGTTCCGTTTCCGCCGCCCAGATTGCAGAAGGCGCTGTAGCGGCTGCGACAAAAACCTGTCCTGAACCGTGAGGCGCGACCACGATGCGCGCCTCGACGGGCTCGCCGTCCACCGTTCCTCGTATGGAGAGCGCCACACCGCTGCGGCCACCCACCGAAATCGACTCCTGTGCGTTCACCTCGCCTGTGGTGCGTTCCAGCAATGGCCGGGCAATGCGCAGGGCCGTTTCTTCTAAAGAGGCATTTGCGGGCAATCCGAAAGCGGTCAACGGGAGCGCGTCCAGACCGATGGTGGAGACGTTTTCGGCTCGGTTCTCGTCGGTCGCTGAGACGATGCGCGTCAGCGTGATCGCCGCTCCTTGCATGGCGACCTCATAACCGGGCGGCGGCTGCACTCGATACCCGCCTGTCGACGCAACGAGGCGGACGTCTGCAACCGGCATAGGGGTGGGCGTAAGAGTGGGCGTCGTTGTGCGCGTGGGCGTAGGCGCCGGTCGAATGGTGACCGCAGGTTGGCTGCGCAGGGTCAACCCGATCAACCCGATCAGCGCCACAAGCAACAGCAAGGTAATTCCTGCTGAGACTGCTCGAAAGCTTGACGAACGCACCGAATTCTCCTCACTTCGTCCGTTGCCCCACTCTCTGGGGCGCACATACGCCAGACGTAGAACGCCAGATTTTTGCCGCAACGCCGACCCGGCGTAAAAATTTTACCATCGGAACGTGGTCGGACAAAGGTCTGGGCGAGGAGCGGCGAAGCTTTCAGGAGAAGGAAAGTTGAGCGAAGCTCTTTATTTGCCGTTAATTGATCGCCCGACTGGAATCGGGTACAATGAGATAAATCTGTGCACCAGGAGCTTTGCCATGAACCTCGACGGATTGCTCAGCGAGCTTGAGCGCCGCGTGCCCGCCGATCGTCTGTTGCGAAAATCCGCCCAACTGGCGCCCTATGAATCCGATGCACTGACGGCATTTCGTTCTCGCCCGGCGGCCGTATTGTTGGCCGAGAGGCAGGAGGAGGTCATCCAGGCTGTGCGTCTGTGTCATCGCTACGGCGTCCCCTTCGTGGCGCGTGGCAGCGGCACCAGTCTCTCCGGCGGTTCGTTGCCGGTGGAGAACGGTCTCGTCATTGCGCTCAATCGGCTCAACCGCATCCTGCGCCTGGACCCTGCGCAGCGCATCGCCGTCGTCGAGCCAGGCGTGATCAACCTGGACGTCTCCCGCGCAGCCGCTCCGCACGGCCTCTACTATGCGCCTGACCCCTCCAGCCAGCTCATCTGCACGATCGGCGGCAACGTTGCGTTCAACTCCGGCGGCGCGCATTGCCTGAAGTACGGCATGACCGTCAACCACGTGCTCGGCCTCAAAGTCGTGCTGGCCGATGGCGAAGTAGTGCAGCTGGGCGGCGAGAGCTTGGAGCAGGTCGGCCCCGATCTGACGGGTTTTTTTGTCGGCTCCGAAGGGTTGTTTGGCGTCGCACTGGAGATCACGCTGCGGCTCCTGCCGAAGCCGGAATGTTATCGCACCGTGCTGGCTGCCTACGGCTCGCTGCAGGCGGCGGGCGACGCCGTGGCGAGCGTGGTGGCTTCGGGGTTGTTGCCCGGGGCTATGGAGATCATGGACGCGCTCGCCATTGAGGCGGCGGAGGCGGCGGTGCAGGCTGGCTACCCGCGCGATGCGGCTGCGCTCCTGATCGTGGAGTTGGAAGGCGAACGCATCCAGGTCGAAGCGGAGTTCGCCCATCTGATGCAGGTCATCGAAGGCTCGAACCCCAAGACGGTCGCCGTCGCCAAAGATGACGCCGACCGCGCCCGCATCTGGAAAGGCCGCAAGAGCGCATTTTCGGCGGTCGGTCGGCTCAGCCAGGATTATCTGGTGCAAGACGGCGTGGTTCCCCGCAGTCGGCTCGGCGAGGCATTGGCGACCATCGAACGGCTGAGCCAGGATTATGGGCTGCGCGTCGCCAACGTCTTCCACGCCGGCGACGGCAACCTCCATCCGCTCATTCTCTTCAACGGGCGCATTCCGGGCGAGCTAGAGCGCGCCGAGGCGCTGGCAGGCGAAATCATTCAGATGTGCATTGCGTTGGGCGGCTCTATCACCGGCGAGCACGGTGTCGGCATGGAGAAGCGCCAGCATATGCCCTCGATGTTCACCGAGACCGACCTCCAGGTCATGGCCGAGCTGCGCCGCGCGCTTGACCCAGACGAGCTGGCCAATCGAGGCAAGATGTTCCCCCAAGGCGAAGCGCCTGCGCTGCACGCCCACGGCCCGCATCCGCTGGAAGCGCAGGGCGTAATTTCACGGATGTAGACAGAGCGCAATCATGACCACGTTGACGATCCTCGCCCCGCAATGCTACGAAGATGTGCAGGCGGCGATCTGCGAACATGGGCGCATTTTCGTCCGAGGCGCCAGCTCCAAGCCGGCGCTTGCCCCACCTTCCGTCGACGGCGACAATGCGGCGCTCCTAGACATGCGAGGGCTGCGCGGCGTCGTCGAGTACGAGCCCGGCGAGTTTGTCTTCACGGCGCGGGCCGGCTCTTCGTTGCGCGAGATCGCCGCACTGCTCGCCGAACATGGCCAGCATCTTCCCTTTGACCCGCCGTTGGTCGACCAGGGCGCCACGCTCGGCGGAACCATTGCTGCGGGGCTGAGTGGGTCGGGGCGTCATCGCTACGGCGGGCTGCGCGACTTTCTCATCGGCGTGCGCTTCGTCGATGGGCAGGGCCGGTTGGTGCGCGGCGGGGGCAAAGTCGTTAAGAACGCCGCCGGCTTCGACCTGCCTAAGCTGATGATCGGCAGCCTGGGGAGGCTGGGCGTCATCGTCGAGGCTAGCTTCAAAGCCTTTCCACAGCCGCCCGCCTATGCGACTCTGCGCGTGACGCAGCCTTCGCTTGATGCGGCGCTGACCACCATCGCCCGCCTGAACGGCTCCAACTTCGATCTCGAGGCGCTCGATCTCGTCTTCGAAGAAGAGCGACCGACGCTCTACGTCCGTCAGGGCGGGTTCGCCGCAGCGCTGGCGGAACGGCAGGAGCGTCTGCGCTCTTGGCTGGGGGGCGGCGAGCCGCTCCCGGAGCCGGAGGAGGCGGCTTTCTGGTCTGCAGGCCGGGAGTTCACCTGGGCGCCGACGACGTGGGCGTTGGTCAAGACGCCGGTCACGCTCAGTGTTCTTCCTGCGCTCGACCAGGTGCTGCAGGCCGCCGGTGCGCAACGACGCTACGTCGCAGGCGCTGCGCTGGCGTGGATCGCCTGGCCGGGCGACCTGGGTCACCTTGACGCCTATCTCATCCAGCTCCAACTGGGGGGGCTTGTGCTGCGCGGAGAAGCGGAGTGGCCCTTCGTCGGCGTGCGCAACGGCGCGTCGCTCATTGCGCGCGTCAAGCGCGTGCTCGATCCGTTTCATCGTTTCCCAATTCTATGAGTCGCTGCGTATGCTGCACACCATTCCCGTCGATGCACTAGGGCCACAGGGCGAGGCGATGGCAAAAGCCGTGGAGACCTGCGTGCATTGCGGCTTCTGTCTCGCCTCCTGCCCCACCTATCGCGTCCTGGGCGAAGAGATGGACTCTCCGCGCGGGCGCATCTTTCTTATGAAAGAGTCTCTGGAAGGTCGGATTGAGACTTTTGAGGCGCTTCCGTTCATCGACCGCTGCCTGGGCTGCATGGCCTGCGTCACGGCCTGCCCTTCCGGCGTCGAGTATGGCCATCTGCTAACACCCTTCCGCGCTCGCGCCGAAGAGGCGCGTCGCCGGCCGCTGCTCAACCAGGCGGTGCGCACGCTGATTCAGGAGACGCTGCCCTATCCTCGGCGTTTCCGCCTGGCCGTGCAGAGCGGCCGCCTGGGGCGATGGATGCGTCCCTTGCTCCC
This sequence comes from uncultured Caldilinea sp., assembly GCA_937928035.1. Taxonomy (GTDB): domain Bacteria; phylum Chloroflexota; class Anaerolineae; order Caldilineales; family Caldilineaceae; genus Caldilinea. Next base: position 4,239 of record CALFWA010000235.1, on the reverse strand, counting down.
TGCGCCGATCGGCGCTATGCTCGACCTCCTGCCTGAACGCCTGCCGGAGGCGCCGTCGCTGCCAGAAGTCTATCCGGCGCAGGGCAGACGCCGCGCGCGCGTAGCGCTGCTGGCGGGCTGCGTGCAACAGGTGCTGGCCCCGCAGATCAACTGGGCGACGCTGCGCGTGCTCGCCCGCAACGGCGTCGAAACCGTCGTCCCGCGCGGCCAGGGATGCTGCGGTTCGCTCTCTTTGCACATCGGCGAGGCTGCGCATGCGCGTGCACTGGCGCGACGCAATTTCCAGGTGTTTCCCACCGACGTCGACGCCATCATCACCAACGCGGCGGGCTGCGGCTCCGGCATGCATGAGTATGGGCTGCTCTTTGCCGGCGAGCCGGATGCCAACCTGGCGGAAACGTTTGGGAACCGGGTGCGCGACGTCAGCGTTTTTCTGGATGAATTGGGCGTCGAAACGCCGCCGCCTCTGCTGCAGCCGCTGACGGCGGCCTACCACGATGCCTGTCATCTGGCGCACGCCCAGCGGGTGACGGCGCCGCCGCGACGACTGCTCAGCCAGATTGCCAATCTGCGCCTTGTCGAGATCCCTGAAGGGGAGCTTTGCTGCGGCTCGGCGGGGACGTATAATTTAGAACAGCCGGAGCTGGCGCGCGCCATCGGTGAACGCAAGGCGCGCACTATTCTGAGCACCGAAGCCGAAGCGGTCATCACAGGCAATATTGGCTGCATGGCTCAAATCAAGACGCATTTGGAACTGCTCGGCAAACCGCTTCCCCTCTGGCATACGGTGCAGGCGTTGGATTGGGCGTATCGGGGACAGCCGTTGGGGAGCGATGGCTCCGTTTGAAAGGGATTTCGTCATGTCAAAATTTGTGCGCATCAAAACCGAACTGCGCGATCTCAGAGTGCTCAAACAGGCGTTGGAGGACCTTCAGCTGGATTATCAGGAAAATCAACGCTACACGCATCGATGGAGCGGCTTTTCTGGCGAGGTGGCGCTGCTTGTGCGGGCGCGAGGCGCAACCTTTGCCTTTCGCCCGACGACGGAAGGCGCATACGAGGCGATCGGCGACGACATGCAGTTGAAGGCGGTTCAGACGCATCTCAACGCCATTCAGCAGCGTTACGCCTATCACAAAGTCCTGGAAGAGACGCAGGCCGCCGGCTTTGCGCTGGTGGAAGAGCGTACGGGCCGCGACGGCGTGATTCGTCTGACCGTGCGCCGTTGGGCGTAGGAGAGACCCCATGCAAAGCCAGGAGATCGAAATCACCATTCTGCCTGACGGCCGAGTGGAATACACCATCAAGGGCGTGAAGGGCTCGGGCTGCGAAACGATCAGCGCCCTGCTGGAACAGCTCGGCAAGGTGGAGCAGACGGAGCGCACAGGCGAGTATTACGAGGACGAGGCGCATGTCGACGTCACCGTCTCCGGCTCCTGAGGGGTTCATCTCTCTTCCAGGCCATGCCTCGACGCCTGAAAGAGCCAGAGGCGATAGGCCGCCGGAAGGATGGACGCTGCCGATCGAGACAGACATCTTCATCCTCCCCGATGGTCGCGTCGTCATCGCCGATTTGCCTGCTGAGTTAGTCGAAGCGACGACCCGCATCGGCTATTGTGAACCGTGTGAGATAAGCGACCATGAGCGCATTGATCCCGCTGCTTGATCCATCTAGTCGGAGCCGTCCCCAAATTCTGCAGCTTTATCAGAACCTCGAGCTGTTCAGCGAGGGCGTTCCTCCTCGCAACAGTTTGTTTGTGCTGGATCGCCGCGTCGACGCAGTCGGGCGAATTCGCAGCCAGCTCTTAATCGTCGATCCGCCCGCCGATGCGCCGGAGCGCTTTCGTCTGGAGGACGATGTGGCTGCGCTATACACGGGCGAGCGCCCCCGGGCGCCCCTGCCTTTGGTGGAGGTGACTCCCGGCGGCGTGGCGCATGTGCGCGTGGGGGATCATTTTCTCGACGTCTACGTGCAAAAGTCGGGGGCGGTGGTTTATTTGCCTGCCGTAGGCGTGCTGTTAAGCGGCGATTACGGCAGCGACGCCTTGCCTCCGCGCATCGTCCCTGGCTCCGACGGAAGCGACGAGTTGGAGACGCTGCGGCTGTTGGCCCGGCTGATCAAACAGGAGAATTTTCAGCTCTGCGTGCCATACGTCGGTTCAACCGTCCGAGAGAAGCCCAAGGTGATGGAGCGACTGGCCGCCGACGTCGCCTATCTGCATGGTTTGCGCCGCGTGGTGCCTGGCCTGCTCCAACGCGGAGAGCCGCTGGAGACCATTGAACGCATCGCCGATTCGCTGCTGCCCGAGGATCGCAGGTCGAGAGAGGCGCAGGCTGTGCACGTCGCCAACTTAAGCGCGTTGACCGGCATCGCCATCGAAGTCTGGGGAGAGACGCAGGAGATCGAAGAGTAAAGTCTCCGATTATCCGAACAGGCCGGCCTGCTCCGGCCGTTCTGGATATTCGATGTTCAGGTGTGCATATGCGGCGCGCGTAGCGACGCGACCGCGCGGGGTGCGATCCAGGAACCCCAGTTGCAGCAGATAGGGCTCGACTACGTCCATGATCGTATCCGGCTCCTCGCTGATGCTGGCCGCCAGCGTGTCTAGCCCCACCGGGCCGCCGCCGAACTTCACGATGAGCGCCTGCAGCACGCGGCGATCGAGGTCGTCCAGCCCCAACTCGTCGATTTCCAGGAGGCTAAGCGCCTCCTCCGCCACCGCGGCGGTGATGACGCCTTGGGCGCGCACCTGGGCGTAGTCGCGCAGGCGACGCAAGAGCCGCAGGGCCACGCGCGGGGTGCCGCGCGCGCGGCGGGCAATCGCCCAGGAGCCTTCCGGCTCGATCGGCGTCTCGAGCAAACGCGCCGCGCGCACCACAATCTCTTGCAACGCTTCCGGCTCGTAAAAATCGAAGCGCTCCACCACGCCGAAGCGCGCGCGCAGCGGAGAGGTCATCAGCGCCAGCCGCGTCGTCGCTCCCACCACGGTGAATTTGGGCAAGGTGATCTGGATGTTGCGCGCGCCTGGTCCGCTGCCGACCACAATGTTGAGCGAGAAATCCTCCATCGCCGGGTATAGGATCTCTTCGACGGCGCGCCCCAGGCGGTGAATTTCATCGATAAAGAGGATGTCGCCTTTGCGCAAATTGGTGAGGATGGCGGCCAGATCGCCGGCCTTCTCGATGGCGGGGCCGGCGGTCACCTTGAGGTTGGCGCCCATCTCGTAGGCGAGAATGTGCGAAAGCGTGGTCTTGCCCAGGCCGGGCGGCCCGTAAAGTAGCACATGGTCCAGGGCGTCCCCGCGGCGCCGCGCCGCTTCGACCAAGATTTGCATCTTGTCGCGCAGGCGCTCCTGGCCGATCATTTCGCGTAAGGAACGTGGGCGCAGCGCATGGTCGATCTGTTGATCGCCGGGCTGCGCCGCGCCGCTGAGTGCGCGGCGAGCGACCTCTGTTTGTGAAGATAATGCGCGACCGGTCGCGCTCCGTTCATCCGCCATGGGTGCACTCGTCCATTTGTTCTATAGATTGCATGCTATTATACCAGACAAACCCTCATGCGTCATTCTTGTGACTGAACATGGCCGGATTTATTTTGTGAAAAACCATCAAACTCCCTGTCAGGGCGGGCAAGCCGTACACGTCTATTTTGTTTGAGACAACTGATTCAACGCAATGCTAACAAACTCTGCAAGGAGAATCGAATGCACGTTGTTCTGGAACTGATCGCTACATCCGCAGAAGATTGTGCAATTATCGAGCGCATGGGCGGCGATCGCATCGAGCTGTGCTCGGCATTGGCCCTGGGTGGGTTGACGCCTTCCGCCGCCTTGGTGCAGCGCGCACGGGCGGCGACGCAATTGCCGATCATGATGATGTTGCGCCTGCGCAAGGGGGGATTCTGCTACGGCGCCGATGAGTTCGCCCAAATGGCGCTCGACTTAAAATTTGGACTGGCGGCGGGCGTCGATGGCTTCGTCTTTGGCTGCCTGACCCCGGATAGCTCCGTCGACGCACGGCGCACCGCCCATCTCGTCGAGCTGGCGAAGGGAGCGCAGACCGCCTTCCATTGCGCCTTCGACGTCACGCCTGATCCGGCGGCGGCGTTGGAAACGCTCATCTTGCTCGGCGTCACCCGCGTGCTGATCTCCGGTGGACGCCCATCCGCTTTGCTCGGTGCAGAGCGCATTCGCCAACTGACGGCGCAGGCGAACGGACGCATCGAGATCCTGGCCGGCG